>JACMNN010000151.1 GCA_014378555.1 Burkholderiales bacterium | reverse complement strand
ATTTCGCTCATGCAAATTACGCTCTCGCCGCTCACCGTCTCGGAGGTGTCTGCCGCTCACGCTGCTTACAACCGCTGCTTTGATTGGTTGACGGCCAAGGGCGTGCGGCAATGGCTGTTGCGCCTCGACCACGCCACCTATGCCAAGCGTCAGGCGGCCGGTGAAGCGTTTGCGATTCAGGTTGATGGGGTGCTGGCAGGTTGCGTATTTGTGCCGTTTGAGACGATCAGCTATTACGGCGATGAGCTCAACACCACGCCGCGCTGGTGGATGCATACGCTGGTGATTGATCGCGCGTTCGCCGGGCGCGGACCTTGGCGAGCAAGCTGTCGCTCTGGTGTGCGATCTGGTGCGTACGCGAGGCGGCGATTCAGTGTGGTTGCACTGCGTCAATGACCCGAACCACGCTGAGGTGATTCCTGCTTATTACGCTCGACTTGGGTTTGACGAGGTATTGCGGACCGAGGTGACGTATGGGTCGGGCAATGCGTTTGCTATGGTGGTGATGCGACGGGCGTTGTAACCGCCGCGCAGAAGGCGAAATTACCGCCGTTGCCGCTCAAAAAACCTCCATATTGCCACTGCGGCATCTGGGCCTTTTTCGTCGTTGAATGGCAGCGCGTGGTCACCGCCACTCCACGCGTGTGCGAGGCCGTGGATTCTCAGGCTGCGAACGACTATGCGGCCTTCTCGGTGCAGGTCGATCTGCGAATACGCTCGGGCTGCTTTGGTGTCTGTAAATTCGCGTTCGTCGCGCGCCAGTTGTACCGCCAGCGGCGCCGATTCGAGCAGTTTTTGCCATACCTGCATGAGCCCGGTCGCATTGCGTTCGGTCACCGTTTCGTCAGCATCGCCATGCAAGATGAGAAGCGGTGGCGGCGACACTTCGTGGGTGTTCCAGTAGCTGTCGGCGAGCGCTTCGGGATCGACTCGCACCCCTTTTTCCATCGCTGAAATGGCGGCGGCAGCAGACGGCGGCATCATCGGCGGCAGGCCGGAATGCACCGCCACCGCGGCGAACGCATCAGGATGGTGATAAGCGAGCAGTGCGGCAAGCGCGCCGCCGGACGACATGCCGGCAACGTACACGCGACTGCGGTCAAGCTCGATGTGCTGGTTCGCCGCTTTGACCATTTCGAGAATGATGGCGCACTCGCCGTTGCCCGCAGCAGTGTTCGGTTCAAACCAATTCCAGCAGCGGCGAATGTTGGCAAACGTGGCCTGCTCGGGGTAAAGCACCGCAAATCCAGCGCGATCGGCAATCGCATTCATGCGGGTGCCGCGTTCGAACGCTGCAGCGGTTTGCCGACAGCCGTGAATCATCACCACCAGCGGCAGCGGTGCGCTCTCTTTTAGCCGTGGCGGCACATAGAGACGATAGGCGCGCTCGCGTGGCAACAGCAACCAAGGTGACGTGGCACCATCACTGCTGCGCGCACTGCCTTCAAACGTGCGCGCGGCAGTGCGCTCAACCGATGGCAGTTTGGCTTCGACAATTGACGTGGGTGCGACAGGTGCAGGCGTCGGGGCGAGATCGATTAGCTCACGAGGTGTCAACGCAGCAGGCGGCACCGGTGCTGCGGTTTTCTGCCGAAGCTTGCGCAGCATCAGTGCGGTAATTCGGGCGCGAAAACGGTGCAGCTTTGGCGACAGTGGGGCTTTAATAAGTAGGCTCGCAGTTTTGGGGAAGACGGAGTCTAAATGCATCAAGAAGCGTGCCGTGCGCCGCACGACTACGCACGGCTGACGCCGCATAAGAATGATCCGTTTTTTCACCGACGCGACGCCGTCACGCTGCGCCGCCACGCAGTCCACAACCGTTCACGAATATCATCGAGGCATGACTGCTACCGCCATCCGTTCCTCACTGCTGCACTGCCTACGCGACCCAGGACTCGCGGGGGACGTATCCGCCATCGAATATTTTCCTGATGCAATCACGATAATCCGTGACGGACTGGTTGAGCGCGTTGGCCCCGCTGACGCGTTACTTTCAACACTTGGAGCAGACGTTCTAATCGCCGATCATCGCGGCAAGATTTTGCTGCCGGGGTTCATCGATACGCACGTGCACTTCCCGCAGATGGATGTGATTGCGAGCTATGGCACGCAACTGCTCGACTGGTTAAATCGCTACACATTTCCTGCCGAAATCAAATTTGCGGATCGCGCACATGCCGATGCAATGGCGACCTTTTTTCTAGATCGTTTGCTTGAAAATGGCACCACCACGGCGTCGGTTTTTTGCACCGTTCATCCGCAGTCGGTCGATGCGTTTTTTAGCGAATCCGAAGCGCGCGGACTGCGCATGATCGCAGGCAAATGTTTGATGGATCAGAACGCACCGGACGGCTTGCGTGACACGGCAGAAACGGGCTACGCGGATAGCAAAGCATTGATCGAGCGCTGGCACGGCCATGCGCGCTCGCTGTACGCGATCACGCCACGATTTGCGCCCACCTCGTCGCTTGCGCAGATGGACAGGATGCGTGCGCTGTCGCGTGAGCATCCATCGACCTACATTCAGTCGCACGTCGCGGAGAGCGAAGCGGAGGTGGCGTGGGTCGCGGAGCTGTTTCCCACGCATCGCAGCTATCTTGATGTGTACGACCACTACGGCTTGTTACGCGACAAATCCATTTATGCGCACTGCATTTATCTCGACCACACCGATCGCGCGCGCATGACGGCCGCGGGCGCAACGGCTGCGTTTTGCCCGACGTCGAATTTGTTTATTGGCAGCGGGCTTTACGACTTAAAACTTGCGCTCGCGGCGGGCAATGTGGTGAGCGTCGGCACTGACGTCGGCGGTGGCACCAGTTATTCGATGCTGCGCACGCTCGGTGAGGCCTACAAAGTGCAGCAGTTACTTGGCACGTCGCTGTCGCCTGCTTACGCGCTCTATCTGGCGACGCTCGGTGGCGCAAAAGCGCTCTCGCTTGACCACCAACTGGGTTCGATTACGCCGGGAAAAGAAGCCGATTTCGCGCTGCTTGATCCTGCTGCAACGCCACTTTTGGCGCGGCGAACCAGCCTGCGTGATGATCCGATGGACGTATTTTTTGCGCTGATGACGCTCGGCGATGATCGCGCAATTGCGGCGACTTACGCGGGCGGAAAATGCGTGCATTCCCGTTCGGACTTGGCTAACAGCTTTTGAACGAAAGCCATACACAGCAGGGCATAGCTGCATAAAACGCTATGAGTCGAGGATTAAATCTTTGCGCTGCAATCGCTTATTGAAATGGGTGCCGCTAAAAAAGCTGTTGGCTACAAACGGCGCATTTCGCCATTCTTAAATACGTGAAATTTTGACGGACCGACGCCGTGGCTCAAAAGTGCCGCCGCGAGATCTTTGGGCGGCAGATCCAGCGCCTCATCGGTCAACACGAACGTGCCCCAATGAATGCCAAGCACCTGCCGCGCCCCCACGTCCTTCATGATCTGCACCGCCTCGTCCGGGTTGACGTGTTGCGCCTTCATAAACCAACGCGGCTCGTAGGCGCCGATGGGGATCGCGGCCCAGTCAAAGCCTTGCGGAAACTTGGCACCAATATCCTTGAAATCCTGCGAATAACCGGTGTCGCCAGTGTGCAGAAATCTCCACGGCTCCGCTCGCCCTGAGCTCGTCGAAGGGTCCTCAATCACAATGCCGCCCCACAGCATTCGGTTGGTGTCGGTCAGCGTTCGCTTGCTCCAGTGCTGCACGGGCACCAGCGTGTAATTCAACGCGCCGAGCTTCACGCTGTCCCACCAGTCCAGTTCGCGCACATTGGTCACGCCGTGATCGGCTAACCACGGTTTGAAGCCAAGCGGCACCACGTAGATCGCCTGCGGAAAGCGCTGCGAAAACGTACGAATCGTGTCGGCATCGAGATGGTCGTAATGATTGTGCGAAATGAACACCACATCAATCGCAGGCAGCTCGTCGATTGTCATCATCAGCGGCACTTGCCGCTGCGGCCCGGCAAACTGCACCGGCGACGCACGATCCGAAAAAATGGGATCCATCATGATGTTCACGCCACCCGTTTGCAGCAGCACAGACGCATGACCAATCCAAGTCATCGTGCGCTCGCTGCGGTTTGCTTTTAGAAACGCCACATCCGGCTTCACGCTCGGCAACACACTCGCCCAGCCGCCGGGCGGTGGCTGAACCGTACCATCGCGAAGCCGCTGCCACTGCCATTTCCAAAAGCTCTGGTTGGTCGGGTGCGGATAATTATTTTTAAAGCCGTTAGGCGTGTGATGCGCCTTGGCCGGGTTGAAATGCGGATTGCTGTTTTGAGCGAGCAGCGCGGCGCAACCAATTGCACCCACAAGGGCTGCAGCGACCACCACCATGGCCGCCAATTTGACGAAAAGCTTCATCTGCCTAAGATAGCAGCAAAGCTTGTAAACACCATCGTTGAAAGGGCGTCAATGAACTGGGCCGACATCATCGCCGAACGCCGTGCTGCAGACGCCGCAGCAAACGGCACGCTTTCCAACCTGCCCGGAGAGGGTGCGCCGCTAGATTTGAGCGAGGATCTGCTGGTGCCGCCTGACGTGCGCGCATTGCTGCGCACGCT
>JACMNN010000150.1 GCA_014378555.1 Burkholderiales bacterium | reverse complement strand
TCTCCCCGGGGGAGTGGGTTGGGGTGAGGGACTTCCCGCCCGCAGCAAACTTGCATTGCCGGCACCCTCTCCCCCGACCTCTCCCCCAGGGAGAGGAAGCCTAGCCGCGCACTGTGCCGTTAAACTTTGCCCATGCCGCTTTCTCCCTCTCCCCGGGGGAGAGGGTTGGGGTGAGGGACTTCCCACCCGCAGCAAACTTGCATTGCCGGCACCCTCTCCCCCGCCCTCTCCCCCAGGGAGAGGGAGAAAGCTCAGCAATCCGTTCGGTAATCAACCCGTCGGGCGCGGAATGTCCGCTTCGCTGTAAACCAGATGCACTTTGGCGTCGTCGGGAATGCCCGGCATAGCGGCCGCCCACGCTTCCCAGTCGGCACGCATGGCGACCAGCCGCTCAGGTTCGCGCTTGGCCATATTGGCTTTTTCGCGCGCGTCGGTTTCCACGTCAAACAGATATTCGTGCCCATCCACCATCAGGTATTTCCAACGCCCATCACGCAGCGCGCGCTGTTTGCGGTGGTTCATCCGCCAGTACAGTTTTCGCGGTGGATTCAAAGTGGGGTCAGCCAGAATCGGCGCGAGATCAACGCCGTCAAGCGGCGCATCCGGCGCGTCAACGCTGCCCGCCGCGCGGAGCATGGTTGCCGTCCAGTCCATGGTCAGGTTGGGTGTCGCCGACACGCCGCCCGCCTTGATGCGTGCCGGCCAACGCGCCACCAGCGGCACTCGCAAACCGCCTTCTAACAAGTCCATCTTGCCGCCAACAAACGGCCAGTTTTTCGAGAAGCGCTCGCCGCCGTTGTCACTGGTGAAAACCACCAACGTGTTGTCGTCAAGACCCTTCGCGGCGAGTGCGGCGAGAATGCGTCCGATGCCCTCATCCATGTGATGAATCATGCGCCAGTAAGTGGCCATCGAGCCGCCGTCGTTGTGACTGATGCGCGGCGTGATGCGCGCAGCCTCGGCACGGTCATCGCGGGTCTCCCACGGCCAGTGCGGCGCGGTGTAATGCACCGACAGCAGAAACGGCTGTTGAGAGGACTGCTTAGAAATCCAGTTCACCGCGCGGTCGGTCACGAGATCGGTGAAATAGCCGTCTTCATGCACCTCGGTTTCGTTCTCCCACAAATCATGCACGCCGCGCGTATCCTTGTGCGTGAAATAGTCGATGGCACCGGACGTCGCGCCGTAGAAATAGTCGTAGCCGCTTTTGCGTGGGCCAAACGTAGGCGCGTAACCCAAGTGCCACTTACCGGTGAGGGCCGTGCGGTAACCCACATCACGCAAGCGGCCAGCCAGCGTCGGAATTTCAGGCGGCAAACCCAGCACGCTGCTACCGCGCTCCGTGCTGCCCAACGGTTCCTCCGCCGCGCCACGAAAACGATACTGATAGCGACCCGTCAGCAGCGCAAAACGGGTGGGTGAACACACGGGCGAATTGGCCAGCGCATGGGTGAAGCGCAGGCCGTCACGCGCCATGGCGTCGATGTGGGGCGACACGTCATAAGGCGCACCCGCCCCGCCGTAGCAACCAAGGTCGGCAGAGCCGAGATCGTCGGCGAGGATGAAGATGAAATTGGGGCGAGAGGTCATGGTGGCGGAGCTTAACGCAGTGCCCGCGCGCCACAAAATTGGCCCGTCTCCGTCGCGGTTCTGTCCCCTCTCCCGAGTGGCTTTGTCCCCTCTCCCGCAGGCGGGAGAGGGCTAGGGTGAGGGTGCTGGCGGAACGAGGCGGCTAGCAAACCCCCGTTCGCCCTGAGCCTGTCGAAGGGTTTGACGGACTGAAGCTTGATCGGGTCATCATAGCGCCACAAGTAAAAAACGCTTGCCCCTGCATCCCGTGTAAACCATCACTGCGCGTCAAAGGATGGGTCCGTTTGCCACCTTTTGGTGGGCACGTGGTGCCCACCCGGCTGACGCTGCGCAAAGTGTGTGCTGGCGGCCGCATTGACGACCGGCCGTTGGCCGACTCCACGGCGCGGGATAAGGACACGACTCGAATTGACGTTTAATCGCTTTGTCCTGCGGACTGCGAGAACGCTTATGCGACCTAACAGATCATGTCGCTCGCGTTGCTATGTCGGAGTTAGCGGCGTATAAATATGACGTGGTGAGCAAATCACCGAATCGCGTGACCAGCTCGCAAATAGTGTTTGGAGCTACCTGACACATACAAATTGCGTAACGAGCCGTCCCGCGCGGCCGAACTATTCTCACGGAAAGGAGCGTTGATATGTATCACTCGTTTAGGTCAGCTGCGGCCGTCCTCTTTCTCACACTTTGCTCTGACGGCTTTGCTAGTCCGCAATCCGACGTGGCGGCCGCGACAGACGTGTGGATCGAAGCGATGAATGCCAGGGACACCGACCGGGTCGTATCTCTCTACGATCCAACGGCGGTTTTATGGGGCACGCGCTCGGCAACAATTCGAGATAACCCTGCTGCGGTCCGCGAGTACTTCAACGGACTCAAGACGGCACCGACAACTTATAAAGTCGTCGTGAACGATCAGCGGATTCGAATTTTTGGCGAAACTGCGGTGAACTCGGGCGCCTACACGTTTTCTGAGGTCCGTGACGATAAGCCTATCCTGCGCCCGGCAAGGTTCACCTTTGTGTTTGCCAACCGCAATGGTCGGTGGATGATTGTGGATCATCATTCTTCAGCAGTCCCTGCTCAATAACGCAGAATGCTCCTTTGTTCCAGGCGACCGCTTTTCGCTCCGGTTGAACGCAAACGTTGAGTTTCGACAATTGGACGGGTAGCAAGATCGCGAGGCGATAGATCGTCAGCATGGGCCACCCCTCCGGTCCGCACCGATGAGCAGAGCAATGGCCGGTCCTACATGCGAGCGCCGCGGGAAAAAGCGGGTGGTAAGACAAGCGCTTTTGGCTACTTTTGCGCGATTGCAAAAAGTGACTTGCCCTGCGTGGCAGTGGAACGTAAGGCCGGCAAAGATCAATCTTTATTCCGTCAGACCCTTCGACAGGCTCAGGGCGAACGGTGGCAGGCAATCCACCTTATTCAACGAGCCGCCCTCACCCTAACCCTCTCCCGCTTGCGGGAGAGGGGACAAAACCTCAATCCGCCTTAAACCCGGATGCCACAATCACCGGGCGCCATTTCTCAATTTCGGCCAAACGAAACTTCTCCAATCCCTCCGGCGTGCTCGTCGCGGGCTCGGTGCCGGTGCGGGCTAATTTCTCTTTTACGTCGGCATTTTCGAGCGCGATGTTGAGCGCTTTGTTAAGTGCAGCAATCGTCGCCACAGGCGTTTTTGCGGGCGCCCACAGGCTGTACCAGCCGCTGCCGGTGGCGTCTTTGAAGCCAAGTTCTGCCATGGTCGGCACGTCGGGAATCAGTGCGCTGCGCTTGTCCGCAAACGACGCCAGGATGCGAATTTTTCCGCCCTGATGCAGTGGAATTAGCTCGATGTGCGTGTCCATGCCGCAGGCGATCTGGCCGCCCATCAGGTCGTTCAACATCGGCGCGCCGCCTTTGTAGGCCACATGCACCATGTCCACGCCAACCGCTCGGCCGAGCATGATGCCAAAAAAGTGCGGCAAGCTGCCGGGGCTGGGGCTGCCGAAGTTGGCTTTTTCCTTGTTCGCCTTCAGCCAAATCACGAAATCCGCCATGTTTTTGGCCGGGTGGCTCTGCGGCACCGCGAGGGCGAACTGAAAGTGACCGACCATGCCAATGGGCATCATGTCGGTGGCCGGGTTGTAGCCAGGATTTTTAAAGATGATTTGCGACAGCACCGGCGTGACCAACGGAGCCAGCAACATTGTCCCGCCATCGGCCGCCGACGCGCGCAACGCTTCAACTGCAATCTTGCCGCCGGCGCCAGCCTTGTTTTCGACTACGATCTGCGTGCCCGCAGGCAGGCCCTCACGCATCTTGTCAGCCAGAATACGGGCGATCAAATCTGCCCCTCCGCCGGGGGCGAAGCCGAGGATGATTTTTGATTGTTGCGGGACTTGTGCCTGCGCTGAGCGCGTGAGCCCGCCCAGTGTCGCAATGACGGGCAGGGCGGCCGCACTGGCTAGCAGTTGGCGGCGGGTGTCGAAACGTGAATTCATGTGACCTCCTGATTTTTGTAGTGGCCACATTATCAGCGGGCGAGGCCAAACGTACCGTTCGCCCTGAGCGAAGCGAAGGGTCCGATGATGGAGGAATCAAACCCTTCGCTGCGCTCAGGGCGAACGGGTTGGGGGGGGCTTGGCAAGCGGTCAAGGGACGTGGCAAATTGCTAAATGGTTGCCGCGTACGTCAAACCAAACTCACCGTTCGCCCAAAGCGTAGCGATGGGTCGGATGACTGGGGAGTCAAACCCTTCGCTGCGCTCAGGGCGAACGGGTCAAGGGGCTTGTCAAGCGGGTCGAAGGGCTTGGCAATCGGTGAAGGGACTTGGCCAACCGCGAAATGATTGCGGCGACCGTCAAACCAAACTCACCGTTTGCCCTGAGCGTAGCGAAGGGTCTGATGATTGAGGTATCAAACCCTTCGCTGCGCTCAGGGCGAACGGGTCGAAGGGCTTGATGACCGGGTCAACGGGATTGGCAGACGGTGAAGGGACTTGGCCAACCGCGAAATGGTTGCGGCGTACTTCACCCATCAGCCGTTCCGCTAGTATTCGTCCCATGACTGCCGCACTTGCCCCCCTCGACTTTCCGCACGCCGCCCCACCCGCTCCGGGCGAATTTATTGACCTCGCCCCCGGTATCAAGTGGATTCGTATGCCACTGCCGTTTGCGCTCGATCACATCAATTTGTGGTTGATTGAAGAGGAGGGCGGCTGGGCCGTGGTTGACACCGGATTTGGGGTCGAGGCGACGCGTGCACTGTGGGAAAAGCACTTCGTTGAAACGATGGGCGGCAAGCCGATCACGCGCATTATCTGTACGCACTACCACCCCGATCACTTGGGCAATGCGCAGTGGCTCGCCGAGCGGTTTGCCACGCGCGAAGGCCCGCTGGTGGTCGAGATGAGCCTGATGGAATTGCTCGCTGCGCACAGCGTGGCCGAAGGCAGCGGCGCCTATCAACGGACCACGCTGGCGAATTTTTTCCGCGCCCACGGACTGACCCAAGAACAGGTGGATGTCACCGCCAATCGCGGCAACACTTACAGCGGCGGCGTGCCAACACGGCCACCGTCCTGCCAGCGCCTGTCGCCCGGCGATACAGTCGAAATCGGCGGTAAATTTTGGAGCGTGATCGGTGGCTACGGCCACACCACCGAGCACCTAAGTTTTTACTGCGAAGAGATCAAAGTATTGATCTCCGGCGACATGCTGTTGCCTAAAATTTCCACCAACATCAGCGTGTGGCCGGTCACTCCACTGGCCGACCCGGTGAGCGACTACGTCAACTCGTTGCAAGCTTACAAATATTGCGAACCCGACACGCTGGTGCTGCCGTCACATGGCCTACCGTTTCGCGGTATCGCAGCACGCGTGGAAGCGCTGGAAACGCATCACGAAGATCGCATGAATGACCTGTACGGCGCGGTGGCCGACGGCCCGAAAACGGCAGCCGAACTCATCCCCACGTTGTTTCGCCGCAAGCTCGATAACCATCAGCTGTTCTTCGCCATCGTCGAGGCGGTCGCCCACGTCAACCACGGCTGGCGCATCGGGCGATTAACGCGTGACGTCGGCGATGATGGGCTGATTCGGTTTGCGGCTTTGGCGCCGTAGCTGCGCGAGAACCGCGGCGCCGGCGTTTGGCACAAGCCGTAGTCATCTCGGTCGGCGGCTTATTTGCCGACTGGCTAGCAACCTGGATGCTTAAAACCTCGGCATGCTGCCGTTAAGGTTCCTACTGGTGCGGCGAGTGCCCTGCGCTTGATCTCGGCTATTAGCCGGCTTGGCCGCAGTGCGCGCTGCGTCCGCAGCCGGATCGATTTTGTTCATCTGGTCCAGCATTGCGAGATGAAAAATGCGCCGTTGGCTATCGTCAAGCGCATCGTCAATGTCCAGCCAAAGCTCGCGGATTCGCCGCGACTCTTGCAGCGACAGGTCCTCTTCAGCCGCGATTTTCTTAGATAAATCGCGCAATTCGACAGGCGCGGTCAAACGCGAGCCCACCTCGACCAGCAACTGTTCGCGTCGACTTTGTCGGTCAAGCAGAATGGTGCCTGCCTTCCCTTCCACCTGCATCCAGAGCATGCGCTGATTGGCAGACAGATTGAGCTTCTGCTGAATCTCGGCGGATTGCCTGAGCAGGGCGTCGGGGGCGATGTCGAACAGCGTCACCGCGTCCGACGCAAGCGACACGCTGAGAGCGATCAATGCGAGAAGCGCTTTAAGGGGTGAGATGCTTGGCCCGGCCATGGGTGCTTTCGTGAAATATTCAGAGTCACAACAGTTTAAACGGAATACTTTTTGATTTACGGCGCGTCGCTCAGTTGAGCCGTGCGCGTCGGGTGTGTCATTGCGGGGAAGCCGAACGGCGCGCGTCGGCAATCAGCGTACGCCACAACAGTCCCGCCGCGAGCAACGACATCGATGCGCTGACTACAAACGCGGCGGTCGGATTAACGCGCGTCCACAGCCATCCAAACAGGGCCGACGCGGGCAGCAGCATGAGGCCGCTCACGAGGTGAAACCAGCCGAAGGCGGTACCCAGTTGCGCTCTGGGCGCCAGCTCGGCGATCATCGCCTTTTCCGCGCCCTCGGTGGCGGCAATGAAAACGGCGTAGCCGACGAACAGCGCAATCGTGGTCGCCAGCGTTTGTGGCAACAGGCCGAACGCGGCGAACAACACGGCATAAATCACCCAGGCGACGCACAACATTCGTGCGCGATTGATGCGATCTGACCATGCCGAAAGCGGCGTCGATAGCAGCATCGCCAGTGCTGAAAATCCAGCCCACAGCAGTGGAATTTGCGCATCGGTAAAACCGGTTTCTTTGGCGCGCAGCAACAGAAACATATTGCTCGCTTGCGACAGCGTAAACACCGCGAGCGCAACGAGATAGCGCTTAAGCGGCGCGGGCAAACTTTTCCATTGCCAATCGATTTTGCTGTTGCCAATGTTCACGCCCGGCGGCTCGTGCAGCAGGGCGACGAGCAGCACGCACAGCACGCCCGGCACGATGGTCATTAAGATCACCTCGCGCACACTCCAACCTGCTGCCAGCAGCGCCGCCGCCGCGAGCGGCCCGGCGACCGCGCCGGCGTGATCCATGCTGCGATGAAAGCCGAACGCGAGACCGCGCCGATGGGGCTCGACGCTGGCGGCCAGCAACGCGTCTCGCGGGCTTGAACGCAGGCCCTTGCCGACGCGGTCGCCCATACGCAGCAGGAGCACTACGGGGGTGCTGCTGGCGAACGCGATCAGTGGCCGCGCGAGTGCGGGCAGGATGTAGCCAAGCACCAGCCAGCTCTTTGCCCGCTGCGTGCGATCATAAAAGTAACCCGACACCAGCTTCATCAGCGCAGCGGTGGCGTTGGCGGCACCCTCGATGACGCCTAGCGCCTGCGCACCCACGGCAAAGGTCGCCGCGAAAAACAGCGGCAGCAGCGGATAAATCGCATCCGATGCGGCGTCGTTTAAAAAGCTCACCGCACCCAAAAACCAGACGGTACGCGGTAGTTTGAAGATGGCGTTTAGCATGCGTTGATAATAGCTGCCATGCGCACGCTGTTTCACGTCAACCCGTTCCAACCACGCGTTTCAGCGTTCTGGCTGGCGCTGCTATGCGCCCTAGTCGGCTGGGCGTTTGTGCGGACTGCGGCGGTGACCGAGGATGCGTTCATCACGTTTCGGGTGGTTGATAACGCGCTTCACGGCTACGGCCTGGTTTGGAATATCGGCGAGCGCGTGCAGCCGTACACGCATCCGCTGTGGGCGTTGCTGCTGCTTACGGCGAGCGGGGTGACGGGCGATATTTTTCAGACAGCGCTGCTGCTGTCGTTATTGCTTACGCTGACCTGCGCGGCGCTCGTCGTGCGGCATTCGCAGGGTGTGTGGACGGCGATTTGGGCGGTGCTTGCGCTGCTGTTTTCTGAGGCATTTGTCGAGTATTCCAGCGCTGCGCTGGAAAACGCGTTGGCCAACGCGTTGGTGGCTGCGATGTTGGTGGCGTGGCGTGTGTATCCGCCAGAGCTGGGGCGTCGGGTGTGGGTTGCGGCACTGTGTGGTGGGTTGCTCGTAATCACGCGGCATGATTTTGCGTTGCTGGCGGCGCCCGCCATGCTGGTGTTGTTCGCCAAAACTCAGGGCCGTGCGCGCTGGGCTGTGCTTGCGGCTGGCGCGTTGCCACTTGTCACTTGGAGCGCGTTTTCGCTCATTTATTATGGTTCGCTGTGGCCCAACAGCGCGTACGCCAAACTCAATAACGGCTTGTCGCTCGGCGAATCTTTCGCGGCGTCAGAGGCGTATTTTGCCGACCTCATAAAGTACGACGCAGTGACCGCGTTGGTGATCGTTGCGGCCGCGTTGCGCGCGATGTGGCACGGCAAGTGGCAAATGCGCTCGCTCGCGTTGGGGCTTGTTTTGTACCTAGGCTACCTCGGAACCGCAGGTGGTGATTACATGGCCGGGCGGCTGTTTTGCACGCCGTTTGTGATGGCGGTGGCCATGCTCGCCATGAATGTGCGTTTGCGCTGGTGGTGGAACGCGCCGCTGTGGATTGTGCTGACTTTGGCGCTCGGTTTGCAGCGCGGCTGGATGGTGCTTAATGTGCACCCGCATGCGGAGGTTCGCAAAATGAGCCAGCATGCGTGGATGTATCCGATCACGGGCTGGCTATCCCCGCAGCGTATGGTGGATTTTCGCAACATGCCGTGGGCTGAGGCGGGCCTGAAAGCTAAGGCCGAAAAGCACGCGGTGGTCGCTAAATGCGCGGTTGGACTGTATGGGTTTGAAGCTGGGCCCGGTGTTTTTATCGTTGATCCGCTAGCCATCACCGATGGTTTTTTGTCGCGATTACCGTCGAAAAAACCCGCGTATCCGGGTCATTATGAGCGGGCGTTTCCGGCGGGTTATTTGCAGACGGTGAGCGCGGGCCAGAATCAGCTAATTGATCCTGCCCTAAAGACGCTGTACGACCAAACGCAACTGCTGGCGCGCGCGCCGCTGTTTGATGCAGCGCGGTGGCGGGCGATTTGGTCGCTTAATACGGGCGGCGCGAGTGCGCTGGTGGCGCAGGCGAAATACGACCCCAACGCGACCTTCACGCCGGGGCTGTCGCAAAGCTCCAATGACATGCTTTCGTGCATGGGTCAGCTTGACCCGCTGCTCACCGTTCGCCTGCGCTAAGCGTAAAAAAACTACGGTTGTTCGCGTGGCGGTGTCAGCGCACGGTCTTTTTCGCGAGGGCTGCGCGGGGCCTCCGTCGCTGGCATTGCGCGAGGTTGTTCACGTCCGCGATCAACCACGGGCGCGGGCTGTGCCGCCTGAACAGGCGCAGCAGGCCGTGGCTCGACGGCTCGCGGCGGAGCCGAGGTCGGCGCGATGGGAATGCTGCGTTGCTCAGCCAGTCGCGGCGCTGCCGGTGGCGTATACGGAGCGGGCGCGACGCTGGGCTGCAACACTTCGCCACGCTGTATCGCACGCTCGCGAAGGTCTTTCGGCATAGGCGTCGCGGGTGCGCGCAGGCCGGGATTTTCTGACCCGAATGGCGGCAGTTGCCGTGGCTGCGTCGCTTCAGTCGGACGAGCCGGCGCGAGCTGCTGCCGATTCACAATCGGGTTTGGGTCTTGCCAGACACGCGGTTGCGTGACGTTGGTGTTGGGCGCGAACGCGAACGGTGCCGCGTTGACCGGAGGCGCAGCGGGTTGCACCACACCCGGAGGCATCGACCGTTCACGCACCGGTACCGTCTGAGGGCGGCCTACGACTGGATTGGGGTCCACAGGCCGTGAACCGTTCACGTTCACATTGGCGTTAGTGTTGCCGCGCCCCGACTGAAATTGCGGCAATACTTCACCCATGCGCGCTGGCGGCGCGCTGCGAATGTCTCGTTCAGAAATATTGCGCAGCAGATTTTGCGCGACTGGTCGCCCACCAATAAACGCCGCGCCCGCCACCGCCGTGATTGCACCGGGCACGGTGGCGTGCAGGTAGTTACGCGGACGCCACGGCTCCTCGGCAATGTTGCGCACGTACGGCCGATTTACCTGCCGCCAGTAGGTGGGTGAATAGGTGTACCAAGGCACGTACGGTTCATTCCAGCCCAGCGGCAACCATGAATAAGATGGGCCCACGCTAGCACCAAAACTCCAGCCGTTGCCGCCGAAAAACGTTACTAATGCCGGCGCATAAACGGGCCGCCCGACACTGCTGCCTGGGCTCCATGCCCAGCGCGGCCCGACGCGGACCCAGCGACCGTAGTGGAACGGCGCAAAGCCCCAGGCCGCGTCATCCACCCACGTCCAGCCCCACGGCTGCACCCAACTCCAGCGGCCATTGCGATAGGGCGCCCAGTCCGCCGCCACCGCGGTCGGATACCAAATGCGACCGTACTCATAGTCGTTGTCCCAATTGCCGTATTCGTCCAAGTCGCGCGCCCCCACCATCCACGGGCTTAATTGGCCCGCATTGCGTGACTCCCAGCGGTCGTTGCGACGGTCACGCCAAACGGCCCACACTTCAAAACCGCCGTTCGAATTGTTGGCGTAATTGGCGTTGCGATCAAAGCGCACGCCGCTGCCGTCGAGCACCACGCTGTCACCGCGATTAACGATTTGGCCTGGGCCAATGGTCAGCACCTCGGCTTGACCAATGCGAACGTTGAGCGACGTGGGCGCATACTGCGAGGCCGCATTCAGCACATAAAAGCCGGGCTGCAAAAATGCGACTTCGCCGTCGGCGGTTAACACCCGCATCGCGTCTTGCTGCTCCCAAGTACGAATGCGAACCGCCATTGATCCTTGCGACAATCTTGCGATCAGGCTTTGATCATCCAAGCGCTCGACCACGACGTTGCTGCCGCCCGCGAGCCACAGTTGCACCGGCCCAACGTCTAGCTCTGCGCGCCCGCCTTCGCTCACCCACAAATTGTCGCCCGCGGTGACTGCATAGTTGCGCGGAATGGGCCGCCAGTCTTCGCGCTCGTTGGCGAGCTGTACGTTGCCTACAAAGCTTGACAAGCGAGCTACACGGCCGGGCGCATCGGCCCAAACGGTAAGCGTGGCAGCGCTGGCAAGTACGGCGGCCAACAGGCCCCGCCAAAGATGGATTCGAATATTCATGCCGTTTCTTCTATAAAGCGGTGTTGCCGAAACAGCTTAACGCCCAGCGCAGCGCACAGTTGACTGGGGATAATTCTGCTAATTCTGCTGTCAGGGCAAATAGGCAGATTATTGCTGTATATTAAATCAGTTAACTGCTGCCAATCTCAACTCCCCTATCGTGTCGCTTGCCATCACCTACAGCCGGGCCCTTGCCGGCTTGCACGCCGAACTCGTCACCGTGGAGGTGCATCTCGCCAACGGTCTACCTGCGTTCAATTTGGTCGGCCTGCCCGACGTCGAAGTGCGCGAAAGCCGTGATCGGGTGCGTGCCGCCATTCAAACCGGCGGGTTTGAATTTCCGGCGCGAAAACTCACGGTGAACCTTGCGCCGGCTGAGTTCCCGAAGGAATCCGGGCGTTTTGATTTGCCGATCGCGATTGGCATTTTGGTGGCAAGCGGACAGCTTCCAGCGGAGCGATTGAAGGGGCTCGAATTTGCTGGCGAGCTAGGGCTCAATGGCGACCTGCGCACAGTTCGCGGCGCACTGGCCATGGCGATGGCAGCGGCGAAATCAGGTAACACCCTGATATTGCCGAAATCGTCAGCGGTTGAGGCGTCACGCATCAAAAGTTGCAACGTGCTGGGCGCAAGCACACTGCTTGAAGTCGCCGCATTTATCGCTGGCAAACACGAGCTAGAAACGCCGGTGGACGAGGCGCGAATCGAGATCGAGGCATACCTTGATTTGGTCGAGGTTAAAGGTCAGGCGCAAGCCAAGCGGGCACTGGAAATCGCGGCGGCGGGTAGGCACAGCCTACTTTTAATGGGGCCACCGGGAACCGGAAAAAGCATGCTTGCGCAGCGCCTGCCGGGGATCTTGCCGCCGATGACAGAAACCGAGGCGACCGAGAGCGCTGCGATATTGTCGCTGGTGGGCAAGTTTAAAGTGGCGCAATTTGGCCAGCGGCAAGTGCGCTCGCCGCATCACACGGCGAGCGCGGTTGCGCTGGTCGGCGGCGGTAGTGACCCTCGGCCGGGTGAGATTTCTCTCGCGCACCACGGCGTGTTGTTCCTCGACGAATTGCCCGAGTTTGACCGGCGCGTGTTGGAGGTGTTGCGCGAGCCGCTTGAGAGCCGAGTGATTCATATTTCACGCGCTGCGCGGCAAGTGTCCTACCCTAGTCATTTTCAGTTGGTGGCCGCCATGAATCCGTGTCCCGATGGCTACTTGGGCAGTAATATTGCAGCGAAGCCTTGTCGCTGCACACCGGATCAAATTGCGCGCTATCGGGGCAAAATCTCTGGGCCGTTGCTGGATCGCATTGATCTGCAAATTGTCGTGCCATCAGTGCCCACTGAATCACTGCGCGGCGCACCGGATGGCGAGCTTTCCGCTGTGGTGCGGCAACGCGTGATCGCAGCCTCTGAACGACAACGTGCCCGCCAGCACAAGGCCAACGCAGATCTTAGTTCAGGCGAGGTAGATGCTCATTGTGTCTTGGACGAAAACGGAGAAACTCTGCTTCGACAGGCCACCGTGCGATTGGGGTTGTCGGCGCGCGCGCAACATCGCATCGCCCGAGTGGCGCGAACTATTGCCGATCTTGCGGGGAGCACAGCAATTTCGGTGGCGCATGTGGCGGAATCGATTGGCTATCGGCGCATGGAAAATTAATCGAAACTTTCAGCCGTTGCCTGACACAATCACTTGACATGTGTTTGTCTAGGACGTATATTCGTCTTAGACATTGGTCTCCCGTTTCTCCTCCCTGAACGGGTGCTTCGCAGTTTACTGTTCGGCATTAAACCCCTGCTTGCTAGTCAGCCAGGGGTTTTTCTTTGGGCGATCAGTTCGCAGTTGGGTCGGCCAACTCTGGCGTTTTGTCTAGCCAAAGATTAAACACGGTCGAGCATTCCTTCATGCCGAGGCCGGTGTGAGCCGAAAACATCACGACCGAGTCGCGGTCGTTTACCAACGCGCCGTTATCGACGCGAAACGCATTGCGCGCTTTCATGCGCTCGCTTTGTGTGAGCTTGTCGGCCTTGTTCAACAGCCACAAAATGCGCGGTCGCCCCGCGCCCAAGCCGTCCATCCATTCAACAAACTGCACATCGAGCTCGGTGGTGCCACGCCGAACGTCGATCACCAGCACCAAGCCGCGCAGCGCCTGACGCTCGCGAAAATACTGTTCGATCACGCCGGTCCAGACACGCTGCTTGTCGCGTGGGGTGCGGGCAAAGCCATACCCCGGCAAGTCGACTAGATAGCCGCCCGCCCGCAGCGGAAAGAAATTCAATTCGCGGGTGCGACCTGGCATTTTGCTGGCGAACGCCAAGCGCGTTTGGCCGGCCAGCTTATTGATACTGCTTGATTTGCCGGAGTTGGATCGACCGGCAAAGGCGATTTCGGGCCCGGTTTCCTCGGGAAGTCCCTCCATGTCCACCACGGATTTCTCGAAAAAAGCACCCGCAAATTGCGGAATGCGTTCCAAGCGAGCCTCCACGGGGAGGGTCGGTTTCAGCACGGGAGCTTTCATAGAGCGGCGATTCGGCGATTCAGCAAAGTTATAATTTTAGTTGTCATCTGCTTTCCCACTCGATTAGCTCGCGCTTTGCGCCGCTTACGAGCAACAAAATACTAATCCGGCCATGCTTTTATCTTTCCGCTCCACCGTTTCAGCGTTTGCGCCCGTTCTTGTTTTGGCGTTGTCAGGGCTAATTTCAGCCTCGGCGTTCGCGCAGGCCGAAAAGAGTCCTGACTTCACCAAGGGGCAGGCGCTAGCCGGTGTGTGCGCAGGTTGCCACGGTGTTGATGGCGTCAGCCCGGTTCCCACGCAGCCTAACCTCGCTGGCATGAGCTGGCAGTACGTCGCTAAGCAGTTGCGCCACTTTAAATCCGGTCAGCGTGATAACGCCATCATGAAAGGCTTCGCAACCGCGCTAAGTGATGCCGACATGAAGGCGCTTGGGGTTTATTTTGCTTCGATGAAGGGTCGTCCTATCGGCACCAAAGACGAAAAGCTGGCAAAAACCGCCGAAAAACTTTATCGCGCCGGTGATGCGACACGCGGTATTCCAGCCTGTGCCGGTTGTCATTCGCCGTCGGGCGCTGGAATTCCTGCGCTGTACCCCCGTATCGGCGGTCAGCATGCTGAATACACGGTTGCTCAATTAACGTCATTCCGCGCCGGTATTCGTGGTGGCGCGACCAAAGAAGATTCGAACCCCACCGGCAAAATGATGATGACCATCGCCGGAAAGTTGACCGAGCCAGAAATCAAAGCGCTTTCGGAATATACGGCCGGGCTCAAAGCCAACTAGCACGCTTCAATGAGTGCGCAAACAAGCCCGGACGACGTGAAAGTTGCCGGGCTTTTTTCTTACCCAGTTAAGGGTTGCCGCGTAGTTGCTCACGCGAGCGCTGATGTACTCGCCAGCGGTATCCGTCACGATCGCGAGTGGATGGTGGTGGATGCCCGACATTCGCCTGCAACTTTTCTGAGCCAGCGTGAATGCCCATTGATGGCTACGTTAACGGTCACGGTTACCGCTGACGACGGCTTATTCATCGCATTCACTGACGACGTGCTCGTGGTGCCGCCGCCGGCTCGTAACGCGTTGCTTAAGGTCAAAGTGTGGAGCCACGAGACGGTCGCACTCGATGCGGGAGACGCCGCCAGTGATTGGCTGAACGCGAAGCTGGGTATGGCGCGCGGACGATTGCGGCTGGTTCGTTTTCATCCCGACATGCGTCGCGACTGCAGTCGTTTGTATGCCGGTAACAGCGATGCGCATACGTTTTTTGCAGATGGGTATCCACTGCTCATCGCTAGTGTTGAATCGTTGGCTGATCTCAATGCGCGCATGAATCGCGACATTACCCGCGCCATGCCAATGAATCGCTTTCGGCCGAATATGGTGATTTCAGGGTTGCCGGCATGGGATGAGGACCACATCGATACGCTGGCTATCGGCGAGGTCGTCTTGAAGCTGGTCAAGCCCTGCGTGCGCTGTCAAGTGACAACCATTGATCAGTTCAGCGGCGCGCGACTTTCCGACGAGCCCCTCGACACCCTCGCCCGGTTTCGCAACAACGCAGAATTGGGCGGCGTCACCTTTGGCTGGAACGCCGTGGTGCTCAAACCGGGCCACATGTCGGTGGCGGACCCGGTGACCGCGGCGTACCGGTTCTAGCTACGCTACGCTGCAATGCGGAGCCCACGCGGGCTCCGCCGGGTTAACCTAAGGCGTCGCGCAGAAGGCCACGCCCTCAGCCGCCCAACCCAGATCATTAACCATGTAGTCATACATCGAGGTATCGGTTAGATAGCGATGATTGCCATCGTTGAAGTAACGTGCAGAGTCGGCGCGGAACGTACGGTAAATTTTGCGCTCGCTAGCCAGACAGGTATTGACACCCGCCGAAACCAACGGTGGCGCGATGTAGGAGTCGGTGCCTTCGTTGCAGAAAAAGGTATTGGGCACGCCGCTGCAACCAAAGCTCGGGCTCGCGAATAACTCTTTTCCGGTGTTGGTAATCAGGGTGCGGTCGCTGTTCAGCACCGTATAGAAATGTGTGCCCCTTGTTCCATTCTTCGCCGCACCTGGTATGAAGTAGCGGGTGATGGGGGCTGTAAAGCCCGATATGGTTGGATCGGTTTTGAACCAATAGCTGGTGCGAAACCACGAATGGTTGGAGTTGCCATCAACTAAACCATCGAGCAAGCCTTTTTCGTTCTCACGCGAGCTGATGAAATAAAAGTCCAACTGCGGATTGAAAAACTCGACCATCGCTGCTTGTGCCGTGGTCGTCGCCGGAATTACAGCGCTCGGTTGCAAGTACGGCGCGAGCTTAGTAAACAGCAAGTCCATGCGCGAAAAACGATCAGTACCCGTTGGGTTGCCACACGATGCGGCGCCCCCTTCTAATCCACCGCGTAATTCGTAATAGCCGGCGGGGTTGAATGTAAACACGCCCGATCCGCTTGATCCCTCTTCAGTGGTGCCTTGAGCCCATTGCACCTTGATGAAACTGTCTTTGCCAGCCTGTGGCCGCGGCCCCGTGTCGTAGGCCAACGGCCCCATACCGTAACCCAGCATGTTGCCTTGCGAGAACTTTTTAAGGTCGCCTGACGGGTGGTGCAAACCCACAAGATTGGTCGTCGTAGGAATCACGGTTGCGTTCCAAGCTGAACGAAAGGCGCCGGTGGGTGGCGACTGGCGAAGTTGCAGCAGCGTCACGTCCATCGTTGGATCGGTGACCATCAAATTAGCGCCACCGCTCACCAGCTGGTAGGGCGGAATAGCAAGGCTGTTGCATGCGACTGCATCAAAAAACCAGTAAGTGTTGACCGAGGAAGCGGCGAACTGCGAATTGACGCAATGCGCAGCGGTGTAGAAATAGCTACCGCCCGAGGTCGAGTTCAGCAACGTGCCGGTACATAGGTATGAGCCGCTGGCGTCGCTGAACACCATTTTTGCGACCGCGCTCGCCGCATTGAGCAGCGCAGTGCTGGGGTTACTTACGCAGGCGATATCGATGTTGCACGATCCGGCGTTGCCGATTTGGCGGATGTCCTTTGGACCATTGCTTGCTGGCGAACTTACGAAATGCGAAAGCTGATCGAGTGCCATTTGAAATTGTGCCGGCGCAAATCCGGGCAGCAGTCGTAACTCAAGCGTGCCGGTGTCGCCTTCCAGCACTGGTGACCAAGCGCGGTCCGCGCTGTCAACTGTCGCGGCGTATATCTCGTCACGGCCAACGCCCGAAAAACGTATTTGTAAACCCGCCGCCGGGCCATCAACGTGATAGCCGATGCGGAATGCCACGGCGTCGGCTGCTAGCACCTCTATGCGGGCGACTCGACTGCCGTCAGGCAGCGCCTGCCAAGGCAGTGTTGCCAGGGGCAGGCTGCGCGCATCTGCGGCGATGTCGCGCGGGAAGCCAATCTGAAACGGCTTACTGCGATCCGCACCGTCGGCAGACGCTTTTTTGCTGGACTCGACTGCAGGTGTCGTCCAGCTGCTAGCCACCACACGGTGCGCTATCTCGCCTGATCCATAAAAGTGTTCGCTGACCATGCTTTTGCTGGCCTGCACTACGCCCGGGCCCATTTTGCGCAGATCGTCATCGGCACCTGCCGCGTAGGCGCACAGTGATGCGGTGGCGACCAGTGCTGCAAGCACGCCGCGTAGATAGAGTTGTCGCAACATAAGTTATCTCCAGAAAATAATAGGTACCTGCAGCGCAGTTGCCAGCGCGATTTACGCTCTCAGACTACGCTCAGCAAGACAACGGCGAAGTCCGTCTTGCCAATTCGGCGCGTCCCACTCGAAAGTTGCCGCAAAGCGACTGGCGTCGAGCGCGCTGTAAGCGGGGCGAGTCGCTGCCGTTGGATACTCAGACGTAAGGATAGGCTCGACCGTGACGGGATGATGTAGGACCGCGCCG
>JACMNN010000149.1 GCA_014378555.1 Burkholderiales bacterium | reverse complement strand
GCGCAATTTTTTAAGGCACTTGAAATTGACGAAATAACGGGCTTAGGACAATGGGGGCCCGGCGCGCCGCTAGCGCTGCCGATGACCATAACGGCTCGCGCTATGGGTTTATTTTCAGACGTTGCGCCGTGCGCGACGGAGAGCAATCTGCATCGGTCACCGCCGTTGCAACAGCGTGGATTTTGGGAGTCTCACGCGGCGCGAATTAATTACGCGGCTTATGTCACGCGTAACGATATCGCGTTGTGGCAACGCTTTTGCGCTGGCATTCGCGATGACAACATTGTCACAACCACATTGCAGGCTGTAACGCTGGATATTGCCCTCGCGCCGCTCACTGGAATGGCTGTTGCGCTGGTGGCGCGATCAGCGCGCTTCGCCAACATTCGCGGCCAGTTCGCCGCCATGTATCAAGTCATCATTCGGGCGCGCCTGCGCCATGCGCAAGCGCTGGGCCTTCATCCCCAACGGCTGCTCGCGTACTTCGCACTTGAG
Organism: Burkholderiales bacterium; assembly: GCA_014378555.1. GTDB lineage: Bacteria > Pseudomonadota > Gammaproteobacteria > Burkholderiales > Casimicrobiaceae > Casimicrobium. The sequence continues at coordinate 3,920 of JACMNN010000149.1, read as the reverse complement.
GCGACAGGTATCGCCGCGCACCCGTCAATGATGCAGCTTTCTGCGAGCGAGAACATCGTCACTGAGGTGGACATTTCGGGGCCTGTTTATCAAGCGGAAATGCGTCGCGTTGAGCGGCGGACGCGTGCTGCACAGTTACAAATCCCTACAAATTTGGCGCATCTTCTTGCGGCTGAATAGCGGTTCAAAGACTGCTCATCGAGGCTTGCATCGACTCGCGTGCTTAAAGGAACGATGAAGCCATTTCTGCGCTATCAAGGTAGTCGCTGAGGAAAACGTTGTCGTGGTGTTTTTAGCGATAAAAGCGGTTGACTATGCTGAAGAAGGTGGTCATCAGTCGCGGTTCAAATTACGTGCCGCTCGCTTGCGGTATCCGCGTCAGCGCGTCGAGAACTGACACGTCCGCTTGGTAAAGAAGTGGCTCAGTTAGTTAAGACAACAAACCCCGAGATTTAAGAGAAACGTGGGCGGGTTGGTTGGGGATGTTTCGCAACGTGCCGAAATTGATCCAAGCCAACTTGCCACCCTACGCCTTCATGCATGAATAGAGTTCAAGAAATCTATCGCACTGTTTGAACACACTTGGACACTACAGTCAAATAAGGCTGGGAGCGGAAAAAGCGGCTATCGAACACGCGCCGATTTCGACGCTAGCCCAATAAAATTAGATACCAACGCCCGTTTTTGTTGAAAGCTGTCAACTCAAATGATCTGCCAACACGCGCATCGCGTGTTTGGCCTCGCGTGCTGCGCCGTCGCGAATTTGATGCCGGCAACTGGTGCCGTCGGCGACGATGATGGCGTCGGCTGCGTTGCGGATTGCCGGTAGCAGCGACAGTTCAGCCATTTGCATTGACACGTCGAAATGCTTCGCGTCGTAGCCAAATGCGCCAGCCATTCCGCAGCAAGAGCTTTCGATCAAACTGGGTTTTGCGCCGGGGATGAGCGACAGCAACGCAAGCGTTGGGGTGATCTCTGCAAACGCTTTTTGGTGGCAATGGCCATGCACCAAAATCGGTGATGTGGCGGGTTTGAGTTTTGCGCGCAAGCCGTCAAGCCTGCCTGCTTTTGCTTCACGCTCCAGGAATGTTTCGATCATCATGGCGTGATCGGCGACCGTCTGCGCGTCTTCACCTAAACGCATCGTCAGCATCTCGTCTTTCATGGTGAAAAGGCAGCTCGGCTCTAGCCCCGCAATGCTGATGCCGGCTTGGGCAAATGGCACCAACGCCGAGAGTAAATATTCAGCTTGTCGACGCGCTTCGTCGACCATGCCAACGGCGAGGAAGGTGCGACCGCAGCACAGGTTGCGGTGATCGCGGTCGCCTTGTGCTGCCCAACGCGGAATGTGCACGGCGTACCCGGCAGCGCCCAACACGGTAACGGCGGCGTCCACGTTTTCGCGTTCGAAAGCACCGTTGAAGGTGTCGACGAACAGCACCACGCACGGCTCGCCGCGAGCTTGTGCGGCGAGCAATGCGCTGCCGCTAACCAGCGTTGGCCCCACCGGTTCTGCCGGTAATCGCGACCACACCGTATCGGCACGCCATTCCGGCAACGAGCGCTTAGCCGAGATGCCGAACAGTCGCTCGCCCAGTCGCGCAAGCCACGGTTTTCGGTTGCGCAAATTGAACACGTTCGGCCATTTTGCGGCGAACCCGGCGGTCACTGGAAGCCGCGCGATGATGTTGTCTTTGAGCGAAAAACCGTGCTTTAACTTGTACTGATACAGGTGCTCGATCTTCATCTTTGCCATATCGACACCGGTCGGGCAATCGCGCTTGCAGCCCTTGCAACTGACGCACAATTCAAGCGCTTCATGCACTTCTTGGCTAGCAATGCCGTCGCGCCCCAGCTGACCGGAGACCGCCATGCGCAGGGTGTTGGCGCGGCCGCGGGTGCTGGCTGATTCGTCGCGCGTGACCCGGTAGCTGGGGCACATCGTGCCTGCATCAAACTTGCGGCAGTGGCCATTGTTGTTGCACATTTCGACTGCCTTGCCGAAACCCTGCGCTCCGTCGCCGCCGCTGCCTGGTGCGCTGATCGCCTCGGTCAGCGGATCATTTTGCACGTCCCATGCGCGCCAGTCGAGAGCGGTTTTGATTGGGATGGTTTGGTAGCCGTTGGGTTCAGGTTTGAAGCGGAACAGGGACGGGTCATCCATCTTCGGCGAATCAACCATCTTGCCCGGGTTGAACAGATTGTCCGGGTCAAACGCGTGCTTGATCTGGCGAAAAGCGCCGGTAATTGCAGGCCCGAATTGCCATTCAATCCATTCGCCGCGACACAGGCCGTCGCCGTGTTCGCCGCTGTAGGCGCCCTTAAATTTGCGAACCAGCGCGCTGGCCTCGTCGGCGATGGCGCGCATTTTGGTGGCATCACCCCGTCGCAGGTCGAGAATCGGGCGCACATGCAATGTGCCCACGCTGGCATGCGCGTACCAGGTGCCGCGCGTGCCATGCTTTGCGAACACCTCGGTCAGGTTGGCGGTGTACTCAGCAAGACTTTCCAGTGGTACGGCGCAATCTTCGATGAAGCTTACCGGCTTGCCATCGCCCTTAAGGCTCATCATGATGTTGAGCCCCGCCTTGCGCACTTCCCACAAGTTTTTCTGCGGCGCGTCGTCCACCATCGAGACGACTGCGTCGGGCAAACCCAAGGTGCCGATCAGCTCGATGAGCTGTTGCAGTTTGTGCGTCAGCTCGCCTTTGTCATCCCCCGAAAATTCCACCAGCAAAATCGCGTCGGGCGATCCGACCACCGCGGTGCGGATGGTCGGCGCAAACGCAGGGTTGGTCAACGACAATTCGATCATGGTGCGGTCAACCAGTTCGACTGCGGTCGGCCCAAGTTTCACGATGTATTGCGCCGCGTCCATCGCCTGATGGAACGTCGGAAAATTAACCACGCCAAGCACCTTGCTTTTTGGCAGTGGCAGCAGCGCTAGCGTGAGTGACTTGGTGAACGCGAGCGTGCCCTCAGACCCCACCAGCAAATGTGAAAGATTAACGCTGCCGTCAGTGGTGTACGGACGCTCGTTTTGGTTGCAGAAAATGTCGAGGTTGTAGCCACCCACTCGGCGCAACACTTTAGGCCACACGCGCTCGATTTCGGCGCGATGTTCGATGGCCAGCGTTTGCCCAAGTTCACCTATTTGCTTTGCGCGTCCACTGGCTGCATTTAGCGGGCCAAACGTCGCCACACTGCTGTCAGCCAACCACGCCTCTGCGCCCAGCACGTTATGCACCATATTGCCGTAAGCAATCGAGCGCGAGCCGCAGGAATTGTTGCCCGCCATACCGCCGAGCGTGGCTTGCGCGCTGGTGGAAACGTCGACCGGAAACCACAGCCCGTGCGGCTTTAGGAACGCGTTGAGATGATCAAGCACCATACCGGGCTCGACGCTGACGGTGCGTTTTTGCGCATCAAAATTAATGACGTTGCGAAAGTATTTGCTGTCGTCAATCACCAGCGCCACGCCGGTCGTCTGCCCACACTGGCTGGTGCCGCCGCCGCGCGCGAGCACTGGCACCTTGGCGTCGCGCGCCACGTCGATGGCGTTCTTGATGTCGTCCGCAGTTTTAGGAACGAATACGCCGACCGGAATCTGCTGGTAGATCGATGCGTCGGTCGCATAACGGGCGCGGTCCGCGTCGGAGAAAAGGACTTCGCCTTGGGTGTGTTTGCGTAGGTTGGCGGCGAGGTCGGTCATGGCGAATTTCTAGAATGCGAATGCTCGCAGGCGGCGCGGTATGCGCTTCGTATTATCCTTCGCACCCTGTACGAAGGAGGAACTACGATGCTCAAACTGAATTTTCACCCCGCTGGCCGTCACCAGTTGTCCATTCCCGGCCCGTCGCCGGTGCCCGATCGCATTTCGCGCGCGTTTTCAATGCCGACCATTGATCATCGTGGTCCAG
>JACMNN010000023.1 GCA_014378555.1 Burkholderiales bacterium | reverse complement strand
GCCTGTTTTTCGCCGACTCGAACGGCCGTGCTGTCGGCCCGTGCACCGAGCGCTAAACCGAGTGCGTCGAGCACGATGGATTTGCCCGCGCCAGTCTCGCCAGTGAGCGCGATCATGCCCGATTCGAACTCAATGTCGAGTCGATCAATCAGGACAAAATTACGGATGGACAGCTGCTTGAGCATCGCGCGCTTGCCTAGCGCCGAAGCACTGGATTGCGGCGCGAAAGGCCCTCCGGCGTCTCCGTCCAGCCGAGTTTTTCGCGTAGTGTGTGGTAATAGTCGTAGTCCAGCGGATGCCACAGCCGCACCGTGTCGGCAGCGCGTTTGATCTCGACCGAATCGCCCTCGTTCAATGGGATCACCTGATGACCGTCGATACTCGCCAAAGCCTCACGGGCGCGCGCTACGGTGATGCGAATGACCGAATCATCGGCCACCACAATAGGGCGATTGGTCAGCGCATGCGGCGCAATTGGCACGATAGTAAAAGCGTTGACAAACGGCGCCATGATCGGCCCGCCTGCGGACAGCGCGTAGGCGGTGGAGCCGGTGGGCGTCGCGACAATCACGCCGTCGGCGCGAAAGCCGTAGGCAAAGCGATCATTGAGTGATATTTCAAGATCAACCAACGACGTCGCACCACCGCGATTAACCACCACATCGTTGACCGCGAGATATTGCTCGGCAGCGGCCAGCGAGCTGACGACGTTCAGCAGCACGCGCCGCTCCTCGCGATATTCACCGGCCAACAAACGGGGAAGCGACTCTGTCAAGTTCGACAGCGTTAAATCGGTCAAAAACCCCAGACGCCCTAAATTGACGCCAATAATAGGCACGTTGTGCGGCGCCAAATGCCGTGCCACGGAGATGAACGTGCCGTCACCGCCAAGCACGATGGCCACGCCGTGGCTGCGGCCAATGTCGGCCATGGATGAGGTCGGTAGGCCCGACACCGTCCGCGCATCGAGTTCCGACGCGCTGTTTTCTTCCAGTACAGGCGCGTAGCCCAAGCCGCGTAATTGCGCGGCCACCGCCAGCACAATGTCGGTCAGATCACGCGCAACGTCACGATTGCCCTCGCGTTGCGACGGACGAACAGCGATGGCGATCTGGCAAGGGGCGAGCGGTTGCGGCATGAACCAATTTAATCACACCGAAATTTAAGCATGTGCAGAACCGGTGGCGACCGCAACGAGAAACGCGCACTACCGTGTTGTGCAAGGCTTGCGATCCGCATTTTTTACAGCAGGTTCTTATTTGCCGATGCGCGAAACAGCATTTAGGTATCGGCCACGCGCTGTTGTCGGGCGCCATCGTCGCGGCGTCAAGCGCCCACGTCTTTACAATCAAGCAATGCTTGATGCCCGTTCCCGAATTCTGCTGAAAGCGCTGGTAGAGCGCTACATCGCCGATGGCGAGCCGGTCGGATCGCGAACGCTGTCTAAACAAAGCGGGCTGGAGTTGTCGCCTGCGACGATCCGCAATGTGATGGCGGACTTAGAGGATCTTGGCTTTATCACCAGTCCACACACCTCCGCCGGGCGCATTCCAACGCCGCGCGGCTATCGTTTTTTTGTTGACACGCTGTTGATTACGCGACCGTTGCAGCAGATAGAAATGAAGGAGATCGAGGCGCAGATTCAAGGCCAACAACCTCAGGAGCTAGTCAGCGCAGCTGCACGCATGCTCTCCGAGCTGTCGTCGTTCGCGGGCGTGGTTGCGGCGCCGCACAAGACGGCCGCGTTTCGCCACGTGGAATTTGTGCGTCTCAACGAGCGACGTGTGCTCATGGTGCTGGTTGCACCCGATGGTGATGTGCAAAACCGCATCCTGAATGCCGACCGCAATTTCACACCGTCACAACTGGTCGAAGCCGCCAATTTTTTCAATGAAAATTTTGCCGGGCTGCCGCTCGATCAAGTGCGAGCGCGGCTGACCGACGAGTTGAAGCGCCTGCGCGAAGATATGGTGGGCCTGATGACCACGGCGGTCGACACCGGCGCGGCGGTCGCGCAATCGGGCGACGAACTGGTCGTCTCCGGCGAGCGGCGATTACTGCACTCACACGATCTGTCAGGCAGCATGGAGGGCTTACGCCGACTGTTTGACATGTTCGAGCAGCGCACTCAACTGCTGCATCTGTTCGACCTATCGAACAAAGCCGCCGGCGTACAGATTTTTATCGGCGGCGAGTCGCAAATCGTGCCACTCGATGAGTTTTCTTTGGTCACCGCACCCTATCAAGTCAATGGACAAATCATTGGCACGCTGGGCGTGATTGGGCCGACCCGAATGGCGTACGACCGCGTCATTCCGATTGTTGATTTAACCGCCAAGCTTTTATCTTCCGCCATGCAGCGCGAGATGGGAGAGGGCTAACCTCCGAGAAGTTGCGTTCATGCAGTCTGACCCTAACGTTTCATCGCACAGCCACGCCCGTGGCGCCCGCATCGGCATCCTGCTGTCAAATCTGGGCACCCCCGACGCACCGACGGCAAAAGCGGTGCGCACCTACCTCGCAGAATTTTTGAGCGATAGCCGCGTAGTCGAGATTCCGCGCCTGCTGTGGCTGGCCATTCTGCACGGAATCATTCTGCGTATCCGTCCCGCCAAAAGTGCAAAAAAGTATGCATCCGTCTGGACGCCAGAAGGCTCACCGCTGCTAGTGTGGACCAGTCGCCAAGCGCAGTATTTACGAGGCGCGATGGGTGAGCGACTGAAGTCTTTGGGGCTGCCGCCCGACCACGTCAAGATTGAAGTAGGCATGCGCTATGGCAACCCGAGCATCGCCAGTGCGCTGGCAAAACTGAAAGCTGCGGGTTGCGACCGGATTTTGCTGTTGCCGATGTACCCACAATACGCGGCAAGCACCACGGCGACCGCGTGTGATGCGGTGTTCAAAACCTTCGTCAAAGACCGCTATATGCCGGCGCTGCGCACCATCACCACGTGGCACGATAACCCAGCCTACATCAAGGCGCTGGCCGCAAGCATCAATGCGTTCTGGACCAAACACGGGCGCCCGGACAAGCTGCTGATGAGCTTTCACGGGGTGCCGAAATACACGCTCATGAACGGCGATCCTTACCACTGCATGTGCCACAAAACCGGTCGTTTACTTGCCGCTGAGCTGGGGCTAACCGACAACCAATGGGTGCTGACATTTCAATCGCGATTTGGGCGTGCCGAGTGGTTGCAGCCATACACCGATGCAACCTTGCGGGCGCTGCCCGGTCAAGGTATTAAACGACTACATGTGGTTTGCCCGGGCTTCCCGGCCGACTGCCTTGAAACTCTGGAAGAAATTGCGATGGAAGGCAAAGAAACATTTCTGCATTCGGGTGGCTCGGAGTACGACTACATCCCATCGCTCAACGACCATCCTGCCTTGATACACGCGCTGACCGATCTTGCGCTGACCCATCTGCAGGGTTGGTTGAATGCACCCGTAACGGCCGCCGAGCTCGAGGCTCAGGCGCTCCGCGCAAAGGCATTAGGCGCAAGCGCGTAATGGATCGTCGGGCGGTACTGAGTCGCATTGGCGCACTGCCGGTTCTAGCCGCATTCGCAGGCGGCTGCGCGGAATTTGGCGACGGCTATCCGGCCTCGGCAACCCCGCGCTCGGGCCCTGTGGTGTGGCCCGAAGGACGCGAGCGCACGGCTCTTGTGCTCGGCAGTGGCGGACCGCGTGGCTTCGCTCACGTGGGTGTTTTGAAAGTGCTCGAAGCCGCTGGCATTGAACCCGCATTAATCATCGGCTCAAGCGCGGGCGCCATCGTCGGGGCGCTGTACGCGGCAAAAATTAACACGGTCGAAATCGAGCGTCGCGCCCTCAATTTAGGGCTCACCGATATTGCAGATCCGTCGCTACTTCGGCCCAATCGGCTCATCGGGCGGGCCATGCAAAACTTTATTAATGCTGCGGTAGATGAATCTTTGATCGAGGCGTTACCGCGACGCTTTTGCGCGGTGGCCGCACCGGTCGGCAAGAAGGAAGTGGTGGCATTTACGTCTGGCCACACTGGGGCGGCCGTCCGCGCTTCGGCGGCGTTGCCATCGATGTTTTTGCCCTGCACCATTGATGGCGTTGCCTACCAAGACGGGGATCTGGTGTCGCCCGTGCCAATCCATGTGGCGCGTTCGCTCGGTGCAACGCGCGTGGTGGCCGTCGACGTCTCAGCATTTTTCGAAGATACGCCCGCTAGCGTTCCCGAAAACTGGAAGACACGCGACGCAGAGCGCCGCGCCATTATTGATGGCGAAGCAAAAGATGCCGACATGCTGCTGCGCATTCGCACGCCCTATTACGCAGGCGCTTCGCGCGAATATCGCGAAACGTTGATTCGGCTGGCCGATGCGCAAACGCGCGCGGCGCTGCCGCGTTTGCTCGCACTGCTCAAATAATTTTGTTGGCTGGGCACGGGGTGCCCGCCCTACGCAACAACGTATTACTTGTAGCTCCACTCTCCCACACCGCCGAGCATTTTTTCTACCTCGGTTGCTAGCCACGATTTCGCGGTTGCGTCGCCTTTTAGGTACGCATCGAGATACTTCAACGTGATCGTGCTGGTCTTTTCATGGATCACTTTCGTGGTCGCCACAGACGTGTTTGCGTGGCCCTCGCCGGTAACGCGGTTGAGCCACGCGGCTTCGCGCACCGCACCACCACTAAACACGGAATGGTCACCGTCCGCAAACACCACGCGGTATTTGTCACCCGCGTTCTGCGCGTCAAAAACTGCGGCGCGATTTTTGGGATTGCTACCATTGCCCATTACGTCTTCGTCGAGGCTTCCGGTCACACTCAAAAACGGCTGGTTCATCAGGCCGTAGCGTTCTGGCCACGTTTTCTTCGCACCTTGTACCGTCGGACTAAATACGATGAACGCCTTAATTCGCGCGTCCGCTACCGACTTAATTGGCCCCGGAAAGCGCTCGCCCGCCAACGCCATCGTGGTGCGCGCGCCGAAGCTGTGCCCAGTCATCGCGATCCGCGAAAGATCAACCCGTTTAGTCCAGGTCGGCGCATCGGATTTGCTTTGTAATCGGGTCAGTTCATCAATCACAAAGCGCACATCGTCGACGCGGCCGAGCAGTTGTTCAGGCGTTGCGCCGCGCGCTAGGCGTTGTTTGGGAGCGCCCTCGCCCGGGCCTTTCCACATTGATTCGTCGCTACCCGGATGCTGGACGTGAATGACCAGATAGCCGTTGGCCGACCAGTGTTCGCCCCACGCTTTGCCGCCTTCTCGTGAACCACCCAGACCGTGCGAAAAAATCACCAGCGGTACCTGCGTTGCGCCCTCGGGCACACGAATTTTGAGCGGCAATGTTCGTTCGCGGGCGCTGTCTTTCCAGTCGATGTCGAGCACTTGCGGCGCGGCGTGAAGGGCTGCGCAACAGTACACAGCGACGAAAAGGGAAAGCCATTGTTTCATCAACGCAATGTAGCGCGAAACTTCGCTTCATGCGCGGGCCATAATGCAAGCAGACGTAACTACACACTAAACATCATGACCACCATCGCCCGAATTCATGCCGATTTTCTGAACGGTAAAGACACCGTAAACGCACTGGTTAAACGCCAGATTGACAAAGTGCGCGACGACCAAGGCGAAGGATCGCGCACGTTTCTATCGCTCAATGCCGAGGCGGTACTCGAAGCTGCCACGCAATCACAGTTGCGCATCGACGACGGTAGTGCCCGCCCGCTTGAAGGTATTACGGTGTCAATCAAGGACTTGTTTGACGTCGCGGGTGAAGTGACCGGAGCGGGCTCCACGGTGCTGCGCTCGCGCGCCGCGGCCGTGCTCGATGCGCCGGTAGTGGCGCGCTTACGAAGCGCTGGCGCGATTGCGTTTGGGCGCACCAACATGGTTGAATTTGCCTACTCTGGCGTCGGCATCAACCCGCACTTCGGCACGCCGCGTTCGGTGTGGGGACGCACCGCCGACGGCGGTGGCCGCGTGCCGGGCGGCTCATCCAGCGGCGCCGGTGTGAGCGTTGCCGACGGCATGAGTGTGGCCGCCCTCGGTACCGATACCGGCGGTAGCGTGCGCATTCCGGCAGCGTTCAACGGCCTCGTGGGGTTCAAGCCGACCGCAGTCCGCGTGCCGGTGCTGGGCTGCATCCCGCTGTCGGTCACCCTTGATTCGATTGGCCCGCTGGCGCAAACGGTTGCCTGTTGCGCAGCGCTTGATGCCGCGCTCAGTGGCGAGCCCATCTTGCCGCTGCCCAACGTTGATTTGCGGGGTGTGCGGTTTTTGAAACCGCAGGCACTGCTGTGGCGCGAGCTTGACCCCGAAGTTGAATTAGCCACGCTCGCCGCCATTGAAGCGTTGCGCCGAGCCGGGGCCGAGGTGGTCGAGGCACCTCTGCTGCCGTTAGATGAATTGTTTGCCCGAGGAGGCAGCATGCTGGCCGCTGAAGCGCTCGACTGGCACACCGCCAACATTAATGTCGAGGGCGTTGGATACGACCCACGCGTCTGGAAACGCATGCAATTAGGGCGTGACGTCACACGCGGTCAATATTCGGCCAGCTTGGCATTCCGACGTTTTTGGATTGATCGCATGAATCTGGCGCTGGCCGGTTTCGACGCGGTCATCTGCCCAACCGTTGCCTGCATTGCGCCGAAAATTGCGCCGCTGATTACGGACGACGAACTGTTCCTCAAAAGCAACGCCCGCATCCTGCGCAACGCATCATGGGTGAACTTTCTGGACGGCTGCGGCCTCACGTTGCCCTGCCACGCTGCGGGCAACGCGCCAGTGGGATTGCAGCTAGTCGGCAAACACGGCGCGGATCGGACGTTGCTGGCGCTGGGTGCGGCGTGTGAAGCGGTGCTGCGTAAAGCGTGATGGTTGGTGCGGCGCTAGGCTGCAACCCGCATACCGTCGGGCGCGCGGGCACGATGTCGCTGGCGCGGAACCGAAGCTACGCCAGGTTCGGTCTGATTTCCCGCGCCACGGCGGCCAACCCGCTGACGCCCTCAGCGATCAAATGTGTCGCGATCGCCGAGATACCCATGCGCAGGAATTCGCCGGGCGGCGTGAGGCCGAAAAAGCCTGCGCCCGGTTCGATCACAATTTCGGCGGCGCGCGCGGCGACCACCAGTTTGCTGGCGGAAAGGCCGTCGGGCAGACGAATCCAAAGCGCGGAGCCGCTACCTTCCGGGCTTTCGATTTTCCACTCGGGAAGATCTCGCGCCAAAGCTTCGCGCAATATTTTCAGCCGCGCCTGATAGGCATGGCCGAGGCGGCGTTGCAACGATTCGAAGTGCCCTTGCGACAAAAACAAAGCCAGCGCACGCTCGTTATTGCTCGCAACGTGGCGCAGCATCAGTCGGCGCAATCGCCGCAGTGCGGCAATCGCGTCACGCGGCGCAACGATATAGCCCAGCCGCAAGCCCGGAGCGAGCGTTTTTGACAAACTGCCGATGTAGAACACGCGGCCATTCATGTCCATGCTTTTCAGCGCAGGTGCGGCTACGCCACCACCGACTTGCGGCTCGTAGTCATCTTCAATAATCAAAAAATCCTGATCAGCCGCCTGAGACAACAACGCACGTTTGCGCTCATCACTCATCCGTACGCCCGTCGGGCAGTGGTGTGAGGGCGTGACGACGGCGACGTCGGGGCGCAGCGCAGTAATGTGTTGCACGTCCACGCCGTCAGCGTCGACCGGGGCGGACGACAGCGTTGCCCCAGTCATCGCGAAAATGGCGCGCACATCCGGATAACAAGGCTCTTCAACCACAATGTGCCGCCCGCTGCCGCCGAGCAATTGCCCGATCAGATACAGCGCCTGTTGCGCACCCACGGTCACCAGAATTTCGTCTGCCGCTGCCCACACGCCACGACGTGGCAGCACGCGGGTGCGCAGTTGCTCGAGCAAATCGCGGTCATCAAGATCACCACGATCAACCGTCCACACCTCGACACTTTCATGCTTCATGGCACGTTCAAAGCAATCGCGCCAATCAGCCAGCGGAAACAGTTTAGGGTCGATTTGGCCGTACACAAACGGGTAGCGGTAGCGATACCAGTCGACCGGATTTTTGACTGGGCGATACCCCACGTCTAATTCGCGAAAGTGCCGCGACCAGTCAGGCGGCGGCAACAAGGACAACTGGTCGCTTTCGCAAAAATCGGCACGATGTGCGGCAAACGTCGTGGTCACAAAAAAGCCACGGCGTTCACGCGATTCAATCGCGCCCTCGATCTGCAGACGCTCATACGCTAGAGCGACCGTCGCCCGCGCCACGCCCAACTCGGCCGCCAACTCACGCGTAGACGGTAACGGTGCGTCGAGCGGCATCGCGCGCTCGAGCACGGCGCGGCGCAGCATCCCCGCGATGCGCTGTTGCAGCGTTTCGGTGGGATCACTCTGAGCAAACCGGGTTTGCCACAACTGGCCTAATCGTTGACGCATATCTGGCTCTATTGTCGCAGCACTGGCGAGCCTACGCTGACAACAGTTCCATCACTGCACATAAGGAGTCCCCATGGGCCACGCCGATCCGCACATCACTTCCCTCGCAGCACACGCACAAGACGCGCATGCGCTCGACAATTTCTGGATGCCGTTCTCGCCGAACAAAGAGTTCAAAACTCAGCCGCGCATGTTCGTCAAGGGCGAAGGCATGTACCTGTGGACCGATGACGGACACAAGGTGCTCGACGCTGCGTCGGGTTTGTTCTGCGTGCCTGCAGGCCACTGCCGCCCGGAGATTGCCGAGGCCGTGTATCAGCAGTTAAAAACGCTCGACTACACCATGCCGTTTGGCCGTGGCCACGCCAAAGGTTTTCAGCTTGCGCGCGAAGTAGCTGAATTCACGCCTGAGGGGCTAGATCGCCTGTTCTTTCTGTGCTCCGGTTCGGAAGCTGTTGACACCGCAATGAAGATGGCGCTGGCCTATCACCGGGTACGTGGTCAGGGTCACCGACAAATTTTCATCAGCCGCGAACGTGCCTATCACGGCGTCAACATGGGCGGTGTCGCCTTGTCCGGCATGGTCAACAATCGCAAGGTGTTTGGCGTGGGCCTGCCGGGCGTGTATCACATGCGGCACACGGCGTTGCCGCAAAACAAGTTTGTTAAGGGCCAACCCGAAACCGGCGCCGATTTAGCTGATGATTTGCAGCGCTATTGCACGCTGTACGGCGGCGAAAATATCGCTGCGGTGTTCGTTGAACCCGCTGCTGGCTCATTTGGCTGCCTGCCGCCACCGAAGGGCTACCTTGACCGCCTGCGTGCAATTTGCGACCAGCACGGCATCCTGCTCGTGTTTGATGAGGTCATCACCGGATGGGGCCGTATGGGTGCCAACTTTGGCGCACAGGCATTCGGCGTAACGCCAGATTTAATGTGCATGGCTAAAGCCATTACTAATGGTGCCCAACCGTTAGGTGCGGTCGCCGCACGCACCGACATTTACGAAACGATTACCAACGCGGGGCCGGCAAAAGGCATCGAGTTTTTCCACGGCTACACCTACAGCGCGCATCCCGCTTGCGTTGCCGCAGGGCTAGCGATGATGAAAATTTTCCGTGAGGAAAAGCTCATCGAACGCGCAGCACAAATGTCGCCCTATTTCATCGACTCGATGTTCTCGTTGTCGGACTTGCCCGTGGTCGTCGACGTTCGTGCGATTGGCATGATGGCGGCGGTTGAAGTCGCTGTTGATGGTATGCCAGGTGTGCGTGGTCACGAAATTCAAAAGCGGCTCTATGATGCAGGTGTGAACATCAAGAGCACGGGCGACAACTTGATTATTGCTCCGCCGTTTATCAGCGAAAAATCGCACGTTGACCACATGGTGTCGGTGATGCGTGACGTGCTGTCCAAAGCGTAGTTCGTCGTTCGCAAGTTTCACCATTGATGAATTTTCTTCCTGCCGAATAACGCCAGGAAGAAAAGTTGTTTACGTACTGTCATGCAATTCGCTAAATTGCTGAATTAACTAAAACCATTTGAAAGAGGGAAAACCATGAAACTTGCAATGCTGGCGGGTGCCATCGCGGCACTTATGTCGACCACTGTTTTTGCACAGGCAAAAGAGGTCACTATCGGCTATCAGGACATGGTGGTGCCCTATCGCATGGCGCAAGAAGCCAAGGCGCTGGAAACCGCGACCGGCTACAAGGTTAATTGGAAGCAATTTGGCGGCGGCGGCGAAGTGATCAAGGCGATGGCTTCAGGGGCGGTGCAGCTTGGTGAAGTAGGATCGGCGGGAATTTCGGCGGCAGTGTCTCGCGGTGAACCGCTTGAATTGTTTTGGATTCTTGACGACATTGGCGATGCGGAAGCATTGATTGCACGCAAAGGCTCAGGCATCACGAAAGTGGCCGACCTCAAGGGCAAACGAATCGCAATGCCGTTTAATTCGACAACGCACTTTCATACGATGGTCGCGCTCGATCAAGCCAAGATCAATCCTGCTGACGTGAAAATTCTCAATATGCGTCCGCCTGAAGTGCGGGCGGCATGGCTGCGCGGCGACATTGACGCAACCTTCATCTGGGATCCGGTGCTGGCCGAAGCGAAGAAAGATGGCACCGTTGTCATCACATCGGGCCAGATCACAGCGTCGACCGGCAAGGCTACCTTTGATGGCTATGTCGCCAACAAGGACTGGGCAAAGGCCAACCGCGATTTCATGGTGAAATTTGTGAAAGTGATGGCCGAGGCTGATGCGAAATACGTTGCATCGGGCAAGTCATGGAAAGTTGACGGAATGGAAGTGAAGGCCGTCTCAAAATGGTCAGGCTCCAAGCCAGAAGACGTACCCGCAGCGATGGCGCTCTACAAGTTCCCTACCGCTAAGGCACAGGCGTCGACCTGGCTCGGTGGCGGCAAAGCGAGCATTGCCGCCAAGGCGCTCGCAGCAACAGCAGAGTTCCAGTTGTCGCAAAAGCAGATCGAGAAAATGTTGCCTGACTACTCAGTTGTGGTCAACGCGAGCTACGCAGTCGACGCTGCAAAATAGTTTTTTACAGTCTGAATTCAGGGGCGCGTGTCGCCCCTTTTTTATGTGGACGAGGCAATGATTTTTTAGGGTGGCGAAGACCGTGAAATCGGTTCGTTCAGATAGTCACAATAATTGGGGTGAGCGTTGTCGATACTCGAAGTCAAAAACCTAAGTGTCAATTACGCTGGAAGCAACGGCAAAAACACACTCGCGCTGTCGAACGTGGACCTCATCATGCAGCCCGGCGACTTCGTGGTGGCGCTGGGTGCATCTGGCTGCGGAAAAACGACGCTGCTTTCATGCATCGCCGGCTTCATGCAGCCGTCAGAGGGCTCAATTTCTATAGATGGCAAGCTTGTTCACGGCCCAGGCGCTGAACGTGGTGTGGTGTTCCAGAAACACGCGCTGATGCCGTGGCTTTCGGTCGTAGAAAACGTCGAATTTAGCTTGCGGATGCGCGGCATGGGTAAGGCGGAACGTCGCGCCATTGCCATGGACAAACTTAAACTGGTCGAACTTGAAAAGTATGCGGACTCGCCGATCTACCAAATTTCCGGCGGCATGCAGCAACGCGCCGGCGTAGCGCGAGCGTTAGCCAGTGATCCAGCGGTGATGCTCATGGATGAGCCGCTAGGCGCGCTTGATGCACTCACTCGCGCGCACATTCAGGACTTGATCGTAGACCTGTGGTGGCAAACGCAAAAGATGTTTTTCTTCATCACCCACAGCGTTGAAGAGGCGCTGTTTTTGGCCACTGAGCTCATCGTGATGACGCCATCACCGGGACGAATTGCGCATCGCTTCAAGCTCGATTTTTCAAAACAGTTTGTGGAGTGCAGAGACTCGCGCGCGGTGAAATCATCAGCCGCGTTCATCGAGATGCGCGAGACGGTGCTGTCACTGATTCACGATGCGCCGGGGACCCATCATGGCTAAAGATACGGTTAAAACGGTCAAGGGCTACAGCATTCCGGGCGAAGGCTCGAGTGTGTTGATCAGTGTGGTCACCGTGATCGCCTTGTTCACCTTATGGTGGACGGCGACTCACATGGGCTGGATTAGAGATTTGTTTCTACCCACACCCGAAAAGATTGCCAGCGCGTTTATGGCCGCGATGCGCGGTGATATTCAGGGCGGCAAGGCACTGCCTGAGCATTTGTTGTGGAGCCTGATTCGCGTTTTCTCGGCATTTTTTCTTGCGGTGCTCACTGCTGTGCCGGTCGGCATCGCCATGGGCGTATCGCGCACGATGCGCGGCGTGTTCGATCCACCGATTGAGTTTTATCGGCCGCTGCCGCCGCTCGCCTATTTGCCATTGATCGTGATCTGGTTTGGCATTGATGAAAGCGCAAAAATTATTTTGATCTTCCTCGCCTGCTTTGCACCGCTCGCGATGGCGGCACGCGCAGGTGTGAGGTCGGTGACCATCGAACAGATTAACGCGGCCTACTCCATGGGCGCATCAAAATGGCAGGTGGTGTGGCACGTCATCACTCCTGCGGCACTGCCGGAAATTTTGACTGGCATGCGCATCGCGATCGGGTTTGGCTGGACGACACTGGTGGCCGCTGAAATGGTCGCAGCGACTGAGGGTTTGGGTCAGATGGTGCTCAACGCGTCAAACTTTCTACGCACCGATATCGTGATTATGGGCATCATCGTGATTGGCCTAGTAGCGTACCTGTTCGACTTGCTGATGCGCAAACTGGAGCAAATTTTGGTACCGTGGAAAGGCCGCGCCTAGGCACGGGCAACTGAAAACTACATCGCGAGCAATACGCAGACGGCGATCACCACAGCACACCCCCAAGACACGCCATCGCGCGTGGCGAACAGCACCGGATCGTCATCCATCGTACCGCCCATCGCCATGCGCCACATCCGCGCCAACCAAAGCAACACCACGAAAGCCAATCCCCAAAGCCACAGCGGATCGGCGTACATTGATCTCACCTGATCGCTCGCCACGTAAAGTGCGAGCACTAGGCAAGCGGCTGTTGCTGAGCTGATGCCGAAGCCGTACACAAACGCGGCATCGCGCCCTGAATAGCCTCGACCCGGCAACACTTCATCGGCGCCCAATCGCGCCAGATCGACGGCGCGTTTGAGCAACGCCAAACTCAGAAACGCGAACACAGAGAAGGCAACCAGCCAGGTCGAAAGCGGCACCACCACCGCAGCAGCACCGGCGACGATGCGCAGGGTATATAGACCTGCCAGACAGAACACATCGAATACCGGCACGCGCTTCAAATACACGGTGTAGAGCGCATTCATGGCAACGTAGGCCGCGATCAACTCAACCACCGGCGGGCCTGTCAGCCACGCAATGACGATGCCGCTCGTCACCAATACGAGCGACACGGCCAACGCGGTGGCAAGTGGCACCGCCCCCGATGCCAGCGGTCGCTTTCGTTTGCTCGGGTGCATCCGGTCGGAGGCGAGATCAAACAAATCGTTCAACACATAGACGCCCGAACACACAGCGCAGAACGCAAAAAAGGTCGTTGTAACCGCCTGCCAACCCGCCGCGTTGGCCCACGAATGCGCGGCAACCGGCGCCACGAACACCAGCACATTTTTTACCCAATGGCGAACGCGGAGCAACCTAATCCATGAGACTAGCGATGATTCCGGTTGCTCTGCACCGATGCGCTCACCGCCCAACGGAATGAGGCTAGACACCGAGTATTTTTTATCAGCTTGTGCCCATACCGGTAGGTCGGCGCGCGAATCGCCGATGTAATCGAAGCCAGCAACGCCAAACCTTGACACGAGCTGCGCTGCCTTCGCCCTACCTTTAAGATTTACGTTGTCGCTCGATGCCATTACCTCATCAAACAGACCCAACTCTGCCGCGCACGCGTTGGCGATACGCTCGTTCGCTGCCGTGGCTAAAACACATTTTCGACCGCTGGCGCGCGCCTTCTTTAGCGCCTCGATAACGCTTTCGTTCCACGGCAAACGGTTGATTATTGGCAAGCCAATTTCCGCCATGCGCGACTTGAGTTGGGCGCGTCCTGCGCTCAACCAAAATGGCGCAACCAGCGGCAACCACCAGCAGGTACGCCAGGCGGCGAAGAACGTTTCCCACAGGGTGTCGGTACGGCACAGCGTGCCGTCCAAATCCACGACCAGCGGGGGCCGCGACACGTAACCAGAACCAGACGGCGGATCTATCATTCGAGTGTTAAGGCATTCTTATGCGCTGCTATCAATCCCTCGATTGTCGCGCAGTGGGACGCCCCACCAGCTTGACCTACGTATTCACTCGCACGGTGACGGTGCGATTTTTGCCCGCCAGCTTTGCACGGCGCAGCGCCGCGTCGGCGCGCTTGACCAGATAGGGCAGCGTCGACAACGCTTTAGTTTGCGCGCAGGCCACGCCCATGCTGACGGTTACGCTAATCGAATGCCCTTCGTAGAGTACGGGTTGCTCAGAAATACGTTTAAGGATGCGACTAGCAATGGCCGCCCCGATCCGCGGCCCGACGCCGAGGCAAAGCAGAAAAAATTCATCGCCAGCAAAACGCCCCAACAGATCATTAGTGCGCAGCGCCTGTCGAATGCGCTCGACAACTACTTCGAGCACCTTGTCCCCCGCTAGATGACCGTGGTCAATGTTGACTATGCGAAAGTTGTCAATGTCGAGGATGATGAGCGCAACAGGCTGCGACGCACCGCCCGCAACGCGTTCAGCAGCCAATTCAAAGGCCGAACGATTGAGTACTCCAGTCAACGGATCGCGTGATACTTGACGGGCGATGCGCTGAGTTTCCGCTTGGGTTTCTATCAACCGCAGCGTGAGCTCGTTGACCGCCGCAGATTCGCGTCGACCGCGCGCCTCGGTGCGCTCCACGTCTTCGACAAATTGCGTTGCAATGCGCTGACTTTCAATCTTGATTGTTATGCCGTCTGCTCGGGCCTTCAGATAATCATCAAGTGCGAGCAACGCGCGCTCAGGTTGCTGGTGCATGCGCTCAAGCCTTACGCGAGCCAGCGCAAGTTCCTCGCGCATTTCGTAGAGTGATTTTTCTGGTGGCAACGCGGAGGCTTCCCGAAGATGTGCCTGCGCGCCATCGACGTCCCCCATTGCCTGGCGCCACGCAGCACAGTCCAGCAACAGGCGCAGCAGCACCGGGACATTATTGCTAACCCGCAGTTGTGCCACCGATGCATCAGCGTCGACCAGCGCTTGCGCAAAATTGCCGCGCGCCGCATAGATACCCGCTCGAGTGTGCAACAGGTGCGGCATCAAATCGCGATTCGCCTGCGTTTGTACGATCTGCAACGCCTGTTCCATGTGCAGCTCTGCTTGATCGAGTTTTTGCATCAAGCGGTACGAGCCCGCGATGTGGTCTAGCGCGCCAATGCGCATCGGCGCGTGCTTCGCTTCGCCCGCAAACTCGGACGCACGCCGATACAAGTCGAGCGCTGTCTCGTGCAAATCTAGGCGCGAATACATTTGCCCGAGAGCTAGCAACAACCTGATCTGGTGTTCGAGCAGCTGTTGCTGCTCCGCAATCAAAATAGCTTCACGCATTGCCCGGATCGCCAGATGCATATTGCGCAAGAACGCATGAATGCTGCCGGTTACCGTGAGGAACGCGATGCTCTCTAGGTGTTTGTGATTGCGCGCAGCAAGGTCGACCCCGCGGCGACAGAATTGCAGCGCCTCCAACCAGCGTCCAGCGCTCTCGCAGCCCGAGGCGCACAAGCGTAGGACGAAGAGCATCTCATCGAACGACAGATGCTCCGAAAAGTGCTTAAGCAAGCCTTCACCAAGCGCAAGCGACTCAACGCTCTGCGCGCGCGACGCGGTTCGCATCGCGGCAAGGTCGGCATCAATATTCTCTCTAGGCGAAAGGCTGGTTTTCGGCATAACTGCAGTGTACGTGGCTTATGCGTGCATTAGCCATTGTGCTTTCTTCTTTTGCAATCGTTGGCGACGCGCGTTGCTCGCCATATGATCAACCGTGCAAAAAGAATCAACAATTATGCTTTTCTACGCCGCAATTTTTGTTGAGAACCTTGCCCGTTTCGCGTCGGTGCGCATTGCCTGAGGTCAACGTTTTAATGCGTAAGAAATCGCCTACAGTGATTGCGACTATTGACCGATAAAAAAAACACCCCTTGGTCGTTATCGTCACGATTACTGCCTCTGTGTCGTCGGTCTGCATAAAAGCGCGACGTTTCATGGCCGTCGACCGCTTTGTTGTTGCGGTCCCCTATCGTCAGGAACATAAAAAAATATGCTTGCTTCACCTTTTGCCCACATTCATCGTCTTCCTGCGGTCCGGTTAGGAGGTGCTGTTGTTTCCATATTATTGGTTGCTGCGTGTTCTAGTTTGCCGCCTCCCGTAGAGCAGATGGCCGTCACTCGCACCACCGTTGCACGCGTTTCAGCAGCACCGAGCGCTGTTGACGCTGCTCCGGTTGAATTGAGTCAGGCCAGAGACAAACTATCGCGCGCAGAACGCGCGATGAACGACAAAGACTACGTCACCGCGCGCCGCTTAAGCGCTGAGGCCGAGGCGGATGCAACGGTCGCGGAATCTCGCGCCAGTGCCATGCGCGGTGAGCGTGCTCTGAAAGAAATTCGCGACAGCATTCGCTCGCTGCAAGACGAAATAAACCGTCGTGCGCCGTGACAGCGCTTTCGCTAAATCATTCAAGCTCCAAATATTCTCGGGAAATACGAAATATGAACACCAGCATTTACATCCGCAATTCGTCACTTGTCATGTGCGCGCTTGCCGCTGCAGTGCTGTCGGCATGCGCCAGCAACGCGCCAAATTCATCGCTTGAAAGTGCGCGCATCGTTGTAAATCAAACAGCAGACAGTCCTGAAGTGGTGCGCCGCGCTCCACTTGAGTTGAAGGCAGCACGCGACACCATCGACAAAGCGGATGGCGTGTGGCGCAGTGACCGCGATGAAGGCGAAGTCAATCACCTTGCCTACCTCGCAAAACAACGGGCCGAAGTCGCGCGCAACCTAGCGCGGTCGCGTCAAGTCGACGAAGACGTGAAAGACGCGAATAGCGCGGGCGACAAACTGCGGCTGGAAGCAAGAACACGCGAAGCCGAAAAAGCGCGTATGGACGCAACAGCGGCACAAAATCAAACGCAGACCGCGCAAGCACAAGCGCGGCAAGCGCAGACTGAGGCGGCAAACGCACAGCAAGCCGCAGCGATTGCGCAACAGAATGCAACAGCCGCCACACGCATGGCCGCCGCAGATCGCGCGCAATCAATCGCCGCACAAGAAGCAGCTGCGGCAGAGCGTTTACGCGCGGAGCAAGCGGCAGGCACAGCCAACGCGGCAGAGGAGCGCGTGCGTCAGTTAGAAGCGCAACTAAGGGACATTGAAGGGAAGCAAACTGAACGCGGATTACTGGTGACACTCGGCGACGTGCTGTTTGCATTTAACAAAGCAGAACTCACGCCACAAGCCAACCCGCGCCTCGACAAACTGGCAACATTTTTAAAGCAATTTCCACAGCGCAAATTGCTAGTAGAAGGCTACACCGACGCAGTAGGAACCGATGCCTACAACATGGAATTATCAGAGCGCCGCGCCGAAACTATCCGCGAAGCGCTGATCGTCAGAGGCGTAGACACCACGCGCGTGGTCACCAAAGGCTATGGCAAAGCGTACCCAGTTGCAGACAATGCAAACGTTGACGGACGTGCCGTAAATCGAAGGGTGGAGGTTGTGATTGCCGATGAAAGTGGCAATCTGCGAGGACGTGGAACGTGATGGCCACATCGAATCGCTAAAGGAAAAAAGGCTGCGATTGCAGCTTTTTTTAATGGCGGTGGTGGTTCGCTAGCGTGGCGTTATCTATCGCCGGCTGCGCATCCGCGCTGCACTACAGTTACGATGTTACTTATGCACAGTAAGTGTGAAGCATCGCTGTGATCGTACTTAATCTGGAACATTCCTTCCGGAGGCCGTAGTTGCATTAGCCGGAGTAGGGCTAATGCATCGACTCCCATTTTGATTGCATACGCAGCGACATCGACATACGCCTTGTCTGTTGATGACACCGCGACCGGGCGTCCTGCGTTTCCCAGCACACTGATTTGATGAAAACCGAGAGCAGGATAAGGGGCATTGATTCGCCGCTCCACGCCGCCTAAAAAAACCAAAACGCAAGCCGACAAGCAATTATTCCAAAGCTCGGTGTTGAGCCCTCGCTGTCGAAGATATCTGCCAGCCATAAGCGCTTCATACACGCTACCACCACCACTCCCAAGCAGTATCGTTTGAACACCTGGATTTGCATCAACTGCAGTTTTCAGTTTGTGGAAAAATCCAGTCTCAACGTCACCCAATACGATCAGTGCAGTTCCGTTGGCGCGTAGTCTGAAAAAAGACGGCTTAGGTTGCCCAACGAACTCCACTGTGCCGATTTGATGTGAGCCCACGCATCCCAAGTTCCACTCTTCTTCACGTTGGCCTTTATCCCACGCGATGACTTCCCGTGCCACCTCGGTAAACACATGCATCGAATGCGCCGCTATCGCGACGTCTTGCGCATTATCGATAGTTTTGAGCTCTACATTCAGTCTATAGTCAACCGCAATTCGCCTCGCGATTGAATCCTTCCCTAATAGCGTTGCAAGTGCATGGCATTGATGCCGTTCAGAATCCACCACGCTGTAAGCCGTTCCAATATGGACGAATCCGCCTGCAAGGTTTGTAGCTACTTTGTGGAGGCGCTCCGACTTCGCTTTGTACTCGGCTGCAAGTTCCGTCAAATTGCGCTCCCGAACGGAAACCTCGTGTTGCATCAATGGGCGTTCCCCCTCGTTGACGCTCTGGCCTTCGGCGATAGGGGTGAATAGGCAGGTTGCGAAAAAGAGCAAGGGGCCCAGGTCGTGCAAACACGTGATTACGAATGCAGACAGCCGATTCATGTGATCGGCGAGGTAGTCTTCGCAATAGCGGGGTCTCGAGCTTCTGGCGCTGCGATCGTAGTCAATCGAAAGCCAAGTGCCAGTGCCCGAGCCCTCGCTGCCTCCGAATAGGCGTGCAAATCGCCCTGATACCTTTCAAGCAATTGCGCTCGAAGTTCATGCAATTCTTCGACGATAGGATCACGCCAGTCAACTGAGGAAGTTTGCGGATTTGCGGTCATTGCTGGCTCTCCATCATCTCAAGGGGTGAAACTAATTCGGGTAGCCGGAAGCCTCGCGCGGCGCAAAGCCCGCGCATCACCGGTAATTGCACGGGGTTGGCTATATGTTTGAAATTCCAAGTCATAACAACGTTCACGTTGTGAAA
The DNA here is from genome assembly GCA_014378555.1 of Burkholderiales bacterium. GTDB lineage: Bacteria > Pseudomonadota > Gammaproteobacteria > Burkholderiales > Casimicrobiaceae > Casimicrobium. The sequence goes on along the minus strand of JACMNN010000023.1, from coordinate 15,259 downwards.
CGCGGCGCAGGCGATGTGTAGCGCGTCGAAGCGCGCTTTTGGCGGCAACCCACCACCCAACAGCAAAAAGTCTGCACGTGCTTCAATCTGATCATTGGTGTCCAGCACCGTCGACGGGCGAATCATTTTGATGCGTTGCTGCGCCGCCTGCGGGTCGCCCGCGCTGATCTCTTCAATCACGTAGGGCGACACACACGCCGTAACCTGAGTGAGTTTCGTATTCCACCACTGAGCAGTGACCGCTTGCCAAGCACTCTTGATCGGATCAGCGGTGGGGCGCGACGTCAGATAGCTGATTACCGACGTTTCGATGTAGACGATTGTTTTCACAGCCGTAGTTTAGTGTGGAAAGTTGATGCCAAGACAATACCCACTCCAAGTTTGCGCTCTCCAGAGTTTGCCCGTTCGCTTTGGCGATCGCACCAACAACAAAGGCACCCGAAGGTGCCTTTGTTGTTGCAACAGGTCGCTGGAACAAACCAGAACCGAACAGAACGAGATGGATGCAAGGCGCGGTCGACCGCAACGCGGCGCATTTGGCCACCCCGGCTCGTTATGTTCGCGTTCTTACATGCCCATGCCGCCCATGTCGCCCATGCCACCCATACCGCCGCCACCGCCCATGCCGCCGCCAGCTGATTCGTCTTTCGGCGCTTCAGCAATCATGGCTTCTGTCGTGAGCAACAGGCTCGCGACTGAGGCTGCGTTTTGCAGTGCCATGCGCGTTACTTTGGTTGGGTCGAGGATGCCGAGTTCAAGCATGTCGCCGTAGGTGCCGTTGGCTGCGTTGTAGCCGTAGTTACCTTTGCCTGCCAGAACCGCGTTCACAACCACGCTAGGCTCGTCGCCACAGTTGGCAACGATTTCGCGCAGTGGCGATTCGACGGCTTTCATGACCAGCTTGATGCCTGCGTCTTGATCGGCGTTGTCGCCCTTGAGCGCGCCTACCGCTTGACGTGCGCGCAACAGTGCGACGCCGCCGCCAGCCACAACGCCTTCTTCAACGGCGGCACGGGTTGCGTGCAGCGCGTCTTCAACGCGGGCTTTTTTCTCTTTCATTTCGACTTCGGTCGCAGCGCCGACTTTGATCAGTGCAACACCGCCGGCCAACTTGGCTACGCGCTCTTGCAGTTTTTCTTTGTCGTAATCGGAGGTTGCTTCTTCGATCTGTTTGCGGATTTGTGCAACGCGACCTTTGATGCCGTCTTCTTTACCAGCGCCGTCGATGATGGTGGTGTTTTCTTTGCCCACTTCAACTTTTTTCGCTGAACCGAGATCAGCCAGCGTGACGCTCTCAAGCTTCAAGCCCACTTCGTCAGAAATCACGGTGCCACCGGTCAGGATGGCGAGGTCTTCGAGCATCGCTTTGCGACGATCACCGAAACCAGGCGCCTTAACAGCAACAGTTTTCAGGATGCCACGGATGTTGTTAACCACCAAGGTTGCCAGCGCTTCGCCATCGACTTCTTCAGCGATGATGAGCAGCGGACGACCAGCTTTAGCAACTTGCTCAAGCGTTGGCAGCAAATCGCGAATGTTCGAGATTTTTTTGTCGTGCAACAGGATGTATGGGTTGTCCATCAATGCCAGTTGTTTGTCTGGGTTGTTGATGAAGTACGGGCTGATGTAGCCGCGGTCAAACTGCATACCTTCGACGACGTCGAGCTCGTTTTCCAGTGACTTGCCGTCTTCAACGGTAATCACGCCTTCTTTGCCGACTTTTTCCATCGCGTCAGCAATGATCTTGCCGATCGATTCGTCGCTGTTGGCGGAGATCGATCCGACCTGGGCGATTTCTTTATTCGTGGTGGTGGCTTTTGACGCTTTTTTCAGCTCGGCGACGATGGCGACAACCGCTTTGTCAATACCGCGCTTCAGGTCCATCGGGTTCATGCCGGCGGCAACGTACTTGAAGCCTTCGCGAGCAATAGCCTGAGCCAAAACGGTGGCGGTGGTGGTGCCGTCACCAGCGTTGTCGCTGGTTTTGCTGGCCACTTCTTTCACGAGCTGAGCGCCCATGTTTTGCAATTTGTCTTTGAGTTCGATTTCTTTCGCAACCGACACGCCGTCTTTGGTCACCGTTGGGGCACCGAACGAGCGCTCAAGCACCACATTACGGCCCTTAGGGCCGAGCGTGACTTTAACTGCGTTGGCGAGAATATTCACGCCTTCGAGCATGCGGGCGCGGGCTTCCCCGCCGAAAACTACTTCTTTAGCTGCCATGATTAATTACTCCGAAATTCTTTAAAAGTGAGATGGTTGGGAAGTAAATATCGGGATGCAATGCAAGGCGCTTTCGGCCGACGTGTACGCATGTACACGAGGGCGGAAGCAACGCCGCAGTGCGCCCGAGATTTACTTCTGCACAACAGCCATGATGTCGTCTTCTCGCATTACCATCAGCTCGTCGCCGTCAACCTTGACGGTTTGGCCAGCGTACTTGCCGAACAGGACGCGGTCGCCGACTTTCAGGTCGGGCGGGTTCAATTTGCCGCTGTCGTCACGTTTGCCTGGACCGACGGCGAGCACTTCACCTTGATCAGGCTTCTCGGTGGCGGTGTCCGGGATTACGATGCCGGAGGCGGTCTTACGCTCTTCCTCGAGACGCTTAACGATCACGCGATCGTGCAGGGGGCGAAGTTTCATTGACATGAACAGTTCTCCTTGAACTTTTTCTGGGTTAAACCTTGGAGGTGCCGGGGGTCGCTACTCGCAACCGCGCCGGGCCGACCACGCGTCTCGGCTGGTGGGCAGAGATCGACGGGCCGTAGCGAACGCTAAACACCGATTTTCGATTGTTAGCACTCGCCCCTGATGAGTGCTAATTATAGGTCTGGGCCGGAGGCTTTCAAGGGTTTGGCGGGTAAATATTGCGATAGCTTTGGACTGAAACGGCCATTTAGCGCGACTTATAGCGACTAATCCGCCATAGTCGACTTCATCCGATATCTCAGTTCCCGCCCGTCCCCAGAACGATTTCCAACAAAAGTTAATCGCTTCCAAGTGATTAGCAATCAGTAATTTCACTACTGAAAAGGTCGCTACCGTCATGTAGACCACATTGTGAACGACCGAACTGGAACGAGTGGAGGCAGCCCATCGTGCTACAAAAGCATCCATCCAAACCCGCGAAATGAAATGCCTGTGCAGCTCCCGTCATTCAAGATGTCCGACAAATCTCTGTTTGCGGTGTTGCTGCGCTCGCCCTGGTGGATTAGCTTTGCTTTGGCGGTGGCGGTGGGCGCGGCTTGCTTCAAGCTGTTTCCCGACCGTTTCGCGGTTGTAGGCGCATTGTCCGGTTTACCGTTTGCAGTGATCGGTGGCATCGCGATGTGGAAACAGCGCGGCACACCCAATCCGGCGCGGATTGATGCGATATTGCAAAAACTGTCGTCCCTGTCAGCGCGCGATTTCGCCAGCGCACTGGAAACAGCCTATGCCAAGGATGGCTATACGGTCACCAAGGTCACGGCCAATGGCGCCGATTTATCGATTACCAAAGCAGGCCGCACCGCGCTGGTTAACAGCAAACGCTGGAAGGCGGCGACGCACGGAATCGACCCCGTGCGCGAACTGAGTGCAGCGATGGAGGCGTTGGACGCGACGCAAGGAATCTACCTCGCGCTCAATCCGTTAAGCGAAACGGCACAGCACTTCGCGTCCAAAAACAGCATCCGCATAGTGCCGCGTACTCAGCTAGCGTTGCTGATGCAAAGCGCGGTAGCTCCGAAATAGCGGCAGCGTTAACCGCTTAGCGGCGATGACCGTATCCGCCGCGGCCGCCGTAATAGCGCCCACCACCGTAATAGCCGCCGATAAAGCCCAAACTTACAACAGGACCTAAATACGATCCGTAATAGGGCGAACCATAATAGGGAGAACCGTAGAACGGCGAGCCGTAGTAGGACACGCCGGGGTTAACGTAGGTCACCTGCACTGGCGACGGATAGGGTCGCGCTACGTTTACGGCGGGTCCCGCCATCGCGGCGTCTTCAACCACTTGGTTCGAAGGGCTCACAGAGCTACCTGCTGCCATCGGAGCAGGCGCGTCCCCGACCTGCAAACGAAGGTTTGCACCAGGGTTCTGCGGCATCTGAACAGAATATTGTCGACCCGCGTACTCATAAATTACGGTGTACGCCACCGTGCGACTTTCGTAGATAGTTTGCGTGCTGCACTGCGGCGGCGCACCCGGCGCGGCGTAGGCTGCACACGCCTCGCGCGGCACGGCAACTTGTTGGGTCACCGGCGTGGCAGAAATCACACGCGCCATTTCGTCAGCCGCAAATGCAGATGCGCAAGCACCCACCAACAACGTCGCAACTAATAGTCTGTTCATACAAAAACTCCTGAATCAACATCTGGTGTGACAGCCGACGAACCGTCGGCGTTCCACCACGCGGCAAGCTTACGCTTTTATTTTGTAACTGACTATGGTTGCAAAACAACGCGTCCGACCACGCGCCCGTGGGTCAAATCGTCCAGCGCTTGATTCACCGTGCTCAGCGGCCGAACATCGAGTGGAATCTCGGGCAGCGTTTCGCGCTGCGCGAGGGCAACCAATTCACGCAAATCATTTAATCCACCGACATAGGAGCCGGTAATGGTGATCGATTTCAATGCAAACATTGGCAGCGGCATTTTGAATTCGCCACCGAAAAGGCCGACGATCACCACATGGCCGGTGCGACGCACCAGGTTAACGGCGAGTGATGAACTGGTCTCCGATCCGACAAAATCAATGGCGGCCGCGATGTTGCCATTGCAGGCTTTGCTGATGGTTTTAAGCGCGTCCGGCACGCCGGGGTCAAAGGCTAGCGTCGCACCGTTCGCCAACGCCGCGTCACGCTTCGCCGCATCCGGATCAATGGCCACGATCTTTGCCTGCGTCATGGCCGACAACAAGGCCACGCCGGTCATGCCAACGCCGCCGCAACCGACAACAGCGACCCAATCGTCAGCCGTGGTCTCAGGCAGTTTGCGTATTGCACTGAGTGCGGTGATGCCGGCACAGGCGAAGGTGGCGGCGCGCGCCGCTTGTAACGTGCCAATCGGCACCAAGTAGCGCTCATGCGGCACGCGCACCGCGTCGGCATAGCCGCCTGGCAATTGAATGCCCAGATTGCGCGCCGCCTTCATGCACAAGTGCTCATTGCCCGTGACGCACACGGCGCATTCGCCGCAGCCCAGCCACGGGTAGACCACCACCCGTGCGCCCAGCACAATGCCGGTCACATCCGGACCGACGTCAACCACTTCGCCGACAATTTCATGCCCCATGGTGACTGGCAATTTCACACCCGACCGCTCGAGCGACGACAACTTTCCCCCGCCCATGTCAAAGCCGCCAGCGCGGATGTGCAGGTCAGAGTGGCACATGCCGCAATGCGATACCCGTACGGTCACCTCGTGACCCGTGACCGGCGCCAGCGCATCCTCGCGCACGTCGAGTGCGCCACCCCATAAGTTGAATGCCCAACGGTTAACGCTCTGGTATTTCATGTCGCACTCCTTTTTTATTTAGCTCGAATTATTCGCTATTTTTGTGTGCTGAATTGCTGTGAGCACTGTTTTTCTAGTGTCTCATTATTTAGCGGGTAAGCGCGTTAAGATTGCGTTATGAATTCCACCCCAAAACAGCACCTCACGATTCTCACCGGCGCATCTCGCGGCATGGGTTTGGCGATGGCGCAGCAGTTACTGCAGCCTGGCTGCACCTTGCTCTGCATTTCGCGACATACGCAACCGACGTTGACCGAACTGGTTGATACGATTGACGACGCAACGCTTGCCCAATGGGCGTTCGATCTAGCCGACGGCGCGGCCGCAAGCGCACAACTGAAACGATGGCTTGCCTTGTTTCTAGGTGACGAATTTGCCAGCGCCACGCTGATCAACAACGCCGCAATCGTGCCAAGCATCGCACCGCTTCGCGACGTGAGTGCAGCCGAAATTGCAACGGTTTTGCGGGTTGGCCTTGAAGCGCCGATGCAGCTCACCGCGGCGTTTCTCAATGCGACGTCACATTGGAGCGGCGCTCGCAAAGTGCTTAATATTTCGTCCGGCAACGGTCGCCGTGCGATGGCCTCACAAGCCAGCTACAGCGCGGCCAAGGCAGGCATGGATCACTATTCGCGCGTGGTCGCAATCGAGGAGGCCGCGAAGCCCAACGGCGCGAAAATCTGCTCGCTTGCTCCCGGCGTGATCGATACCGACATGCAAGCTCAGTTGCGCAATGCCGACGCCAAGGCGTTTCCCGATCAGAAAGTCTTTATCGACTACAAAAACAGCGGGCAACTGACCTCCCCCGACGATGCGGCCAAGCGCATCCTCACCTATCTCGCCCGCGCTGACTTCGGGACCAACCCAGTCGCTGATGTACGCGACAAGTAAGCGGGCCACCGGTTGCGCTGCGCGCAACGTTCATTGCCGCCGGCGGTAGCGTATTCAGGTTTAGTTATCAGGTGCACTCTGCACCTCTGCCATTACAACAAGACAATTTTTGGGGCGTCACTTTGATCAAACTTTCTCACGCATCGCTGCTCACAGCGATCAGCGCAACACTGCTCAGCGCCTGCGCCAATATCGCGCCCGCCAGCACTGAAGCCCGCGAACACGACACCCGAAACGCGTTTGTCGCCACACCGGAAACTACATTCGCCGCGATTGCCGATGCGGCCACGCCGACCGATCGCTGGGCGGGGGTGTTGAGCGGGGCGGGGTACCGCATTGAAGTTCCAAAGGCCAACTGGAACGGCAAACTTGCGGTGTATGCACACGGCTTTGCCGGCACCGGTAACGTGTTGACAGTGCAAGACCCGCCAATTCGGCGCTATCTGATCGACAACGGTTACGCCTGGGTTGCGTCGAGCTACAGCAAAAATTATTACGACGTTCGCGCCGGCGTCGAAGACACCAACCAACTCACGCTCGCCTTCAACACAATCGCAGCCAGCAACGGACGCACACTTGCCGCACCGACGCGCACCTATCTTTTCGGCCGCTCGATGGGCGGACACATTACCGCGGCCGCGATTGAAGATGAGGCGCTTGCTACGGCGCGCAGCAAAGTGCGCTACGACGGCGCGGTGCCGATGTGTGGCGTGTTGGGTGACACCGAATTGTTTGACTATTTCGCAGCACTTCAACTAGCCGCACAACAACTCGCAGGATTACCTGCCACAAAATTTCCGGCCACCGACTGGCCCACGCTTGCTGCTGATGTTCGCACCACGTTATTCAACAGCACCACCTCGTTTGCGGCGCCGACCGCCCAGGGCGCACGCCTTAAAACGATGGTGATGCATTTGACCGGTGGCCCACGGCCAATTTTCGAAGCAGGTTTCACCAACGACTCACTGCAAAAAGTAGTGTGGGATGGCTTAGGTCGCACTGGCGATGTGGCAGGCATTTTGGCCAGCGGCAAAAACGTGGTGGACACTAACCGCATCCGCTATCGCTTTGATGCGCCTGATGCTGTGGTTAATGCATTCAACGCGGGCATCATTCGCTCAACCGCGGACGCCAACGCCAACCCAAAGCGAAGCGACGGTGTGCGCTGGATTCCAAAGGTCAACGGCGAGTTCAAAATTCCGGTGTTGACGCTGCACACCTTGGGCGATATGTATGTGCCGTTCATGATGGAGCAAATTTATCTGCAGCGGGTCACAAACAAGGGCAACAGCGCTAATCTTGTGCAGCGCGCCATCCGCGCACCGGGGCACTGCGATTTCACGGTAGCCGAGCAAGCCACCGCCTTTGCTGACCTGGTGAAGTGGGTCGAAAGTGGCGTCAAGCCTGCGGGCGATGACGTGCTCACGGCAAGCGTTGTTGCGCAGCCAAGCTACGGTTGCGCGCACACCGATGACACGGTGGGCGCTGATGATGGCGCGACGGTGAAATCCTGGCGGGTTAAGGGTAAATTACCTGCGTGTCCTGCGAAGTAAATCGTCAGATATAGATTGCGATTCGCGTCGGCAGCGTATGCCAGAGAATCCAGCGCCATGCGCATGCACACCTGAAACAAAGCGCAGTGGGTGAGCGCTGATTTTTTGCACGCCTCCGCCCGCTGATTGACCAAATGGCAGCGGGTCTTGACCGCGTTTGACCGATCATCGCTCCGCGCACATACTGCTGACGATATCCGGTCAGTTTCATTGCAATGCATTTCAGATTCAAATTCGTCGTCGTTGTTGCGCAGTTTTGGTGTGCCGCTGCACTGATTGCAGTACTTCCTGCTTCCGCAGCCCTGCCCTACGCGGCATCAGCGCAGATGCTGCAAAAGGCCGATCCGTGGGTTGTTCGCAAGCTAGCCGAGAACGGCACCAGTCAGTTCCTCGTGCTGCTGCCTGAACAGGCCGATCTGTCGGCTGCGGCCGCGCTGACTGACAAGACACAGCGCGGCCAGTTTGTATTTGCAACGCTGCGCAACCATGCCGCGCGAACCCAGGCGGCCCTGCTTGCCACGCTGTCGGCGCGGGGCGTCGAGCACCGAGCGTTCTGGGTCACCAATATGGTGCTGGTGCGCGGTGACACGGCGCTCGCCGAAGAACTCGCGGCTCGCGCAGACGTGGCCCGGCTTTCGGCTAACCCTAGCGTCGCGCAAGCCAAACCATCGCTGGAGGCGCAGGCAAAGGAAAACGCTGTCTCACCAGCAGCCGTTAACGCTATCGAAACCGGCGTTAGCAAAATTCAGTCTCCCCTCATGTGGGCCGCCGGTTACACCGGGCAAGGCATTGTGGTTGCCGGAGCGGACACCGGTTACGCATGGGACCACCCAGCGATCAAGGGCAAGTACCGCGGCTGGAATGGCGCCTCCGTCGATCACAACTACAGCTGGCATGATGCGATTCACACGCAACTTGCGCCGACGCCCGGAGGAGGAGGATGCGGCTTTAGTTCGCCGGTAGCCTGTGACGACAATCAGCATGGCACGCACACTATGGGCACCATGGTCGGCGATGACGGCGGCTCGAACCAGATTGGCGTCGCGCCCGGCGCGCGCTGGATTGGTTGCCGCAATATGGATCAGGGCAATGGCACGCCGGGCACGTACGCTGAATGCTTCCAGTGGTTCATTGCGCCAACGATGATCAACGGCAGCAACCCCGACCCGTCCAAGGCGCCACACGTCATCAATAATTCATGGGGTTGCCCAGCTTCCGAGGGCTGCGCCGATGTCAACGTGTTGCGAACCGTGGTCGAAAGCGTGCAATCGGCGGGCATTCTGGTGGTGGCCAGCGCGGGTAACGCTGGACCTGCCTGTTCGACTGTCACTGATGCCGCTGGCATCTACGAGGCATCGTTCACCGTAGGCGCAACTGACGGTAGCAGCGGCAGCGATGAGATCGCTCCTTTCTCCAGTCGTGGGCCGGTCACCGTTGATGGCAGCAACCGCATAAAGCCGGAAATTGCCGCGCCGGGCGTCAGTGTTAGGTCCAGCATTCCGGGCAACAGTTATGCCGCCTTCAGCGGTACATCAATGGCTGGCCCACACGTCGCCGGTGCGGCGGCATTGCTGATGTCGGCGCACCCCAATCTCGTCGGCAATCCCGATGCTGTCAAGCGCAGCTTCATGCGCACCTCGGTTCGCCGCGCGGCGGCCAGCAACTGCGGAGGTGTCGCCACCACGGTACCCAACAACACTTACGGCTGGGGCCGTATCGATGTCTGGGCCGCACACATCGGCGCACCCGGCGCAACGCTTGACGTTGATAACAGTGTCAGTGCCAATCAATATGACGCGGCAACCGACGGGTTACTCATCGCGCGCTACCTGCTCGGCTTCACTGGCAACGCATTGACTGCCAACGCGCTGGCGTTGACTGCCGCGAGTAGCGATCCGGTAACCGTCAAGGCGCAACTGGATGCAATTCGCCCCGCGCTCGACATTTACGGCGATGGGCAGTTTCAGGTAACCACCGACGGTCTCCTGGTGCTGAGCTACCTGCTGGGTCTGCGTGGGTCTGCGCTCATCTCCGGCGCTGTGGGTTTCAGCGCACTGCGGACAACGGCACCGGACATCGAGGCGTATGTGAAGCTGCTTTTGCCGTAAGCGACTAGCGCTGCACGCGCGGCGCTATCGCGGCATCAGCGCGCCGCAACTCCAGCATTGCTCAAAGCCGCCCTCGACCAGTTCGCCACACCCGCAATGCCATCGCCGTTGCGGAATATTTTGCAGGTTGTGAAACAGTGCTCTCGCCCGCTCTTCCTGCGTCGAATCGATAATCCAGACTTCCGGCAGGCACTGATCGGGGGGCAAGTCACCGATGCCGCCGGTCAAAAAGGTACGCTGCAAACTGGTAGCTATACCTTCGCGGTTGAGGGCGTCGGCCCAGAGAGTGGCGATGGCGAGATTGGGGGCTTGGGTGAGGCGAAACATACTTCAGTGAGCATAGCTGAGCACACAATTTCTGCGCGATTCTCCGCCTCGCTACTTGGTTGCGGGGGCACAAAGATCGATGCGCGCGGGCTTAGTCAGCCTTGATGCCCGCCTCTTTAATTAGTCGCGCATATTTTTCAAACTGTGTTTTGGTTAATGCACCCAATTCGTCGGCGCTAGTGCCGCGTGGCGTGACGCCCTGCTGATTGAGCTTGTCACGCACCTCGGGATCGGCCAGCGCTTTCACCACTTCGGCGTTGAGCTTGGTGATGATGTCTTTCGGCGTTCCCGCTGGCGCGAGCATGGCGAACCAGGAGTTGAATTCAAAGCCTGCAAGTCCGCTTTCGGACACGGTGGGCACTTCGGGAAACTGCGGATGACGAACCTTTGTGGTGACTCCGATCAGCCGCAACTTGCCGCCGCGCACCAGCGACGCCACCGTCGCTAGACCTTGAAACGCGACCGGCACCTGACCTGCCGCCACGTCGGTCGCGGCCTGCGTCGCGCCCTTGTACGGCACATGGGTCATCGCTACGCGCGCCTGCGACGCAAACAGCGCCATCGCCACGTGCTGCGGGCTGCCGTTGCCGCCCGATGCGTAGTCGATTTTTCCCGGCGCAAGCTTGGCCGCAGCAATCAGATCGCCCGCATTTTTATACGTGCTTTGCGGGCTGGCGATCAGGCCCCATTCAATGGTTGCCACCAACGACACTGGCTCGAAATCTTTGATGATGTCCCAGGGCGTGTTGCGGTTTAAGTTTGGCACCATGGTCATGATGCTGTCGTTAAAGCCACCCAGCGTGTAGCCGTCCGGTGTGGCCTTCGCGACCTTGTCCGCACCGCTCAGTCCTGCCGCACCTGGCAGGTTTTCAATGACGAACGCCTGCCCCATGTTCTGCGACATTTTGTGGGTAATGATGCGCGCGGCGTTGTCCACCGCGCTACCAGCAGCCAGCGGAATGACCAAGCGAATCGGCTTGTTGGGGTAGGCGGAATTGGGGTGTGCATAGGCGATGGTGGTGAACGCACAGCACAGGATTGCGCAACGGTTGATGATTTTCATAAAAATACTCGCGTTACTTTAAATTCAAATTTTTTGTGTTTACGCCATCAAACCCTTCGCCGCTGACTCAGGGCGAACGGAAATCGATGTGCAAAGCCCGCCGCTGCGGTTGGCGTTGTTGCAGCGGACCTGTCCGCTATGTGCGCCGCCAATAGCGACTCAGGCCACCGCAACAAAACTGCAATTAAACCAAGCGAGGTATACCCAGCCGATCGGCCAACGCATCCAGCACAGTGCACAACGCCGGGGCAACCGGCACACCTTGGCGCAAACTCTCGGCGCGTTTGTCAAAGCTCTGCTCGCCCGGCATCAAGATGCGCGCGACACCCGGCAACCTGCTGCTGCCACGCAATTCGCGAATCAGTGTGTCAACGTTGTCGCGAAAAACCTGTGGGTCGCCAAATGCGCTCGGATCGATCACCGCCATCGCCTGTCCAGTGTTGGTCGGTGTGACCGCGTCAGCATTGAAATCAATCACCGCTTTGCCCATCGCCGCGCCGTTCAAGGTGCCCGCCAGAATGCCGATCACCAGCGCGAGGCCATAACCCTTATAGCCCGCCTGCGCGCCGCCAAGCGGCAACAGCAAACCTTCCGCCGCGCGTTTCGGGTCGGTCAGCGGGTTGCCTTCGCGGTCAATCATCCAGCCTTCAGGCATTTGCTCGCCACGTTGCGCTTTTGCTTTGACCTTGCCGTAGGCGGTGACGGTCGTGGCCATGTCGAGCACGATCGGTGGCTCTTCGCCCGCGGGTATCGCCACCGCAATCGGGTTGGTCGACAGCAGCATGTCCAGCCCCCCCCACGGCGGCAAATGGTTGGCATTGCCGACCGCGAAATACAGGCCTAGCATGCCTTCAGGTAGGGCCATGCGGGCATACAACGATGCGGGTCCGGCGTGATTGCTGTGTACCGATCCGACCCATGCCATGCCGGCAATTTTCGCCTTGGCAATCGCGATTTCGGCGGCGCGTTTCATGACTAGATGGCCCATGCCGTTGTCACCATCGATGTGTGCAGTCGCAACCCGCTCGCTGACAACACGGATGTTCGGTCGCTTATTGACGCCGCCTGCTTCGATCCGCGTGATGTAGGGCAACATCCGAATGATGCCGTGGCCGTCCGAGCCCTGCATATCGGCGTCGGTCATCAGCGCCGCAATGATCTGAGCATCATCCTCCGGCAGGCCAACGCGTACGAATCCAGTGGCGATAAACGATTGCACTGCAGCGGGTGCGAAGCGACGGGGTTTGGACATTGAGTACAGCCAGATTGAGGAATTGCGCGCAGTTTAGCTGCGCTATGCAAGCTAGCTGCGAAAGTTTCAGTTCAGCGCACGCGGTGAGCGGGTGCGAGCCTACGGTTTCATTCTCGCGCTGCACAACAACATGGCAGATGCGAGCAGGTTGCTTCAGGCGGTGAGCCGACGATAGAAAAAAGTGGTGTCGCAAAAACCGCCCAGCGGCAACAACGCGAAATCAGGCACCGTGCCGCACTGCTGCCAGCCCATACGTGCGTAGAGCCGTGCGGCCTCATCGCTTGCGGTATCGAGCACCAGTAGCGATTTTCCACAGTCGCGCGCCACACGCTCCGCCGCATGCATCAGCGCTGCACCGAGCCCGCAGCGTCGACCGCGACGGTGCACCAGCATCTTCGACACATCCGCTCGGTGCGGTTGATTCTCGGGCTGATCAAGCAGCAGTTGCACCGTACCGACAATGCCGTTGTGGTCTTCCACCACCATCAACGCCCGCTCGCCTGCTGCCACGCCTGCAGCCACTTGCTGCCAGAACGCCAGCGCTTTGTCGCGTGACAACGGATGCATAAAACTCACCGACGCGCCACCCGCCACGCAATCGATCAACACATCGGTGAGCGCCTGCAGTTGTGCATCAGTTACTGTGTGCAAGCGTTGCACTTGCGGCGTTGGACGATCAGTTGCGTGGGTCATGAGTGGCTTCCTGCGTTACCGACGTTTTAATTACATCAAGATGAGTTAAATAAAGGCGCAGATCAAACTCAAGCTGCGCGTAATCCGCTGCCATGTGGTGGCAGAGCTGATAGAACGCCTTATCGTGTTCACGTTGCTTCAGATGCGCCAACTCGTGCACCACAATCATTTTGAGAAATGCCGCCGGCGCATCAATAAATACGCTGGCGATGCGAATCTCGCGCTTAGCCACCAGCTTGCCACCATGCACCCGCGACACTTGCGTATGCGTGCCCAGCGCATGTTTCACTACCTGCAAATGATTGTCGAAAATTACTTTTCCTGGCGTCACCGCACTCTTCATATGCTGCGCCTTGAGCGCGAGCGTGTACTCCTGAAGGGACTTATCGGTGCGCACTGTGTTCGGCTCGGGATAGCGCTTCTGCAGCACCTCGCCCAAGCGATTTTCCGCGATAAGCGCACGGACTTGCCCTTGCAGCGGCTCGGGGTAGTGGTTTAGGTATTTGAGAGGGTGCACAACATTCCGTGGCGCTCGCGCACTTTGGTCAGAAAATCAGAGTCTTGATTGATTCGCTGCGCGAGCCAATTCACAAATACGTGGCTGTATTGCGTCGGTGCCCCTTTAACCGTCCCTTGGTACATACCGTGACACAACATCGCTCAAAGCGTCACGCCGCCATCGGCTGAACATCAGCCAACACTTTCTTCGATAACAGTTTCTCGGCCACCTTGATTTCGTACGCAGTTTGCAGATTCATCCAACTTTGCACGTCGCCGCCGAAATAGCGCACGATCCGCATGGCGGTGTCGACCGTGACGCCACGCCGTTCGAGCACGATGTCGTTGATGCGTGAAGCGGGCACCTTGAGCGCGATCGACAACGCGTTCGCGCTCATACCCAGCGGTAGCAGGTAATCCTCACGCAGAACTTCGCCAGGATGCACGGGGCGCATTGCGTTCTTGGGGGCTGGAATGGATTTTTTCACGACATGGCCTCTTGCTGTTCAGTGGTAATCGACGATTTCAACGTCGTGGACACCTTCGGCTTTCCACACAAAGCAGACGCGCCACTGATCATTGACGCGAATGCTGTGCTGGCCGCGACGATCACCGGCCAATGCTTCAAACCGGTTACCCGGCGGCGCCCTCATCGCGTCCAGCGTCGCAGCGCTGTCTAGCTGCTGCAGCTTGCGGACGGCAACGCTCGCAATGTTGGCAAATCGCTTGACGCGCTTACCCGCAAACAGTTGCGCAGCGTCCTCGCATTGAAAGGACTTAATCATGGCTGCATGTTATACCGTTTACCGGTAAACAACCAGCAATCACCAGAAACTACAACGCCTGCCGCAACCGGCCAATTCCCTCCTCAATCTTCGCCACATCGGCCGTTGCAAAAGACAATCGCAGCGTCGATAAATCAGGATCGCGGGCGAAGAACGGTGCGCCGGGAACGAAGGCAACTAGCTTTTCAATAGCGCGCTTGGCAAAGTCGTTTGCGTTACGGCCTTCGGTGAGTTTGGCCCAGAAGAACATGCCGCCATGCGGCTGATTAAATTCGATGGCGTTGCCTAGCTCCTTGCGCAGGCATTCGGCCATCACCAGCGCGCGTTCGGCGTAGGTTTTGCGCACCACATTGAGCGCTGCATCCATCCTGCCCAAGGTCAGGTAATGCGCAGCCGTGGCTTGGGTGAGGTTACTGGTGTGGGCGTCGGAAAATTGTTTGCACATAGTGGCGTTGGCGAGCAGCGCGGCCGGTGCGATCATCCAGCCCACGCGTAGCCCCGGGCTCAGCACTTTACTCAGTGAGCCGCAGTGCGCCAGCCATTCGCGACTGCCGGGAATGTCGTCGCTAAGCGCAAGCATGGACGGC
>JACMNN010000148.1 GCA_014378555.1 Burkholderiales bacterium | reverse complement strand
TTTCGCTGTGTTTATGTGCCGCAGGAGGGCGGACGCAGACTCATCCGCCGCATCCTGCTCCACCAACTTCCCCCGCACCGCCAAATCCAGAATAAATCGGCGCAGGCGCGGCACTGCGCCCGGCGCTTCGGCCAGTCGGTCGAAATTCGCAAGTAGCTGCACAGCGCTCATTGGTCGCATTCCTGTTCGGTGGCGTTCGCGGCACCGCTTTGCGCGAAAAGCTCGTGCAGCTTGGCTTGCAGCAGGGCTTTGTCGGGCAGTTGGGTTTGGTAGGCCGCGATGAGTGCGGGCGACAGGCTGCGGCTTAGCGCGTATTCCACAACCTCTTCGTCTTTATCGGCGCACAGCAGCACGCCAATGGCGGCGGCCTCGTGAGGCTTTTTCACGTCACGATCTAGCGCCTCAAGGTAGAACGCTAGTTTGCCTAAGTACTCGGGTTCAAACCGGCCCACTTTTAATTCGATGGCGACCAAGTAGTTGAGGCCACGGTGGAAAAACAGCAAGTCCAACGCGAAGTCGCGACCACCCACTTGCAGCGGATACTCGCTGCCAACGAAACAGAAATCGCGGCCCAGTTCAATTAAAAAATTCTTGAGTTGCTTCAGTAATCCGCGATGCAGATCAATCTCAAGATGGTCTTGCGGTAGGTCTAAAAATTCGACCAAGTAGCTGTCTTTAAATACGCTCAGGGCGTCGGGGTGCGTTTGGGTCAGCACCGCTGACACTTTTACTGGGCTGAGCACTGTGCGCTCAAACAGCGCAGTTTTAAACTGGCGCTCCAGTTCCCGCTTGCCCCACTTTTCGCCAATGGCCTGTCGCAGATAAAGTTCGCGCTCTTCGGGCCTTTGGCTCTGGTTAAGAATGATCAGATGATGTGACCTGGGCAAAAGTCGCACCAGTGGCGCGACTTTTGTGTCGTCGCAGTACGTTTCATAAAACTTGCGCATGCGAAACAGATTGGAACGCGTAAAACCGCGCAGTCCAGGTCGTGTGCGGGCCAAATGTTCGGCTAGCTGCACCACGACGCCATCGCCCCATTGCGCCTTCTCGATCTTGCGGCTGATGGTTTGGCCAACTTGCCAATACAGCTCAATCAATGTGGTGTTAACTGACTGAACAGCGCGCTGGCGGGCCGCAGCGATGAGCGCGGCGATTTCATCAAAATCGGATTGCGGAATAAGCAACTTCTCAACCGACACGGTAGTCCTCTTTGCCCACGTTATCCGCCGTTGGCGCACCCAACAGCGCTTGGTGCAATATCGCTTTAAGCTGGTCGCGCAGGGTGGCGGCTTTGGCTTCGGCCTCGTTCAAGCTGACCAGCAGTTGTTCCGGGTCGCCGTGGTCGGCCTCTATGGTGTGCGGGTTTTTAATGTCGAGGTTATAGCCGCGCGCCTTGACTTGCTCGGCGCTGACGCGCCACGCCACTTCGTTTTCAACGCGGCCGTCGCGCGCGCTGCCACCCCACCAGTCGACGCAGCCTTGCAGGTGTTCGACGCGAATTGGGCGGGTCATCGAATACGCTTTTTGCCCGGCGGGCACGCGGTGTTCGTAAAACCAAATGTCTTGGGTCGGCGCGCCTTTTTCGAAGAACAGCAGGTTGGTGCCGATGCTGGCGTAGGGCTTGAACACGCTGTTGGGCAGGCGCACGATGGTGTGCAGGTTGCACTCTTCCATCAGGTGTTCTTTCAGCCGGGTTTTGACGCCTTCGCCAAACAGGCTGCCGTCGGGCAACACCACGGCGGCGCGGCCACCGGGCTTCAAAATGCGGATGATCAGTGCGAGAAATAGGTCGGCGGTTTCTTTGGTGCGAAAGTGCTGCGGAAAGTTGCTTTCAATGCCGTCCTGCACCGTTGCGCCGAACGGTGGGTTGGTGACAATCACGTCCACGCGGTCGGCGTTGCCGTAGCTCACGTAGGCGCGGGCGAGCGTGTTGTCGTGGCGAACAAAGCTTGCGTCTTCCACGCCGTGCAGCAACATGTTGGTAACGCAAAGCATGTGCGGCAGTTGCTTGAGTTCCACGGCGCGCAGGTTGGCTTGCAGCGCCGCTTCGTCTGCCACGGTTTTTACGTAACGGTCACGCATGTGGCGGATGCTGCAGGTCAAAAATCCGCCAGTGCCGCAGCTGGGGTCCATGATGACCTCCCCCGGCTTTGGGTCGATACGATCCACCATAAAGGCGGTGACGGCGCGAGGTGTGTAGAACTCGCCGGCGTTGCCTGCGGCTTGCAGATCGTTGAGCAGCTGTTCGTAAATATCGCCAAAGTGCTTGCGCTCGGCAAGATCGTTGAAATTGACTTCGCTGATTTTGTTGACGACCTGCCGGATCAGTTGGCCGTCTTTCATGTAGTTGTAGGCGTCTTCAAACACGGCGCGGGCCACGCGGGCGCGGTTTTGCCAAAGGCCGGCAGCGGGCAGTTCTTTGAGCGCGGGAAACAGATCGCTGTTGATGAAATCGATCAACGCTTTGCCGGTGATGCCCTCGGGGTTTGCAGCCCAGGTGCGCCATTGCAGGCGTGCGGGGATGGGCGAAAGATAGCCGTCTTGCATCACGGCGAGTTGCTGATCTTGGTCATCAACAATTTTCAGGAAGAACATCCAGCACAGTTGCGACAGACGTTGGGCGTCGCCGTCGACACCAGCGTCTTTGCGCATGATGTCCTGAATGGATTTGACGGTGTTTCTTGCGGACATTGAGGAATCTGTTTTTTTGAGGGAAAGACTGCTCAGCCGTTCGCCCTGAGCGTAGCGAAGGGTTCGACGAAAGCTCAGGTTTCAAACCCTTCGCTTGCAGCTCAGGGCGAACGGTGCTCACATTTTCATGTTGGCGTGAATGGATTTGACGGTGTTTCTTGCGGACATTGAGGAATCTGTTTTTTTAGGGGAAAGACTGCTCAGCCGTTCGCCCTGAGCGTAGCGAAGGGTTCGACGAAAGCTCAGGTTTCAAACCCTTCGCTTGCAGCTCAGGGCGAACGGTGCTCACATTTTCATGTTGGCATGATTTGATCGCGGGCGCGGCGTTAACGGGCGACGTTGTAAAGCGCGGCCTGCATGTCATGCACGGCTTGTTCGAACCCGGCTTTGCTGCCGAACGGTTGGATGAGCTGAAACGGGGTGCCCATTTGGTTAAACGGCGGAATCTCGAGCAGCTTGACGTTGTCGAGCCCGGCGACCACGCCTTCGTCTTGATATTTGCTGAGCAGCGCTTCCATGACGGCGCGGGCTTGCGGCCCGAATTGGGTGAAGATGTCGCGCTTGCGCACTTGATCGGCACGCTCGCGGCGGGTGAGCGGCGGCTGGTCGAAAGCGATGTGGCAAATGAGGTCAAACGGGTCAAGGTCTTTGCCGACTTCTTCCAGCAAAGGGCCCAGCAGCAGCCCTTCTTCGGCCAGCTCTTCGATCACCGCGTCTTTGCGCGATTCGCCATTCCAACGACGTAGAAACGCATCAAGGCTGAGGTATTGCGCGCGGATGGTTTTGCGGCTGTAGTCGCGCAGGCTTTCGGTGACGAGCTTGCCGTTTTCGTCGAGATATTCGACGCGCTCGGTGAGCACGTTGACCGATTTGCCGTGGATGAAATATTTAGCGCGCGGCTCGGCGACCCCAAGCGGTAGGGTGATGTGGTGCGGTGGGTAGCCGTCAATCACCACTTCGTCCGCACCGGGCATGGGCGGCAGCGCTTCGCCGTCATCCGTTTGAGCGTCTGGTGGTGAGTCGGGCGGAATGACTGGATCGCCTTCACCCGCTTCATAAATTTGCACCGGTTCGCCGTCAAAGTCAGGATCGGCGAAGTGGTTGGTTGCGCCGCGAAAGTCGACCAGCGTGAAGTAATACTTGCGGGTGTCTTCATGCACGCGGGTGCCACGGCCGACGATTTGTTTGAACTCGGTCAGGCTGCCGACGCCACGCTCAAGCACGATCAGGCGACAGGTTTGCGCGTCAACGCCCGTAGAGAGCAGGCGCGAGGTGGTGACGATGACCGGCAGCGCAGTTTGCGGGTCGAGGAAATTATCGAGCTGGTCTTTGCCCTCGGCATCATCGCCGGTGATGCGCATCACGTAGCGCGGGTATTTGTGCACCAGGTCGGCGTTTTGGTTGATCAGCGCTTGGCGCATGCGCGCCGCGTGTGGCGTGTTTTCGCAGAAGACGATGGTCTTTTGCATGCGGTCGCCGCTGGCCTTGAGATAGTCGCTCACCCATTTGGCAACGCGCGCGGTGCGGTTGTCGATGATCAGCGTGCGGTCGAAGTCTTTCTGGTTGTAGAGGCGGTCTTCGATTTCGTTGCCAAACTGGTCAACCTCGCCGGGCATCGGGCGGTAGCCTTCAACGTCAACATCGAGATGCACCTTGATGACTTTGTAGGGCGCCAGAAAGCCGTCGCGAATGCCCTGCTTGAGGCTGTAGGTGTAGACCGGCGGGCCGAAGTAGTCGCTGTTAGAAACGTATTCGGTTTCTTTGGGCGTTGCGGTCATGCCGATTTGGGTGGCGGCGCTGAAGTGCGCGAGGATTTCGCGCCACGCAGAATCTTCGGCCGCGCTGCCGCGATGACACTCGTCGATGACGATCAAATCAAAGAATCCGGGGCTGAATTCTTTGAACAGTTTTTGTCGTTCTTCAGGGCCAGTGATGGCTTGATAAAGCCCGAGATAAATCTCGTACGCGGCGTTGATGCGGCGCTTATTGTCGGGACCTTTTTCGAGCGCGAGGGTGAGATCAATTTCAGTGCCGTCGGACCGTTCAATGGTTTTGGCGCTGGTGCTGAGCTTGGCCATGGCGCCGCCAAACGGACGAAAGTCGTTGACCATGGTCTGGTTAATCAGAATGTTGCGGTCGGCCAGAAACAGAATGCGCTTTTTCTGCCCGGCTTTCCATAGCCGCCAGATAATCTGGAACGCCGTGTAGGTTTTGCCGGTGCCGGTGGCCATGACCAGCAGCACGCGGTTTTGCCCTTTGGCGATGGCCTCGACTGCGGCGTTGACGGCGTTGCGCTGGTAATAACGCGGCTCTTTTTTGCTGCCGTCGTTGTAGTACGGTTGGCTGACAATTTTTTCCTGAGCGGGCGTGAGGCCCTTCCATTCAACATAGCGCGCCCAGAGTTCAGCAGGACTGGGAAAGGCGTTGATGTGCAGCGTGGTTTCGAGCTGGGCGGCATTGCCGGTGCGATCGTGAAATACAAAACCACGGCCGTTGCTGGAAAAAACAAACGGAATTTCCATCATGCGGGCGTATTCGAGCGCTTGCTGCATGCCGTCGCCAGCAGCCATAAAAAAGTGTTTAGCCTCGATCAAAGCAATCGCGATTTCGTTGATGTAGAGCACGAAGTCGACACGCTTGCATTTGCCGCGCGTAACGAGGCGCCCGCGAACGATGATGCGGCCATCTGTGAACGAGACCTGACGGCGAATGGCCGCCTCAAGCCATCCGGCCAAATACAGCGCAGGCGTGATGTACTTTGCGCTGGTGTCGTCTTCGCTGAGGTTTTTGTTCGATGACATGGATTTCCCCCGTGATCCATTCTAGGCGGGGAAAACGCAAAACTAGGTCAATTTTTGCGGGTCAACGTGGCGAGAATTTAACGCTGGCGCAGCGCTGAAGTTTCACGACACCGAACCGACGCGCGGGAGGCGCTGCGCGGTGGGTCGATTCTGAGAGCATTGGTTTTCGGCTGTTCGACTGACCACTGGCCCGGCTGAGTTGCCCGTTCAAGCAATAAAAGCCGATTTAGTCATCAGGGCACGGCAACAATAACCGCGAAGGAAAGCTGATTTTGAATCCTTCTAATTATTTCCAAACCGATATAAAATGAAGCTTGTTAAATGGGTAGGTTCAAGCAAGCGCGATGTTGCCGAATTTCCGGTTGACGCACGGCGCGAGTCGGGAAACCAACTTTTTTTGGTTCAAAGCGGACTTGAACCGCGTGACTGGAAACCCATGCCAACCGTGGGCGCGGGCGTGAACGAAATCAGAGTGAAAGCGGACGGCCAATGGCGGGTGCTGTACGTGGCGAAGTTTGCGGGCGCGGTGTACGTGCTCCATGCGTTTGGCAAGAAGACGCAGCGCACCGCGAAGGCTGATATTGACCTGGCGACCAAGCGCTACAACGATCTGTTGAGCGAGCTTAAAGCCGCAAAGTAATGAAGTGCAAACGAACAGAAAAATCGGAGAAATCATCATGGCAAAACTAGAAATCACCGAAGGCAGCAGCAACGTATTCGCCGATTTTGGCTTTTCGCCCGAAGAATCAGCAAACCTGCTGTTCCGTTCGACCCTCATGGCACGGCTCACAAAAATTGCGATTGATCGCGAGCTAACGCAAGTTACCGCAGCCAAACTGTTCGGCGTGACGCAACCCCGCGTGAACCTGTTACTACGCGGAAAAATCGCGTCGTTCAGCGTTGACGCGCTGGTGAACATGCTGGCACGCGCGGGCTTTGCCGTTGAACCGCGCATCGTGAAGATGAAGGCGAAAGCGATTCACGCTTAGCGCACTGAGCAGGATGCGTATGACCCATAGCGCGGCGCTGAACTTCGAGCGGACCGATACTTGGCCGCTAAACAAGCTTGCGCGTTGTTTTTGAAGGACGCGACTTACGCCCCCAGGCTTTGTGCCGTAGTACCAAAGCCCCGGCTTGAACTCCCACCCCTTGCCGTCTGCATTTGGTTTGCCGACGAGTCGATTTAGAAATCGCGAGCGCTCCTCGATAGTAGGTTTGCGCTGCTCAAACGCCGCATCTTCCAATCATTTCGCGGCCGTATCGGTGGATTTTGTTGAGGGTTGCGCTTGACTATGCGAATTGTCCCCACTGTCCCCAGCGCTTTTGGCATGAGCGGGTTGCAATGCAGCTTGACGGGGGCGTGACCTTGCTGAGCTTTCGATTACCTCAAGTCCGCCGTCAGGATCATGCGTGAACGCCACCGGGCCATTGACAAACCACGACTCATATCGGTCGGCTTCGATGCACGCGTCTAGATAGCTCAGCACTTTGCTGTCCATGCCGGTTGGGCAATCCGCATTCTTAATAGTGATACACGGTGCGCCTCTCAAAAAACAGTGATGACGGCAACCACGATCAGGCAGCGCTTTGGTGTTTGTCAGCGGTAGCGTAACGACCGTCTTACCCACATATCCTATGGGTCCATGTAGTGCCACGTCGGTTCGATCTTTTCTGCGCAGTGGTCGCCCCTGCGCGGGTGGCCGCGCTCCGGGTGATTCGTAATCCGCTGCGCTGCGATGCTAACGATTCGCTTCGACGTGCATTGATTGACTGTGAACAATCGATTACACTCGTGGC
>JACMNN010000147.1 GCA_014378555.1 Burkholderiales bacterium | reverse complement strand
GTCGGCAGCGAGAACTTGCCGCGCTGATCGAGCAGTTGGCGCGATTCGCGCCGACCAAAGTGGCGGTTGAAATGGAGCCACAGGCGGGCACGGCTGAGGTTGCCGCCTATCAAAAGTTCACACCCGCTGATTTACTGAAAGACCGCAACGAGATCACCCAAATTGGGTTCCGGTTGGCGCACCGCATGAAGCATCGCTCGGTGTTTGCGATAGACGAGCAGAGCAGTGTGGTTGACTATTTTCCTTTCGACAAAGTGGCGACGTACGCTAAAGAAAAAGCGCAAGACGCGGAACTGGCGACGCTTAAATCCGCTTGGGCCGCAGAAGGGGCGAGTCAGAACGCGATGCAGAAGCGGTTGTCAGTGCCGCAAATACTGCGTGAGCTGAACGCGCCGGCGGCCATTGCGCGCGCTCAGTCGACCTACACGTCGATGCTGGCCATTGGCGGCGGAATTGATTGGGTAGGGGCCGAGCTAAACGCGGCCTGGTATCTGCGCAACGCAAAGATTCACGCCAAGCTTATGAAAATCGCTAAGTTGGGCGACCGCATCGTCGTGCTCTATGGCGCAGGACACAACTACTGGTTGCGTGATTTGGTGCTCACCACGCCGGGGTTTGTGTTGGTGGAGCCGCAAACCTTTCTGCGCTGACGCAAGTCAGGCCTGATGCCGGCGTAAACACTGTTTGCCGGTTTGCTTGCCCTTGCACATCGCGGCATCGGCTAGCTTCAAAATGACTGTGGTTTCTTTTCCTTCAAACGGCGCTATGGCGTAGCCAATGCTGAGACCGATGCGCCAATCGCCCTATTCGAGGCGTGGGTCGGTGGCGTCGGGTAGCACGCTGTCATCAAGGCCGCACGTTTGGATAGCGGCGAACAGCGCTTTCGCCTCTGAAATCGTCTGCGGCACCAGTTTTTGCTGGATTCCAAGTGGCGCAGTGACTGCAGCCGTTGTCGCGGCGGCGAATGGGCCGCGCAGTTTTTCCGGTCTACATCGCGCCCCAGTTTGGGTTTAGGCGGGCGTGAGTGGTTTTTCCTTATGTTCTGGACCTATTTTTGGAAACGTTCCACTTTCAACACATATCTGCAGCTCAGTGTCTACAGCTTGCTCGAAAAATAAAATGGAAGCGCCCAGAAACAGGGGTGTATGCAATTGCAAACAGTAAAGTCGACTAGTGACATTCATTGGCCCCAGCCTTTAATGAGCAGCACTTGCTAAGAAAAGTTGTATTTGCACTTTACAGTTTTCACACATTCGTGAAAATACAAAACGATCGGGATATACTCGCAGTTCTAAATAAATTAAATGACGAGAATCTTGTGAACTCGCTGCCGCCACTCACTCATCAATTTGTTTCCCATTTCGGCGAAATGGGCTCGCGCTGGGGCATTAACCGTACGGTGGGGCAAATCTATGCGCTGATTTTTGTGTCGCCGAAACCGCTGAACGCAGACGAGATTGCCGAAGCGCTCGAATTTTCGCGCTCGAACGTGAGTATCGGGCTCAAAGAATTGCAAAGTTGGCGTCTAGTGAAGTTGAAGCACCTAGCTGGCGACCGCCGCGAATATTTTGAAGCGCCACAAGACGTGTGGGAAATTTTCAAATCACTGGCGGAAGAAAAGCGCCGCCGCGAGGTTGAACCAACGCTGTCCATGTTGCGCGCAGCTTTGGTCGAAACGCCCGGCAACGAGGCCGACGCTCACGCGCAAAAGCGCATGCAGCAGATGCATGAATTGATTGACTTGTCATCAACCTGGTTTGATGACGTGCAGCGACTGTCTCCCGAAACCATCGGGCGTTTGATGCGCATGGGTTCGAGCATCAAGACGGTGCTGGACATGACCGATAAATTAAAGATTGTGGGACGCAAAAAGGTAAGCTCATGAACGAAACCGCACTCATCCTTGCGCGCATGCAATTTGCGGCGAACATCACTTTTCACATCCTGTTCCCGACGATCACCATCGCGCTGGGCTGGATCCTGTTCTACTTTCGCATGCGCTTCAAGGCGACGCGCGATGAATCGTGGGAAGAGGCGTATTACTTCTGGACTAAAGTCTTCGCATTGACCTTCGCGCTGGGCGTGGTGTCGGGCATCACCATGAGCTTTCAGTTTGGCACCAACTGGCCGGGCTTTATGGAAAAAGCGGGCAACATCGCGGGGCCGCTACTCGGTTATGAAGTGCTCACCGCGTTCTTCCTTGAAGCCACGTTTCTTGGCGTGATGTTGTTCGGTCGGGGTCGGGTGTCAGAGCGCACCCACTTAATCGCCACCTTTCTGGTTGCCTTCGGCACCACGATGAGTGCCTTTTGGATCATTTCGCTCAACTCGTGGATGCAGACACCCGTCGGTTTCGAAATTGTCAACGGAAAGATCATGGCCACCGATTGGCTAGCCATCGTGTTCAACCCGTCGTTTCCATACCGCTTTACGCACATGATGCTTGGGTCTGGTCTCACCGCGAGCTTCGTGGTCGCAGGCGTTAGTGCGTGGCAGGTGCTGAAGAAGGTGGACAGCAAGGCAACGCACAGAGCGCTCAAAACAGCGCTGTTTGCGGCGGCGTTTTTGATCCCGATTCAGATATTGGTCGGCGATCTGCAAGGCAGCAACACGCTTAAATATCAGCCGGCGAAAATCGCCGCGATTGAAGGCGTCTGGAACACAGAGAAAGGCGCGCCAATCGTGCTGTTCGGCTGGCCTGATAAAGAGACCAAGTCGAATCTGTACAGCATCGAAATCCCAAAAATTGCGAGCCTGATTCTTACCCATGATCTGAATGGCGAGGTCAAAGGACTCAACGAATTTGAAGGTAAGCACCCTCCGGTGGCCCCCGTGTTTTGGGCGTTTCGCATCATGGTGGGCACCGGTATGGCGATGCTGGCAGTCAGTTGGCTGGGTGTATTTTTGTTGCGCAAGCGGACGGTGAACACGCTGCCGCGCATGTACTTAAAAGGGCTGGCGGTGATGACGTTTGCTGGCTGGGTGGCCACGGTCGCAGGTTGGTACGTGACTGAAATTGGCCGTCAGCCTTATATTATTTATGGTGTTCTCACAGCAGCCGAAACCGCCTCCAAACATGCGTCCGCAATGATTGGCTTGACGCTGACGGCGTATGTCGCCCTGTACCTGTTCTTGCTGATTTCGTACGTGTTTGTGGTGAAGAGCTTGTCGGAAAAGGCGACCCGCGGACAGCCGCCAAAACTGCCGACCGCACCTGCTCGAAAAGCAGCGTCCGTGGTTGGCGCCGCGGGAGATTGATGTGGACACCGTACTGCCGCTGATCTTCATGGCGGTGATGGGTCTGGCAATGTTGCTCTACGTCATCCTTGATGGCTACGACCTCGGCGTTGGCATCCTTCTGCCCTTCGCGCCTGAAGAGCACAAAGACATGATGGTTGCCTCCATCGGGCCGTTTTGGGACGCTAACGAGACGTGGCTGGTGCTTGGTGTGGGCATCATGCTGGTGGCGTTTCCGGCAGCGCATAGTCTGGTGCTGTCCGAGTTGTATTTGCCGGTGGCCGTGATGTTGCTTGGCCTCATGGTGCGCGGGGTTTCGTTTGACTTCCGTACCAAGGCAAACGACAAACATAAACCACGATGGAATAACGCGTTCACCCTCGGCTCACTGGTGACCGGGATGTCGCAAGGTTGGATGCTCGGCGCCTACGTCAGCGGATTCCGTGACGACTGGTGGACGTGGGCATTTAACGGCGCCATCGCGCTGACCGTGCCTGCCGCGTATGTTGTGCTGGGCGCCGGTTGGCTCATCATGAAGGCTGAAGGTGAGCTACATGATCGCGCTATTGTGTGGGCACGAAAAGCGATTCTGCCGTTCATGTTCGGCATCGCCGCGGTGTCGATTGCCACGCCATTGATCAGTGAAACTATCTTCAACAAATGGTTTCAGCTGCCGGGCCTGTTTGCGTTGTTGCCGATTCCGCTGATCACAGTGGCTGCGTTTGCAACGTTATGGCACGTCACGGGCAAAAAATCGATCATCGACGCGGGCTACGGCTGGGTCGTGTTCGCGGCCACCGTGCTCATACTAATTCTTGCCACACTCGGCCTCGCGTATTCGATTTATCCGTACGTGGTGATTGATCGATTGAACGTGTGGGAAGCGGCGAGTGCCACCAGCTCGTTGCTAATTCTGCTGGTTGGCCTGCTGATCACGCTACCTGCGATCATTGGCTACACCATCTTTGCCTACCGAATTTTCTGGGGCAAAGCAACGGAGTTGACCTACGGGTCATAGCGGGGAGTCGCCCTGACAGGCATGGCACTAAAGGGCGACGTTGGTTACGCTGGTTGCGGTACGCTCGAGGCGAGCAAACTGCAAACCGCTTGTGTGACCTGAGCAGTTGTCGCCTCGCCACCCAAGTCGCGCGTGTGCAATGACCTATCCGCTGTCACCATTTCGATGGCTTGCATCAATACCTGTGCGGCATCGGCCTCACCAAGGTGCTCCAGCATCATCACGCAGCTCCAGAAGGTGCCCACAGGATTTGCCCACCCCTTGCCCATAATGTCAAATGCGGAGCCGTGGATGGGCTCGAACATCGACGGATAGCGGCGCTCGGGGTCGATGTTGCCGGTCGGCGCGATGCCCAGGCTGCCTGCGAGCGCTGCGGCAAGATCGCTGAGGATGTCGGCGTGCAGATTGGTGGCCACAATGGTGTCGAGCGTGGCTGGGCGATTGACCATACGCGCGGTCGCAGCGTCCACCAGTTCTTTGTCCCATTTCACATCAGGAAACTCTTTAGAAATCTGCACCGCGATCTCGTCCCACATCACCATCGCGTGACGCTGCGCATTGGATTTAGTCACCACTGTCAGCAGTTTGCGTGGCCGCGACTGCGCCAGTTTGAACGCGAAGCGCATGATGCGCTCAACACCCGCGCGCGTCATGATCGACACATCGGTTGCGGCCTCAATCGGATGACCCTGATGCACGCGACCGCCGACGCCGGCATATTCGCCCTCTGAGTTTTCACGCACAATAACCCAGTCCAAATCATTCGGGCCGCAGCGCTTCAATGGGCCGTCAATGCCGGGCAAAATGCGGGTCGGGCGAACGTTCGCGTACTGGTCAAAGCCCTGACATATTTTTAAACGCAGGCCCCACAGCGTAATGTGATCGGCAATGTGCGGGTCGCCCGCAGACCCAAACAGAATAGCGTCCTTGTTACGCAGCGCGTTCAGGCCATCCTCCGGCATCATCACGCCGTGCTCGCGGTAGTAATCACCGCCCCAAACAAAGTCTTCAAACTCAAAGCGGAATGCGTCGCCAGTGGCGGCGAGCGCCTCCAGTACTTGTTGTCCGGCAGGCACGACTTCTTTGCCAATGCCGTCGCCGGGGATGGTCGCAATACGATAGGTTTTCATGGCAATTTTCTTCAGTTAATCAGTGGGGCGGGTTGAGTGTCAAACAACAGATGCGCATGGTCGGCGATGGGCGCGAAGCCAACTCGTTGATAGGCCTTGTTGCTCGCTGGGTTTACGGCATCCGTAAAAAGAAACACCGTGCGCGGGCCGTCGCGCTGCACCAACGCGCTCGCAGCGGCCGTCACCGCCTGCGCGTAGCCGCGACCGCGTAGCGCAGGGGGCGTGTACACAGGACCGATGCGTGCGGAGGCGGCTGGCAGCGCGTTGACGCCGGCCATCGCTACGGGCTCGCCGGCATCCATCCAAAGCATCAACTGACCATTATTGATGCGGCGAGTTACGCGATCAACCAGCGGCGTGGGCAGCGTGATCGTGTCCGTTTCAATCTCAAAGGCGCGATACCATTCACCCAGCAACTCCAGCTCGCTCATCGTCGCGATGTGCGCTTCGCCACTCGCGCAACCAAAGTCTGGAGCGCTCATCAGTTGATACAACATCAGATTGACGTGCAATGAAAATGGTCGCGCGTACGAATCCGTAAACGCAGCAAGCACATCGCGACGTCCCATCACGCCTGTAATTTGCACATTGTTCTCGCGCAAATGCTTTGCCAGTGCGCTCGCACAATCGAGCGACATCACCGCAAGAAACAACGCCTTCGGGGCAACATAGATTGCGCTCGCACTGAGCGCGCCTAACTCACCATTTGAGCTGTCCGCATACACCGCGAAAAATCGATCGGCCTTTCCCGCGCCGAAGTCCATGATGCGTTTGGCTGCGCTTAATTGATGCGTGTTGTTGGCTGGATCGCTCGACAAATATGCTTCTGCCTCGCGCCACAGCGTCGCGACGTTTGCCAATTCAACGACGTTCACAATCCAAACACCGGAGAGGCAAAATCTGCTGGCAGCATCGGCATATCGGTCATGCCAACATCAACGCCGCATTGCATGAGCAGTGTGGTCAGCTGTCCGCGATGGTGGGTCTGGTGATTGAAGAATTGCATCATTACAAGCGCCACGGGCAAAGTCAATTCACCCTTGTCGCCGGACAAACGACGAAACTTTAACGTGCCCTCCAGTCGCTGGTTATCAAGTGAGGCCACAAAGCGGTCGAGCCGATTGTCTGCATGCTCACGCTGTCGCAGCAGCACATCAAAATCGCCATACAACTCCTGATCGAGCGCGGTGATGCTGGTCGGCACCCCTTCAAAGCGATCCAGCCACAATTGATCGCTCACCATTAGGTGATTTAGCGTGCCATGAATGCTTTTGAAAAACGCGCCCATGTTGCGTTTTCTGGTGCCGTCGGGAAGCTTGGCTGCTGCCGCGTAAACGGCTTGATTTTGCCAGCGGTTGTAGCGCGCGAATTGTTTGCAGTAGTCAATAGAAATCATAGGCAAAGTATAGGTGCGTCAAGCGCGGCCAAGTCCGTAGCATCAAGTTGATTTTGTTAGGTCAACGGGATTGGCTGCGTGAGCGCTGC
>JACMNN010000146.1 GCA_014378555.1 Burkholderiales bacterium | reverse complement strand
CCGCGGGTACGCGCCAAGATTTCAGCCGCCGAAAGCCCGCCGCGCATGGCATACAAAATCGTCACCAGATGCACCAGCACACAGAGCGCCAGCAGCATCGCGCTGATGCGTTGTGCATACCAAAGCTTTGCCTGCGTGGAAGCTTTCAATCAAGCTCTCCGCGAATGGCCGCGCGAGCCGTGAGCCGCTTGAGCCCGCTGATGCCGGCCGTCGGCTCAAGACCTTTAGGGCATCGCTCTGAGCAGGTGGTGTGGGTGTGGCAGGCATGGCAACCGGCGTCGCCAGCAACTGATTTAAGCCGATCATTTTGCGCGGCATCACGCACATCATTCACCAGCGACCAGGCGCGATTGAGCGCAGCGGGCCCGAGATAATCGGGGCGCCAGGTAACCGTGTCGCACGAGGCATAGCAAACGCCGCAGCCGATGCACTCAATAGCGGCATCGACCTTTTTGCGCTCGGGCGAATCGGGCTTGACATTGCTGAACTCGTCGTTACGCGTCAACGTGCCAGTAAATTGCCCTTTCGCCCGGGCCCATTTGTCAAAAAATTCTGACATGTCAGTGGTCAGATCTTTGATGATCGGCAGATTTGACAGCGGCGCCAACTCCAGCACGTCATCGGCCGCATCACTGGTCACCTTGGAAACGTGGGTGCGGCAGGTCCAGCGGGCCACGCCATTGACCGACATCGCGCAGGAGCCACACATACCAACACGGCACGAAAAACGGTAGCTCAACGACGGGTCGAGGGACCGCTGCACGTAGGTCACCACATCGAGCACGCTTTGGCTGGCCAGCCTAGGTACTTCGTACGACACAAACGCACCCTCGCGCGCGCCACGCCATATCCGGACTTTTAACGGAGGCATTAGCGACGACCTCCGATAGTTGAGCAGTAGTTCGCGAAGCTTTGGCTGGGCATAAATTTCATAACAAGATTATGGCGGACGACGTGCATCAGGAAAAGCGAATAATTGTCGCCTTGAGATAAAGTTATTCTTTACTTATTTAGCCTGCACTTAGGCAAATAAACCCTCTAACCCTCATCGCTAAAGCAGCCATTCATGCCCTCGATCCGCGTTCTTAAAACTTTTCTCGCTGTGGCACGCCACAGTAGCTTTGCTGCAGCCGGCACCGAGATTGGCCTCACCGCCGCTGCGGTGGGCTTGCAAATGCGCGCGCTTGAGACTGACTTGGGGCAAACACTGTTTGATCGCTCCGGGCGCACCGTCGTGCTTAATACTGCGGGCCGTGCCGCTGTGCCGCCGACCGTAGACTTAGTGCAGCGCTACGAATCGCTGGCGAGTGTCAACACCGGGGGGATGGGTGGAACGGTGGTGATGGGCGCGCTGGTGTCGGCGTTAATGGGCGCATTTTCAGGTGCGCTGTGGCAGTTAAAACGCGACCATCCGCTGCTCGAAGTCAAACTGTTCGCCGGGCTGTCGGCTGACTTCGCGCCACGAGTGGCCAATGGTGAATTAGACGCGGCGGTCACCACGCATTCACCCAGAACGTTGCCTGCGACGTTGCAGTGGACGCCGCTCTACACCGAGCCGATGGTGTTGATCGTTCCGCGTCGTCCGCATTTCAAGCTAGCGAGCGATCCTCTGGATATTTTGCGCACCGCGCCATTTTTACGCTTTGACCGCACCACTTGGACCGGCGATCTGGTGGCCACCGTGCTGGCGAAATCACGAGTTAAAGTGGTGGAGAGTCTTGAGGTGAACTCGGTGGAAACGATAGTGGCGCTGGTACGTCAGGGCTACGGCGTGTCTATCGTGCCAAAACTCGACAATGTGAAATGGGCGCGCGATACCGATCTGCACATCATCACCATTCCGGGTAACCGGATCGAGCGACGCGTGGGCTTACTTGAGCGAACACAACATTCGCGCCGGCAGTTCACCGGGGCGATCAAGAAGCACTTTAAGTCGCGCGGCAAGCTCACACCAAGCAGCGTCAACCCGGCGGCCTAAACCGCGATCAGCGATGCAACGGCGGCGCGCATTGGCGCGCTGCCGAGGTTCCGCGGCGTTACGCCCGAGCAAATTATCGCGAACTTTTTCCGTCTGCGCTCCAGGCACCCGCGCCCCAAGCTGCAAGCGTCAACAAGCCACCGATAACCGCGAAGTTCTTCATGAACATGAGCTTCTGCATCATTTGCTGCTCAGCGGGCATCGCCCAGTAGTTGTGAAACATGATCGTGGCGACCAAGGTGAACACGGCCAGCGCCAACGCAGCCCAACGAGTTTTGAAACCGATGATCAGCGCGACACCACCGACCACCTCGATGATGATGGCGATGATCGCTGCGATTTCAGGCATGGGCACCCCTTTTGATGCGATGTAGCCGACAGTACCCGCGAAACCGGAAATTTTGCTGATGCCAGCCGGCAGAAATAGCAGGGCCAGCAAGACGCGACCCACGAGGCTAAAGGGATTGTGCAATGAGTTCAACATAGTTCGTCCTTCGTTAAGTTTTGATCAACCAAGCAACGTTATACGCGCTTTCGGCACGCTCGGGAACACAGCAATCCTAAACCGAACGCCACGCGGGCGACGTAATTTAGCGCGTCACACTCATCGCCGGAAAAACACCTAAGGCTACGCAGAGTAACGTCATCCTGAGCGCAGCGAAGGATCAGTTCGCAGGTAAGGACGGTTGTAAGTCATGAGAATCATTGCGTGTCGCAGTATCCTTCGCTGTCGCTCAGGATGACAAGTTGATAAATCCGTGTGTTCCTAACGCAGCGCAGCAAATACCGACGCCGTGATCGCTTCGACATTGCCGATGCCGACGACACTTCTGTAT
The DNA here is from genome assembly GCA_014378555.1 of Burkholderiales bacterium. Classification (GTDB taxonomy): domain Bacteria; phylum Pseudomonadota; class Gammaproteobacteria; order Burkholderiales; family Casimicrobiaceae; genus Casimicrobium. The sequence continues at coordinate 13,078 of JACMNN010000146.1, read as the reverse complement.
TGCGGAACACCCGGCGCGCCACTTTTGGCGAGGTCGGCGTAGTAGCCAAGCAGCACCTCGGTTTGGTCGTGGTACACCTTGAGCCGCGTTTTCACCGTTTCTTCTCGGTCATCATCGCGCTGAACCAAGTCTTCGCCAGTGACGTCGTCCTTGCCGGAAACCTTGGGCGGATTGTGCACCACGTGATACACGCGGCCGGAGGGTTGATGCATGCGCCGACCGCTCATGCGATCGACGATGGCCGCATCGGGAACCGCAATTTCAAGCACGTAATCCAGCGCAACGCCTGCCTCTTTCATGGCCTCGGCCTGCGGAATGGTGCGCGGAAAGCCGTCGAACAAATAGCCGTTAGCGCAGTCCGGCTGCGTCAACCGTTCTTTGACCAAGCCAATGATGATGTCGTCGCTGACCAGCGCACCGGAATCCATCACCTTTTTCGCGGCCACACCCATCGGTGAGCCGGCTTTAACGGCGGCGCGCAACATGTCCCCAGTGGAAATTTGCGGAATCGAAAATTTCTCGCAAATAAACTTAGCTTGAGTCCCTTTGCCCGCCCCCGGTGCACCAAGAAGTATCAGTCGCATGTCGTCCCTCGCTTATGGATAAATTGGTCTTTTATTGATTATCGCCTGCACCGTGTCGTGCTGCAGCATGCGGGGCGTGTGACGCGCAAATGAGGGCAGCAACTTTTTTCGAAAAGTGCCATTCAATATGGTTTAGATCGATTTTTAGCTAGTAGTCGATAAGTAGCTAAATCAGGTATCAGCCCATACGCAAAAACGATTTCGGCTAAAAGCTGATGCGCTTGCGTGCCAATAATCGCGGATGAATCAATCGCCGATACAGCGGCGGAATCAATGCCGCCACCAGCATCGCTGCGTAGCTTGCCGGAAGTTGCGGCGCTTCGGGATGGCTGTTGAGCGCACCAAATGGACGCCCGCCATGGGCGTGGTGGTCGCTGTGTCGTTGCAAGTTGATCAGCAGCGCGTTGGTTAACCAACCCGAGTAATCCCACGAATGCTCGTAGCGGACGGCTTCAAGCTTGCCGTTGGCGTCCGTGGTCCGCGTTAATCCGTAATGTTCGACGTAATCGACCAGTTCAAGCTCGATGATCGACACCAATCCCGCCACCAAAAACACCACCAGCCCCGCGCCACCCGCGACCGTAAACGCCGCACCAGCGCAGGCAAGTGACAGCAGCGACCAACGCAGCGCCTCGTTGTGAAAAATCGAAGCAAAGCCGGTTTTACCGACGCGCGACAGGCGATCACTTTCCAGCCGCCAAGCATGCAAGTAAGTACCGATGATGGCGCGCGGCACGAACCCATAGGCGCTTTCGTTCAGCCGTGCGGTCGCCGGGTCGTCGAAGGTGGCCATACGCAAATGATGACCACGCACATGCTCAACTTTGAACACGCCGTAACCTACAGTTGCCAGCAGCACGCCGCCTAAAAAGCGCTCGACTTTGTTGTTGCGTTGGATCAGCTCGTGGCCCACGTTTATCGCCAAGATGCCGCCCACCACACCGAGCGAAACAACGAAACCGGCGACTTGCCAGAGCGGCAACAGCATCACCTGCTCGACCTGGCGCATCGCCCACGCCAATGTGACCAGCCAAACGCCGGCGCACAGCCACGGAATCATGCGCAACATCGGGTCGCGCACCAAGCGCGCTTGTTCGTCGATTGTGAAGCGCGTCACCACTTTGCCAAGCAACAAATCAAGCACCGGAATGATGCCGTAGGTGACGACCACCGCCCACCACATCCACCCCCCTTTGCTTGGATCCTCTAACGCTAAAGTTGTGCCTCGCCAAAACGACAACGCCACCAACGGCGCCAGCCAAAATGAGTAGCGGTAAAGGTTAAATTGAAGTGCGTTCAAAGTGTTCCCCCGTGGACTAGGTGGCACTGTTACGAGCAGCGATGCCACACAATCTTAGCGATAGCGCTGCTGCTGGCGGTATTAGCGAAACTACAAGACCTTTGGCGTCGCCACTACGACATCTGCATTCTGCGCGCGGTGACGAAGGGCGTGATCGATGAGCACCAGCGCCAGCAACGCCTCCGCGATTGGCGTCGCACGAATGCCAACACAGGGGTCGTGGCGACCATGGGTGTTGATCGTCACCGCGTTGCCCGCCTTGTCAATGGTCTCGCGGTCAAGACGCATGCTCGACGTCGGCTTGATCGCGATGTTCACCGTAATCGGCTGGCCGGTTGAGATACCGCCCAACACGCCGCCAGCGTTATTGCTCGCGAACTTACCATCACGAATTTCGTCAGAATGCTCGGTACCTTTTTGCGTGACGCAGGCGAAGCCAGCGCCAATTTCAACGCCCTTCACCGCGTTCAAACCCATCATGGCGTGAGCGACATCGGCGTCGATACGATCAAACACTGGCTCACCCCAGCCCACCGGCAAACCGGTCGCCTCAACGTAGATCTTCGCACCACAGCTGTCGCCGCTTTTGCGCAGCGCGTCCATGTAGGCCTCAAGCTCAACAAGCTTTTCAGACGTTTCTGTGATGGGTGCAAAGAATGGATTGCCGTTGACGTCAGCCCATGACTCAAACGGAATCGCCACGTCACCAATCTGCGCGCAGTAACCACGCACTGTCACGCCGAAACGCTCCGCCAGCCACTTTTTTGCCACCGCGCCCGCCGCCACAATCGGTGCGGTGAGCCGCGCTGAGGAACGCCCGCCACCACGATGGTCGCGTTGGCCGAATTTCATCCAGTAGGTGTAATCAGCATGCCCCGGCCGGAAGGTCTGAATGATGTTGCCGTAGTCTTTACTGCGCTGATCGGTGTTGCGAATCAACAAGCCAATTGGCGTGCCCGTGGTCACGCCCTCAAACACGCCAGAAAGAATTTCGACTCGATCTTCCTCCATGCGCTGCGTTACATGGCGCGACGTGCCAGGCCTACGGCGATCCAAATCGGGTTGAATATCAGTGGCAGAAAGCGCCATTCCCGGCGGGCAACCGTCGATCACGCAACCGATAGCAGGACCGTGGGACTCACCAAATGTGGTGACGGCGAAAAGGTGACCTAAAGTGTTTCCAGACATTTTTTGATTTTATGCGCTGGAGCTGAAACCCTACCGCATCGCTCCCCGCATTTTCCGTACATCCGCTTCCAGTTTCGCGGCACTGACTTCACCCGCCGGCACCAACGCGCCGCCGACTAGCTCGATCCGAGCAAAGAATCCACGGAATTGCTTGAACGCAACGCCGTTGACGGTGCGACTGAAAAAGCTGCCCCAGAGCCCGCGCAACGCCAGCGGCACCACTGGCGCGCCCGTTTCCGCGACTATCCGCTCAATACCGGGACGAAACGAGCCCATCTCTCCGTCTTTAGTGAGCTTGCCCTCTGGAAATATGCAAACTACTTCGCCTTCAGCAAGCGCTTGTTTGACGCGCTGAAACGCACGTTCCATCATCTCTGGATTTTCTTTGGCACTGGCAATCGGAATCGCTTTCATCTGGCGAAATATCCACGCCATGCCCGGCGTTGTGAAAATATTGTGATCCATCACAAACTGAATCGGTCGGCGGCAGGCCGCTGAGATGACCAGCGCATCGACGTAACTCACATGATTGGCCACGACGATCACCGGGCCCTTCTCCGGAATATTTTCGAGCCCTTTTACTTTCAGCCGGTAAACAAAAGATATGAGAATCCAGCAAATAAATCGCAGCAGAAATTCTGGCGTTAGCGAATAGATATAAAGCGCGACTATGGCGTTCAACACCGCGATGGTGAGGATCAACTGCGGCACGCCGAACCCCGCAAACTTGATGAGCGCGATGGCGAGCAGCGCTGACACCACCATAAAAATCGCGTTGAGAATATTGTTCGCGGCAAAGATGCGCGAGCGATGCGATTGGTCAGATCGCTCCTGAATCAACGCATACAGCGGCACGCTGTATAGACCCCCGCTGACCGACAGCAAAAACAAGTCGATCACCACCCGCCAATGCTCCGATTTGGCAATGAATTCCATCGCACCGGACTGACCCACGGGATGCAAGCCCTTGGTTGCGAAGTAGAGATCAATCGCGAACACACTCATACCAATCGAGCCGAACGGCACCAAACCGATCTCAACTTTTTTGCCCGACAACCGCTCGCACAGCAGAGAACCTACGGCCACGCCGACCGCAAATGTTGCGAGTAAAAAAGTTGCCACTTCAGCGTTGCCGCCAAGCACATCTTTGCTCATATTGGCGAACTGGTTGAGCAGCATGGCGCCATAAAACCACAGCCACGAAATGCCAAGCATTGAGCGCCAGACCACAATATTTTTTGTTGCCAGGCGCAGGTTGGCTGCAGTCTCGGTGAAAGGATTCCAGTTAAGCTTCAGCGCTGGGTCGGTCGCCGCCGAGGTAGGGATCGAACGGCTCACCAGATAGCCAAGCAGCGCGATAAAAATAGTTGCCACCGCCACGATCATCGGTCCGCTCGGCATCATCGCAACCAGCACGCCCCCGGCGATGGTTCCCACCAGAATCGCCACAAACGTTCCCGATTCGACCAGTGCGTTGCCACCCACCAATTCGTCGCGCGCTAAAGCCTGCGGCATGATGGCGTATTTGACCGGTCCGAACAGCGTGGAATGCAGGCCCATCGCAAATAAGGCGACGAACAAAACGCCGAGGTTTGCCGTGACAAATCCCACTGCACCAAAAACCATCACAACAATTTCAAAAATTTTTACGCCCCGAATCACGCGGGTCTTTTCGTATTTGTCCGCCAGCTGACCGGCGAAAGCCGAGAACAGCACGAATGGCAAGATGAACACGGCCCCCGCCGCGTTCACCAGCAGATTCACGTCCATGCCCGCAAGCGTCATGCCGCCAAACGCCATGAAGATGATCATGCCGTTCTTAAACACGTTGTCATTCATCGCGCCGAGAAACTGCGTGTAAAAAAACGGCGCAAAGCGGCGCTGTTTCAGCAGGTTAAATTGACTATGTTCCGACATGCGGCCCCCCGTAGTTTGCTGTTGGCTGGCATTGTGTCTTAAGTGTTGTGACAGGGGCGCGACATGACACGAGTATCGGAAGAACTTGCTTTATGGCGAACGTTTCACGCCTCCGTTGCAAGCATTGACCTCTCCTCATCTGCGCCGGAGAAGGAGCAGATGGTCGCACTCACACCATCCCGTTACTTCCGCGCATTCGAAAAAAATAACTGTTCTCCGCCGATCTTGTAGGAAGCGATCGCAGCCTGCCCTTCTGCGCTCACCAGCCAGTCGATGAACTTCTTCCCCGCATGCGCCTTGACATGCGGATGCTTTTTTGGGTTTACCAAAATCACGCCGTACTGATTAAAAAGCTCGCTGTCGCCTTCGACAATAATCCTCAAGTTTTGGCGGTTTTTAAAGGCGAGCCAAGTGCCTCGATCTGCCAATAGGTAGGCGTTCATTGCTGCCGCTGTGTTGAGTGCTGCGCCCATGCCGGAGCCCGTGTCGCGATACCAACTCGGCTTCTCGCTAGCCGGCTCTAGGCCCGCCTGCTTCCAGAAACGCAGTTCGGCTGCATGCGTACCGCTGTTGTCGCCGCGCGACACGAACCGGGCCTTGCCCGCGTACACCGCCTTCAAGCCGGCCGCGATGTCTTTGCCGGTGGCTTTCGCCGGGTCGTCGGCAGGGCCGATGAGCACGAAGTCGTTGTACATCACGGCAACGCGTTGCACGCCCGCACCTTCGGCAACAAACTTCTCCTCGGCAGGTTGATCATGTACGAACACCACATCGGCGTCGCCCCGACGGCCCACGTCGAGCGCTTGCCCCGTGCCAAGCGCTACCACCTTGACGGTAATGCCCGTGGCCCGCTGAAACTGCGGCAGCAGAAATGCGAACAATCCTGATTGCTCGGTCGACGTGGTGGATGACACCGTGATGTTGGTGTCCTGCGCGTGCGTGAGTGCAGAAATGGCACCCAGTAAAACGGCGACCAGCACGACAAGATTTGATCGCAGTGATCGATGGCGGAAATTCAAAGCGACTCTCCTTCAAGATAATTCCGCGCAGCAGCAGATTGCGGTGAAGCAAAAAAATCAGCGGCAGGGCGGTCTTCGACAATTTGTCCGTCCGCCAAAAACAAAATTCGATGCGCGAGACGCTTGGCCTGCGCGACGTTATGCGTGGTCACCAGCAGTGTTGTGCCTTGCGCTTGCACCGATTGAATCAGTCGCTCAACCTCACGCGTAGCGCTTGGCGCGAGGTTCGATGTGGGCTCATCTGCAAGCAACAATTTCGGCCGGCACGCCCACGCGCGAGCCAGCGCAAGACGCTGCAATTCGCCCCCAGACAGCAGGGGTGCGTGCCGCGATTCAATCGCGCCCAGATCGCAGGCGACCAACGCCGCGCGCGCTTGTTCGGTACGCGCTGGCTCCACCACGCCGCGCATGGCCAGTACGAAGCGCACGTTGTCCATCACGCTGCGCGCTAAATAGGGTGGCCGTTGAAATATCAAGGCTTGATCACTCGCTGGGGGAGCCTGCACCGTGCCGCGCGTCGGCGTAACTAGCCCATTAAACAGCTTGAGCAGCGTGGTTTTCCCTGCGCCATTGGCGCCCAGCACGACAACACTTTCGCCGCCCTGAATTTCGAGATTAATGTTGCTCAGCAGTGACTTGCCACCGGCGACAACTGAAACTTGGCCTAAGCGCAACAACACATCATCAGCCACGTTGCTGCTCCAGCCACGACTTCAGCCACTGTGCAGCGCCGTTGATGATGAGCACCAGCGCTACCAGCAAGGCGCCGAGCGCAAGCGCCAAAGGCAAATCGCCCTTCGACGTTTCGAGCGCGATGGTGGTGGTCATCACGCGCGTTGAACCGGAGATATTGCCCCCCACGATCATGACTGCGCCGACTTCAGCAATGGCACGACCGAAGCCCGCCAGCAGAACCACAGCAAGCGAAAAGCGCGCCTCAAAAAGTAACGTCGCGACTCGCTGCGTTGCGCTGAGTCCTAGCGAATTAAACCAGTCACGTAAGCTCAGGTGCGCGTCGTCAATGGTTTGGCGCGCAAGCGCTGCGATGATCGGTGTGATGAGGATCGTTTGTGCCATCACCATGCCCGCCGGCGTGAACAACCACCCAAGTGGGCCCATGACACCACTACGCGACAGCAGCAAATACACCACCAGACCGACCACCACCGGCGGCAGGCCCATCGACGCATTAAGCACCACCAGCGTTGGCAAGCGTAGGCGACTGCCGGTCAGCGCGACCCACGCGCCGAGCGGCAGTCCGAGCAACGCAGCAATCAACGTGGCCGTTGCACTTACCCGCAGTGACAACAGGGTGATGTCGCCCAGTGAGGCGTCGGCGGTTAACAGCAGTTGCCCTGCTGCAACCAATGCATCGGCGAATACGCTCACTGCAATATGGATCTAAACGAGTCAGAGTCAGGCGTTATCAACATGATCTGCGCCACCTCTTGCGCGTTGTTGATCTCTGCTAGCCGGAACGAAACTGCGCACGTAAGGATGGCAGCAGGCGCACGCCGATAGGCCTGCACGCCAAATCGCTGACGTTCTACCCTACTCTTGACGCTCATCTGGACCACCGATTTAACAACATACTCAGCGTGTATTTTGTCGTTTGCAAACTGCGCAAATTTAATATGTAATTACGTTCCTAATGTATTGCAATTTTTCGCACGTTTAGATGCCTAAACTTTCGTCTCCGCACATCAGTTTTTCTGTTCAAGCGGATGTGGTTTTGGGGGAATTGCGTGTCGACTTGCGCGAACTAAAACGCAGCTTGCGCACGCTCGCCGACACCCAATCCATCACTAACGCCGCGCAGTCACTCGGCGTTACGTACCGGACGTTGTGGGGACGATTGCTCACATTCGACGCCGCGCTCGGCTGCAAACTGGTCGGTAAAGCGCGAGGGCGTGGCACTCATTTAACGGGCAAGGGTCGCGCGTTGTTGGCGGCACTCGAACGTCATGATGAATTATTTTCGCCCCCCTCGACCGAGCGTGTCAGCGCATTGTCCGCGGATCTGGCAAGAGCACTGCGCGATCAACCGTTGCTTCGTTTAATCGCGAGCCATGACTATGCGCTGGCAAAAGTGTTTGATACGTCAGCAAACACAGCTGCCAAGGTGTCGGGAGCCCCGTCAGTCGCTGTGCAAATTCAGGATGCAATTCACATGGCCAACGCAGGCAGTGTGGAGTGCATTCGCGCGCTCTTGCGTGGCGACGCGGACCTCGCGGGTTATCACCACAGCACAGCAACGGCGTCGGCTACGGCAACAAACGCAGGCAAAGATTCGCAGGCAAACGCGCTGTGGAGTCGCGTTGAAGAAAGCACTGACTTCTGGAGCGTCGCCTTAATGGAGCGCGAGCAAGGGTTGATCGTTGCGCCACGATTCAAATCGAAAGTGAAAACGCTTGCCCATCTTGCGTATCCCGGTTTGCGCTTCGTCAACCGGCAACGCGGATCGGGCACCCGGGTGCTGCTCGATTCGTTGCTAGCGGAGGCAGGTATGGTGGCCACGTCCATTTCCGGCTATGGGCACGAGGAGTTCACCCATCAAGCGGTGGCGGCGACCATCGCAGCGGGTGCGGCCGACGCGGGGCCGGGGTTGCGCACTGCGGCGGCGCAGTTCAAGCTGCATTTTGTGCCACTGGCAACTGAGACTTATCGCATCGCAGGGCGAACTGAAACTCGGCAGCATCCGAGTGTGCTGAAGCTTACGGCCGCGCTTCGTGTTGAGGCGGCGAAACTGCCCGGCTACACCGCACTCAAGTAGCTGAAACTTTTTTTGACGTGGCGTGCGGTGGCTTGCCGTTTCGAGCAGCGCTCTTGACGCGTGCTGGTAAACGCACTTTGCTGCCAAACCCCTCTGCTACGAGCGCTGCGCCGTAGAGCACCAACGCCCACAGCACGAACAGCGTCACCATGAGTACTGGAAACGCAATGAACGCGCCGTACAACGACTTAAGCTGCTGAATTTGCGCGAAGTAGTTCACGATCACATAGCGTGCAACCTCAATCAACAGCGTGACCAATAACGCCGAGGCCAGCGGCGACGACCAAGCGTTCAACCGAGCAGGCACCCAGCGATAAATCAAAGTCAGCGCAGCGATCAGCGGCACACCGATTTCAATCGGATCAAATATCGTCTCAATCGGCGAACGCAATGACGGCATCAAGTTGGCAAAGAATTTTTCAGTAAGCCGGATTAACCAAAACAGGACGCCCATCACTACCGGCACAAATATCAACACGATGGATGCGCCGCGAACGAAACCCCAGATGCTGCGCCGGGCCGAACCCCAAATTCGATCTACTGCCGCGTGCAGGGCCAGTGCTTTTAGCAACAAGTCGGCGGCGATAATCGTCACTCCAGTGATGCCCAAGCCGCGCGCATTGGAGCGCAGTTTGTCGACAACAGAAACCACTTGTTTCGCGGTATCGGGGAACAAATTGGTGAACAAAAAAGCACGAAATGCAGCGTCTGCGGTGTGGATGATCGTGCTCTGTTGCGATAGCCAGAACAGCACTCCAAGGGCGGGCAACAAGGCAAGCAGCGACAGAAAAGCCAGATAGCCGGCATAAATCAGTCCGTCGCCTTTCAGGAAGCGACGGAGCGCGCGCCAGAGCATCATCTAGATGACAAAAGCGCCAAGCAACGCGGAATGTCTGGCTCGGGCGGGCGTCAGGCAGGCATCACGCCCGAACATCCCAGACATCAAACGTGCTCACCACCGTTGACATGAATCTCTGCGCCATTGACGTAGGAGCTAGGCGGCGTACACAAAAAGTAAATCAACTGTGCCACTTCAGACGGCCTGCCCAAACGCTTCATCGGAATGACTTTTTCGACGATATCGTCGGTACCTGGCGAAAGAATCGCGGTGTCAATTTCGCCCGGAGCAATGGCATTGCAACGAATGCCGTACTGCCCAAAATCAAACGCCATTTCGCGGGTCAACGCGGCCAGAGCCGCCTTCGACGCAGCATACGCAGCGCCAGCAAACGGATGCACCTTGACGCCCGCAATCGAGGTGACGTTGACGATGCTTCCCTGCGCGGCTTTCAATTCATCGAACAGGCCGCTTGACAGCAACGCCGTCGAAAAAAGATTTACGTTGAACACGTTCTGCCAAACCGCAAGATCCGTGGAACGCACACCCATGCGCTTGCCATCAATCTTTGGCGACATGCCCGCGTTGTTTACCAAGGCGCTGAGTTTGCCGCCGGTTTCAGGCGCCGCGAGCTTTTCTTTGATTTGCGCGATGGCGTCGGGATAGCCGGCCATGTCGTTCAAATCCATTTGAACGTGGTCTTTTTCGCCCTGCGGCCATGGGCAAATCTTGTCAAACGGTAGCCGCGACACCGTGATCACCCGCCATTCTGCCGCGTGAAAATGCTTGACCGTCGCATGGCCAATGCCGCGCGATGCGCCGGTCAGAAGAAGTGTTTTTTTAAGCGTTGCCATAACCCATTGTAGGCGGCATATCGAACGCGTAGCGGCTGCGCAAAAACTCCACTCGTTTGCTAAATTGCACCCACATCGCGAAACTGCGGCGCCAACGCTTGCCTTTGCCGGCGCCAGACCGCTGCTGCCTGCGTGGGCGCGTAGTCCGTGATCGCCTCAGCAATTCGCGCCAACACGTCGTCGGGTGCCCGAACCAGGCATACCTCGCGTGCGAACTTAATCAAGGTCGCGTCCGTCGGCCAACCGCGGTCTCGCGCAAGGCTCAGTGCCATGCGGTCGTTCGGCAAATACAGTGTTGTAGTGACGATGTCGTACACCGGAGATAGGCGGCAATCACTGCTCGTCGGGCTCGAATACAAAAGACCGAAATTTTTAAGGTGTGCATCACCGTTGCGCAGCATGACCGACAGCGTGACAGACGCAAACAACGCCGCCAACGACGATTGAACGTGCGCGGGTGATGCGTTTAGCCGAATTGCTTTCGCGACGTTCTCGATGCTGCCGTCGTATTTGTCTGCGTTCTGCTTACCCTGCAAACTCACCATATCTTCAAAACCCAAAACAACGCCGCTCTGCCGATCAAAGCGCTCAATGACCAGCCGTTTTTGATCTTCCGACAACCAAAATTCTGGCACCTCGAGTCCAGCATTTCTCGCGATGCTCAAACAATGAAACTCGTTAGAAGCAAGATCAGGATGCTCGCCGTCGCCCGCCTTAACAAGATACTGCGCGGCACGAACTGTGGCACGGTCAACGAGACTCATTTTGTGGTCATCACCGCGCGAGTATTCCGCAGCAACACGTTCAGCACTGAGCAACACTTTTGGCTGCACACCGGCTACCGCCGAGCTAAACAAATAGCGCTCACACAAATCGGCAAACAAATCTCGATTACCCTGATCGGCCAGTAACTCTTTAAGCTGCACCGCACCGGTTTGCGGCAGGCTTTCTCGCTGCATGCTTACTCGCAAGCGTCCGATAGCGTCGCCCGCTGAGAGCGCGAGCAAGGCCATATCGTTCATCTTGATGGTTTTGCCAAAACGTTCACGAATGCGATCCGCGATGAAGCCCTCCGGCATAAACGTTTGCAGCGCAGGCAACATCGGCGTGCTTTGATAACTAGGCAAGCGCATCGGCATGGTGAGTGAAATGGCCGCATCAGGCTCGCCGAGCAGCGCATGGTCATAGGCAAACACATGCTGGCCCGCGTGTTCCAAAATGCCCGAGCCATAATCGGGCACATGCACATAGAGCCGCACTATTCGTTGCATTAACGGATACGCGAACGCGCGGCGGCACTCAGTACGGAGTCATCACGGTCGTCGGGTTCGTCGTAGAGCGTTGCAAGCGACTCGAGCGCCGGCCGCGACAACGGTGCGACCGTGAGCCCGTAGCCCAGCGATTGCAAAACCAACAAAACGCGTCCCATCGGCGCTTCCGGCGCTCCCGCCTCAATCCGCGCCAAGCTGCGCACAGGAATTCCGGTGCGCACAGAAAAGTCCGCTAGCGTCAGCCCCGCCGCTTTGCGTGATGTCTTGCAGAATTGACCGAGGGTTAGGCTGTCGAGCATCAACAGATTATGCACATATTACGCCATATATGGCGTAATACTATCTAATTTTTTTATTTAATGCCGTATATGGCAGACATGTCATCCTGAGCGCAGCGAAGGATCAGTTCCTATGCGAGGACGGTTGTAAGTCATTGAAATCTTTGCCTGTCGCATGATCCTTCGCTTTTCATTCAGGATGACACGTTGATAAATTCGTGTTTTTTCTAAGCACCCTGCCGCCACTTTAAGGATAGACGCCTCCATCTTCAATCGCGGGCAAGTTGAGTGGTGGGGCTTTGCGGGCTGTTTGGTTAACTGTCGACTCTCTGCCATTTCGACGAAGCCTCGTCCCTAAAGCCGCATCTCCAGTCGCAACGCCACCGACATATCAGTACGGCCATTGCTGACCACCACTTGGCGCTGGCCACCTTCGATTACGGTGGTTGTGCTTAAGCTATCTAGCGGGCCGATGTTCGATAGCGACAGCCGAAACTTGGTGGTGGGGTTCACCGTCCACAGCGCGTATGCGTCGAACACGCGCTTGGTCGAAACCGCTTGCGCCGCGGCAGCGGTTTGCTGCGTGGTGTAGGCAGGCGTCCAGCCAAAGTTGCCACCCACGGTGACCGGCATGCTGCCGAATTTGTAATCGCCGCCCAAGTTGCCCGATGCACGGGGCTGGCCGTCGATGCGGTTGTACGGGCCAGGCACTGCCTCGACTTTCGAATCATAAATACTCAGATTGAAGCGCAGGCTCAGTGGCGGCGCGTTGTCCATCAACTCGCGCAGCTGAAATTTGGAATCAAACTCGACGCCTGCAACGCGCGCCTTGCCCAAATTTTGCGGTCGATTGACATAGCGCGGCACTGGCGCCCACGACACGGTTTCAAGCGCGCTGACGTTCCGGATCAAATCCTTAATGTCGCGCACAAATACATTGACCGACATCACGCCGCCGGACGCAAGGTAGCGCTCGAACGCGAGGTCGATTCCGTTGGCGCGTTCTGGCTTCAGGTTCGGATTGCCGCTCCGATCAGGGCTGATTGAGGTGTTGCT
>JACMNN010000145.1 GCA_014378555.1 Burkholderiales bacterium | reverse complement strand
GCCCCTGCGTTTTGGTCAGCGCGGCGGGTGTGGGCGAAGCGTTTGGCTTGGTAGTCCACGGTAGATTATTCCGCTGTGCGGTTGTCGTTGGGGGCGCTGTCTGTGCCCACTTTGGCGTTGCCACGCGGAGAGGATAGGTTGGTCGACGATTGGTGGGCACGGGGTGCCCACCCTACGCGCTTGCCGAGAAATTTCTCGCAGAGGAGTAGGGGCCAACTCAGGCAAGCACTCATTTTTGCTAACCCTCTAACGCTGCCCACATTTCCTGATCGCGCTTGTCGGTCCAGATGCGCGGATCGGCGTGGCCGGTGGCTAGATCGTACGCGCGGGTCACGTCAAACGGCATGCAGTGATCAAAAATAACCCAATGGCCGTACTTGGGTTTCATCCGTGCCACCGTTTCGCGATACACGCTATTTAGATCTTTGCCAGCCGCCGCGCCTGCCTTCACCGAGGCGTAGAGGTCTGACACAAAATCTCGTGTGCCACGCAGCCCTGCGGCCACCTGCTCAGGCGTCTTTAGCGCAGCACCGCGACCGGGCACTAGACTCGATGCGTTCATTGCTGCCAGTGCGTCGAGCGTTGCGGGCCAGTCTTCGAAATAGGCATCACCCGCATACGGCGTGGCATCAAACTCCACCAAATCGCCAGAGAACAAAACCTTCTGCGATGGGATCCACACAATGGTGTCGCCCTTAGTGTGGCCGCGACCGACTTGCAGCAATTTAACTTCCAGCTTGCCAAGCCACAGCGTCATCTCACCTTTGAACGTCATGGTCGGCCAGGTCATCCCCGGTGGTACCGATTCGACCGCCTGAAATAGTCTCGGAAAACGGCCAATCTCGCTGGCCTTGTCTTGCTCGCCGCGCTCAACGATCAGATCAAACGTGTCGTGACTGGCAATGATGTGCTCCGGCTTATAGCCCGAAGCGCCAAGCACGCGCACCGCGTGATAGTGCGATAGCACCACGTACTTAATCGGCTTGTCGGTCACGGTGCGAATGTGGGCAATCACGTCTTGCGCCATGATCGGTGTGGCCTGTGTGTCAATCACCATGACGCAGTCATCGCCGATGATGATTCCGGTGTTTGGGTCGCCCTCGGCGGTGTAGGCGTAGGCGTTGTCAGAGAGTTTGTCGAAAGTTACTTTTTTGACTTCGAGATCGGCATGCGATGCGAATTTTTTTTGGGTTGACATAGTGCCGCTCAAGTTAGGAAAGATTTGCTTGCATGCTAGCCCGCAGTTCGCTAAAAGTAAATCGGTTCGTTAATAACAAATGTTTACTTTATGGCAAAACTGCAGCGCGGCATTCAATCCATTGACGTGGGGGGGCGCTTGTTGCACGCGCTGTCACGTAGCAGTGGCGCGATGATGTTGAAGGAAATGGCCGAGGCCTCCGATATGCCCGCTGCCAAAGCACACGCCTATCTGGTGAGCTTTTGCAAACTCGGAATGATTGAGCAGGACGCCATCACGGGGCGCTACGACCTCGGTCCGCTGGCGCTGCAGCTAGGACTGGTGAGCCTGAATCGTCTTGATGCCGTCAAAATCGCCACTGCAGAAATGGGTGGCCTAAGCCGACGCACCGGCCAATCCACTGCCATTGCGGTGTGGGGCAACTACGGCCCGACCATCGTGCGTTTTGAACAATCGGTGCGGCCAATCCACGTCAACATGCGCACCGGTACGGTCATGGCGCTCACACAAACGGCCACAGGTTACGTTTTTGCCGCGTACGCGGCGCCCGCAGCGATTGACGCCGCGCTGACCGCCACCTTCACTGACAGCAAACAGCGCGCGGGTGCGGCGAAGTCGCTCACCGCGTTGGCGTCCGAATTTGCGCAAGTTCGCCTGCGCGGGTTGGCACGGGCGCAAGGCAACCCGGTGCCCGGCGTCAACGCGTTTTCCGCGCCGGTGTTCGATCACAACGGCGAAATCGCGCTGGCGCTGACGGCACTTGGATCAGCCGCGGAGTTTGACGTTACTTGGGCCAGTCCAATCGCTCGCGACGTGCTGGCGACAGCGAGGGCCATTTCCGAGCGATTGGGGCACCGAGCTTAGAAAAACCGCTTTCTAGGGCGTTGCGTGGAATGCGTCATCGGTGGGGCTTTGACTCGTTGCGCGCTGGTCGAATACAGGGATTTCATTGTT
>JACMNN010000144.1 GCA_014378555.1 Burkholderiales bacterium | reverse complement strand
TGCAAACCCGCCACTGCGGTATGAATGCGTAGTGGCGCGCAAAAAACTCACCTACATCCTGCGTCCGTCGCTGCCGCGTCGCGCAATTGTCTGGTTTCCGCAGTTCGCTAATCAGGTTGTCATTGACCGCTTTCGCGGCACTCATGATCCGTTAGGGCAGGCATTGCCGCCACACGTGATGCTGGTGTTTCCGTTCCACTCGCGGCTGACGCTTGACCAACTGGCCGCACACGCGCAAAAAGTGCTGCGCTCGTGGCCCTGCTTTCCCGTGGTCATGCAAGGATTTTGGTCGGCACAAAACGAATTTATCGGCGTCGCTGCGCAGGTCGGAGCGGACGCAATGGTCGAGATGCATGACCGCTTGTATCGCGGCCCGCTGGCCGAATTTTTACGGCCCGAATTTGATTTCGCCCCACACATCACGCTTGCTAAAGCGCTGCAACCCAATCAGTTTGAGTCGTTAAGTCGCGCTGCGACCGTGGTGACCCGCGAAAGCTTTCGCGACCTGATGCGCAGCGTCACCATCATTCGTGAAGATGCGGAAAACGAGTGGCATCGCGAACGCGAAGTGTTTCTTCAACATTAACGAGATCTTTATGAACACACTATGTAGCGACCGTTTGGCGCGGCTAGCACTGCTCACCGCGTGCGCAATGGCAATTGCGCCGTTGACTGCGGCCCGCGCGGACGACACGCCTTCTCCGGCTTTCAAGCTGACAGCGGGCGTCTTTAAATTCAGCGAAAACGGCGTTGGCGTCGACGCCAATATTCGTCACAGCTCTGACTACGGCAACCTGTGGCTGGGCTACTTCCGCGCGCCGCGATTGGACGCAAGTCAGTGGCGCGCTGGCTGGGACAAAAGCTTCGGCGACACCATTCGAATTCAGCCGTCGGTTCAGGTGGCATCAGGTGGTTTTGTCGGCGGCAGCCTCAACCTCGAAACCGGCGAAAACTGGATCGTCGGCGCGGGCTTGGGGCGCACCAATCTGCGCCCGTATTACAACCTCAATTTTGACCCGAACGACTCATGGTCAATGCTTGCAGGTTACCGCGCCGAGAGCGGACAGAGCTACCTGGCGTCCTACATTCGTGACAACCGACAGAACCCCGATCAGCAGCACTTTCACCTGACGTCGCGCACACCACTGGCAGGCAAGGAGCGCTTGACGCTAGACCTGCTCTACAAGCGCGGACTGGTGGACGGCCAGCATATCAGCAAAGTTGGTGGCAGTGTGACCTACGACTGGCCACAATTCTTCGTTCGTGTCGCGTACGACCCACACACCAACTTCAGCACCGACAATGCGTGGCGGTTGAGTGTCGGGACTCGGTTTTAGACCGATCCCGCACCCTCGAGCATTAGACGGGACTGCTACCGCTGCTGCTGCTGCTGCTGCTGAGCACCGGCTTCTTAGCAGACGCAGGTTTCGGAGAAAACCACGACACATACAGCGCAGGCAACACGACCAGCGTCAGTAGCGTCGCGGTGAACAAGCCACCGATCACCACGATCGCTAGTGGGCGCTGCGTTTCCGCGCCGATGTCGTGCGACAGCGCCATGGGTAACAATCCGAGTGCAGCCAACAACGCCGTCATCAACACCGTACGCAATCGCGCTAGAGAGCCCTCGCGCACAGCCTCGGTCACCGATTTGCCGTCCGCCTCATACTGTTGAAACACCGACACCATCACCACGCCATTGAGCACCGCCTGCCCCGCCAGCGCGATGAAGCCGATGGCCGCCGACACTGACAACGGAATCGACAATAGCCACAGCGCCACGAACCCACCGACCAGCGCCAGTGGCACGTTGACAATGATGA
Source organism: Burkholderiales bacterium (assembly GCA_014378555.1). Lineage (GTDB taxonomy): Bacteria > Pseudomonadota > Gammaproteobacteria > Burkholderiales > Casimicrobiaceae > Casimicrobium. Next base: position 14,476 of record JACMNN010000144.1, on the reverse strand, counting down.
GTGCGGCGCGCTTGAACGAGCCGAACGCGTTAAACAGCAACACAAAAATCAGCAAGACTGAAATTGGCACTACCAGCGCCAAACGCTTCATGGCGCGTTCCTGATTTTCAAATTCGCCCGACCAAGTAATCGTCTGGTCGTTCGGCAATTTAACGTTTTTTGCGATGCGCGCCTGCATGTCCGCGACCACCGAGCCCATATCTCGACCCTTGATGAATATGCCGATGGCCATAGTGCGGCGCCCTGTCTCCCGCGCGATGTCCATCGCTCCGGTTGATTCGCGAATACTGGTCACTGCACCCAGCGTCACATAGCCGCCGTCTGGCGTGGCTATTGGAATCGCGGCGAGACTCGACGGCGCACGCTGCGCTTCGGGTAGCCGCACCGCGACTGCGAACTTACGCTCGCCCTCCCAAAGCTGGGTCGCCGCTTTTCCGGCGAGCGCGGCTTCGATGACATCCTGCACATCGCCCACGTTAAGGCCGGCGCGCGCCGCGCGTGGCCGGTCGATCTCAATGAGCAACTGCTGCACATCCCCGGTACGATCAATCTCGGCGCGGAACACGCCTTGCACCTGCTTAATTTCCCGCTCAATGGCTTGCGCCGTCGTCTTCATTTCTGAGAGATCATCACCGGCAATTTTGATGACGATCTGGCCTTTGATTTGCGAGATCGATTCAAGCACGTTGTCGCGAATCGGCTGCGAGAAGCTAGGTTCGAGACTCGGGATTGCCGAGACCGCTTGATTCATCTCTTCCAGCAGGCGCTCTTTGGTGTAGCCCTTCCGCCATTGCTCCACCGGCTTCAAATCAACAAATATCTCGCCTTGGCTGATGGTCTTGGGGTCCGTTCCATCTTCAGGCTGTCCTGCTTTTGACACCACGGAGCCCACCTCGGGCACGGTGTGAAGTGCCTTGCGCGCCGCGGCCATGACGCGAATCGCCTCTTTGGTTGACACCGTCGGCGGCAACTGCACGTTGACCCAAATGGTACCTTCATCAAGCTCTGGCAAAAACTCGGACCCAAGGCGGCTCGCGCTGAAAATTGCAAGCGCAAAAGAAGCGAGACCGATCGCAACCACCTTCGAACGATTTTCAAGCGCCCAGTTCAGCACCGGCGAATAGACGCGCTTACAAAACGCAACCAGGCGGTTATCGTGATGCGGTACACCTTTGCGCAGCGTCCAGAAAGCAAGCAGAGGAACGAGGGTCAACGAGAAGATAAGCGCCCCGATCAACGCAGCAGTAATTGACAGCGCCATGGGCTGAAAAATGCGGCCCTCGTGTCGCTGCAGCGCAAAGATTGGAATGTGCGCGGCGATGATGATGAGCATCGAAAACAGCGTCGGTCGGCCCACCTCGTTGGTGGCGTCTGCGATAACGGTGCGCCGTTCTTCGTCGCTCATGCCTTCACCGCGCATGGCAAGCCGGGCAAGAATATTTTCAATAACGATCACCGCGCCGTCAACGATGATGCCGAAATCCATCGCGCCGAGCGAAAGCAAATTGGCGGGCACCCCCATAAATTTCAGGCCAAGAAAAGTTGATAACAACGCAAGCGGAATGACCACCGCAACGGCCAAACTGGCCCGCACGTTGGACAAGAACACGTACAACACGACCGAGACCAGCAACGCGCCCTCAACCAAATTGCGGAACACGGTGGCCAGCGTTTTTCCCATGAGCCAGGTTCGGTCATAGAAAGGCACGATCTGCACACCGGGCGGCAAGCCCTTGACGTTAAGCGCTGCGATCTTCGCCTTCACGCCCTTCAACACTTCGCTCGGGTTCTCGCCTTTGCGCATAATGACAATCCCGGTCACCACGTCGTCGTCATCGTCCTGACCGACCACGCCGAGGCGCGGAACCGCACCTATCGTCACCTGCGCGACATCGCGAATTAGCACCGGCGTGCCGCTGCGTGAGGCCAGCACGATCTGCCCGATGTCGTCCACCGACCGCAGCAATCCTATGCCGCGAATGGTGAACTGCTGCGCGCCTTGCGACACATAGCTTCCGCCAGCGTTAGAGTTGCCGCGTCCCAACGCGTCGAGCAGGTTTTGAAACGTCAACTTGTAGGCACGCAGCTTGTCCAGATCGGGCTGAACTTCGTACTGCTTGATCGCGCCGCCCATTCCTACTACATCAGCCACGCCCGGAACCTGACGGATGCCGCGCTCGACCACCCAATCTTGGAGGGTGCGCAGGTCGGTGGTTGTAAAGCCGTCGCCGCGTAAGCGATAACGCATGATTTCGCCCACCGGAGTCGCGTTCGGTGCAATGGTGGCATCAACACCGGTCGGCAAATCGATGCCACGCAGGCGCTCAGTGACCTGCTGCCGTGCCTGCGAAACTTCGGCCTTGTCGTCGTAAGTAATGATTGTGTAGGACAGCCCGAACTGCGTGTGCGACGAAACTCGTAACGCGTTGGGAAGCCCTGACACGGCGACCTCGATCGGTAGGCTGACCTGCTTCTCAACCTCCTCCGCTGCGCGTCCGGGATAGAGGGCAATGATGGTGACCTGGGTATCGGTGACGTCCGGAAATGCCTCGACCGAAAGGTTTTTATAGGCCATCACGCCAGAAAGCACGAACAGCAGCGTGGCCAGCATGATCAGCACCGGCTGGGTCAACGCGAAAGTAACGAGACGCTTCATAACTACTTCGCCGCGTCCGGCGTTGCCGCTCTCGGCGCCAGGGAGAGGGGTATGGCGTTGCCCGTGCTCTTGGTGGCGGTAGTGGCAAGGGTCGCGGGCATCGCCGTGTCAGCCTTGGGCGCCGTTTCGCTCGCTAACTCTTTGCCAGCACCAGCCTCACGGGACAGCGCGAATTGCCGCTCCAGCAACAATACGTTTTCGCTCACCACTTTATCGCCAGCTTCAAGCCCTCGCGCAACCACTGCCTGCTTACTGTCCTGATAGCTAATGCGCACTTCGCGAGGCTCAAACATGCCCAAACCTGTTTGCACATAAATGGTGTGTTGCGTGCCGCGCAGCACCACCGCCGACGCGGGGATCAACAGCCCTCCGCCCAAATGCCGTTCCAGGCGCGCCGTGGCGAGCATTTCCGCTTTCAGCCGACGATCCGGATTAGCCACTTCGCCGCGAACTTTGATGGTGCGCGTGGTCGGGTCAATGGCGTCGCCACTGGTGACCACCTTACCGACAAATTTTTCGTTTGGCAGGGTCGGAACGATCAGCTCAAACGTAGAGCCCGCACGCAAGCTGGCGACGTCTCTTTCGCGAGCATCAATCTGCACCCAAAGCGACGTGGGATCGGACACCACAAAGGGCGGGGGAACGCCTGCGCCTGATTGGTCGGGGCGAAGCTCCTGACCGGGATTCAGGTTGCGTTCGACAACGATGCCATTGATGCCAGTGATGAGCCCCAGTTGCTGATTGAAACCGCTACCGCCACCATAGAGTTTGGAGCGCGCCTGCGCCCGCGTGACTTCAGTCTGGGCACGTGCAGCCTCCGCTTCGGTCGTTTCGAATTCGCGGCGCGCAATCACGCCCGCCGCCAGCAACTCGCTTTGTCGCGCCAGACTTTTTTGGGTGAGCTGCGCATCAACCGCTGCTCGCGCCGCGTCGGCCTGTGCCTGCCCGAAATCTGGTGAGGCCATCAACGCGAGAATCGACCCAGCTTTAACGCTTTGTCCGACGTCGGCGCGAATAGCCGTCACGCGTCCCGCAAATGCCGGAAAAATTCGCTGCGTGCGCGATTCATTCCAGGTCAGTCGAGCCGGCAAATCAATGGCCACCGCCGTTGACGGACGCACGTCCACCGTAGTCAACAGCGCAAGCTGGGGGTGCCCCGCTGGGTAGCGCAATTGATTGCCTTGCAACACCGCGGCTGCGGCGTCGGGCGCGGGTGGCACAGGCTCCGAGCAGCCGGAAAGTGCCAGCAGACCCGCAGTGGTAAGCAATGAAAGAGCAAGATTGAAACGAAGAGATGCCATGATGCAGTCAGGTAGAAAAAGGTTGTTAGCGAACAAGCAACTCTGGCGCGGTGCGCAGCAGCAGTGCAGTGCGCGCTTTGGCCAGATCAGTGCGTGCCACCAGCACTTCAAGTTGGGTGGTGCGCAAGATGCGGCGCGCATCGAGCAGGTCAATCAATGACAACGCGCCGCGACGGTAAGCAAACTCGGCCTGGCTGGCCACTTGTGCGGCGCGAGGCACGATGTCGGTCTCGAAAGCGGTGGTGCGCTGGGTGAGCGAGTCGGCTTCTTCGTACAAGCGCGCGAGTTCGGCACGAGCGTCGCGCAATACCCGCTCTTCAGTTAACTCCGCTTGCCGTAAATCAGATTGAGCGCGCGCCTTCTCGCCTTGGTAACTGTAGCCCCAGGTCAAAGGAATCTGCACTCGCAGTTCAATGAGGCGCGTTGATGTGCCCGGATAGTGATCAAACGAAATACCGATAGTCGGATCGGTTTTCTGCAACGCGTAGGCACCATCGAGTGTAAATTTTGCCGCGTTGATGCGTTCCCGCGCAGCGCGCACGTCAGCACGGGCATTGATTGCCGCAGCGGCAGACGCGTTGCCAATTTCAGTGGAAGGCGCAGCGGGCGCGGCAGTGTTCGGCAACTCCGGCCACGCAATGTTGCCTGCAGGAATTGCCGCGATATCGGCGCGATTTAATACTTTTGACAACGCCAGCACCGCCCGCGAAAGATCGAGTTGTGCCGACTGCTTGTCCGCCGCAACCCGCGCCGCATCGATTTCGATGCGTGAAGTATCTTGTTGCGACAAATCCCCCGCTTTGAGCCGGGTCTGCGCAGCCCGCACCGCCTCGCGTCCTGCTTCGGCCAGCGACACGACCAACTGCACGCGCTCGCGCGCCGCAAGCCAGTCGTAGTAGGCCGCCTGCGCGGTCAACATTTGTTGCAGCACGGCCTCTTGCGCTTCGGCGGCGGTCGCGGCAACGGTGCGCTGGGCAGCGTTGGTGCGCAATGCGCGCTTGTCACCACGCTCATAGGTCCAGTCGAGACCAACGCCTTTATCAATGCGTTTACGCCCGATCCAGTCACCCGCGCCCAGACCGTTCTGCAAGTCAATTTGTGACAGTTTGGACGACAACACGGGTAGCGGCGCATGATCCGCCGTTAGCACGTCCGCTTCGGCCCCCGTTTGCGCTTGCCGCGCAATGCGCACCTCGGTGCTTTGATTGACTGCCTGTAGAACCTCACGCAGCGTGGGTGTGTAGGCGATTGGCTGCGCGATGGCCGATCCCGCCGATGCAGAAAGCACCACGCACAACAAGTGGCGCACTGCAGTGTGTCTAATGTTTATCATCTGTTCCTCTTGGCCCACAATATCGCCTTGCCCGCCTGACCCTAGCCTGACCTTTTTTTGCCTGCTTTTGACGTTGGTGATCTATGCGCTTTTTGATCGTTGAAGATGACGCGGTGTTGCGCGATGTACTGTCGCGGAGCCTGTCCGAGGCCGGTCATCGCGTGGATGCCGCGGCAACTTGTGCCGAAGCGGAATCGTTCTGGACGTTGCAGCCCTACGACGCAGTGGTGCTCGATCTCAACCTGCCTGATGGCTCCGGTTTGAGCGCGCTCAGAAACGCGCGGAGACGGGGTGACGCGACACCGGTGCTGGTGCTCACTGCAAGAAATCGCACCGAGGAACGCATCGCCGGACTTGACGCGGGGGCCGACGACTACGTGGGTAAACCGTTTGAACTGTCTGAAGTGGAAGCGCGTCTGCGTGCGCTGGTGCGGCGTTCGCAGGGCGGCAAGGATCGTGTTGAGGTGGGGCAGCTCGCGCTTGATCGTTCGATGCGTCGTTTCTTCATCGGGGACATGCCGCTTGATCTGCCGGCTCGCGAGTTCGAAGTGTTGTGGGAACTGGCGTCGAAGCCGGGACGCGTCGTCAGCAAACGATTGCTGTCTGACAAGCTGTCAAGCTTTGATGATGCGTTGGGCGACAACGCACTGGAGGCTTTTATTTCTCGACTGCGCCGCAAATTGCAGGGCAGCGGTGCCACCATCCGCACCTTGCGTGGCCTCGGCTACCTACTTGAAGTTGAGGCTTAACCCGTGGTTGTTGACGAAGCAGAGGTTCGCGTGCGGCCGTTGGCAACGCTTCGGCAACGGCTATTGCAGCATGTACTGACGCCGCTCTTTTTCGTGTGGTGTCTGGGTACTGCGGTCACAGTGAGCACGGCCCACTACTTTACGCTGCAAGCGTTTGATCGTGCGCTGCTCGACGACGCCTATGCGCTCTCGGCCCATGTGCGCATGCAGAACGGTGAGCCAACGCTTGACTTGTCGTCGCGCGAGTTAGCGTCGCTGTTGTTCGATCAATCAGAGCGGGTTTATTTTGCCGTGCAGCGAATCGACGGCACGCTGTTGGCAGGTCACACTGGCCTGTTTGACGCGACGCTCGACGGCGCAACGACCATTGACGCAGGAAAAATTAAATTGACCAGCAGCCCTTTCAATTTTAGTGACCGCGCGCATCAAGGCTTTGCCGTTCGGGTGGTGACATTGCCTGCAACTGCCGCCAAGTCGTGGACTACGCTGGTGGCGCAAACTACGGTGTCGCGCACCCGACTGATCGAGCGCTTGCTGTTGTACGCCGTGGTGCCGCAGGCCATCCTGCTGTTCGCCCTGGCCGCCTGGCTGCTGCGCGCGATTGGCCATGATCTGGAGCCGCTTAATCGCCTGCGTTTGGCCCTGCAGCGCCGCGGCACACGTGACTTGTCGGCGATCCCGCTGAGTGGCGACACGCGAGACGTGGTGCAATTGACCGAAGCCACCAACGCGTTGATGGAGCGCGTGCATCTGGGCATTCAGGGGCAGCGCGAATTCACTGGTAACGTGGCCCACGAGCTGCGAAACCCGCTGGCTGGAATTCGCGCGCTGGCTGAATATGGCATGCAACAAAATGACCCCGTCGTGTTGCGAGAGCAGCTTCGAGCCATCGCAAAAAGCGAAATTCGCGCGAGCCATCTAATTGACCAACTGCTTGCATTGGCGCTGGCCGATGAGGCCCGCGAACAGCTGGCGCTGGTGCCCGTCAGCATCAATGAAATGGTCGAAGACAGCGTTGCGGACCTGTTAGCTCGCAGCGGCGCCAAGCACGTCGAGTTGTCCGTCTCCGGACTCGATCATCCGGTAGTGGCGCTTGGCAACATGACCATGCTCAAGGGCTGCATGGCCAATTTTTTTGACAACTCAATGGCGTATGGAGTGCCCGCTAGTGGCCTGCCACCGCACATCATCATTCGCATCGTTACAGACATTGAAACGGGTCACATTTTGTTGTCGGTGGCCGACAACGGCCCAGGACTTGCACCGGAGCAGGCCAACAGCCTGCAACAACGCTGGGCACGCGGCCAAGGAAGCGAGCGCATTCAGGGCGGCTCCGGTCTCGGCCTTGCCATCGTTGCCCGTTATGCCGAGCTGTTGGGCGCGACCTTCTCACTAAGCAAAGACCATGAAACGGGCGGGCTGTGCGCAACGCTTGCGCTACAGGCACCGCCCGCAGAGTGACTTAAATCAGGCGGACTCGACCAACAATTCAAAGTGCTCGACCACCGGTGGTTGCGCAAAGAACGGCCCAACAATCGCGCGCCATTCGGGGAACAGCGGCCCTTGACGAAACGCCACGGTGTGATCTTCCAGCGTGTCCCAGTAAATCATCAGCAAATACCGCTCGGGCGACTCTACGCCTTTGTTGATTTTGTAGCCGCGAAAGCCTTTCGCTTTGCTGGCTACGGTCGCCACGCCGTGTTGAATGGCGGCGTCGAATTCGGCGTTCTTGCCAACTGGGATGCGGATGTCCGCGACTTCAAGAATCATTGGGTGTCTCCATAGGGTTCGAGCGCAATGCTACCGGTGCTTCCCTATACTCGTGTGCAATGATTTCAGCCTTGGTACTTTTAAACCCCTACGCCAATGGCGGCAGAACGCTGCCGCTTGAGCCGCACATTCGCGCGTTTTTGCGCACCAAACATCCGGGCGCGCGGTTGGTGGTCACCGAGTCTGTCGCTGCGGCACACGCGCTGATCAAAGACACGCCGGTGGCTCAGCGCATCATTCTGGTCGGCGGTGACGGCACCATCAATCGCACCCTGCCGCCATTAGTGAGCAGCGGTCGCGAACTCGGCATCGTGCCACTCGGCACCGGTAACGACGTGGCGCGTGCGCTCGGAATTCACGGCATGCCGTGGCAGGCGGCACTATCCCACGCGCTCACGGCGGCCTCGACGGCGGTGGACGTGGGTATGCTGACGATGCACGGTCGCAACACGCCGTTTATGTCCAGTTGCACGTCCGGGTTCGATTCGGCCGTTGCGCTGCGCGCGTTGCAAGGTCCAACGTGGTTGCGTGGTAGGCAGCGCTATCTGCTGGCAACGCTGCGTGAGCTTGTTAATCTGCGCCTGTGGCAGCTGACGGTGCATGTAAACGGCAAAGCGCTGCGCGGCGGTGCGGCATTGTTCGCCTCCGTTCTCAACACGCCCACCTTCGGCAGCGGCATTCCCGCGGTGCCGCATGCAAGCATCGTGGACGGAACGCTTGATCTGCTGATTGCCGGGCGCTTTAATCGAATCACTGCGTTGCTGATGCTGCCGCGCCTGCTGTTCGGGGGTCACCTGTCTGACGCACGCATCTACACCGCACCATTTTCGGAGTTGGCGATCCACGCGGTGCCGCCGGTGCCGATGGCCGTGGACGGCGAATATTTGGGCGAAGCCAACGAGATCACGCTGCGCGTATTACCGTCGGCGTTGCGCGTGGTGGCGCGGAACCTGCGCGTCGAGGCGTAGGCGAACGACTAAACTCATTTCCTCTGCCGTTTTCACCAAGCACTCAAGCATGACCACCACGATCCGCGAGCTTTCCTGCGCCGACGATTACGATCCGAATTCAATGCCTGTCGACAAGGCGCGCGACTTCATCAGCAAAGCGCTGACCCCGATCACCACCACCGAGCGACTGCATATTCGCGCAGCGCTCGGTCGCGTGCTGGCGCAGGACGTCGTCTCCCCGCTCGATGTACCAGGCCACGATAACAGCGCTATGGACGGCTGGGCTTATCGTCATGCTGATCTAGTCTCCGGCGGAGTCACGGTGATGCAACGCGTGGGTACCAGCTACGCGGGTAAACCGTATTTCGGCGCCGTCGGTCACGCCGAATGCGTGCGCATTTTCACCGGTGCGGTGATGCCCGCCGGCTGCGACACCGTGGCCATGCAAGAGCGCGTCACGGAAGACAGCTTAGGCGTGCATATCGGCAACGATTTGAAGGCTGGACAAAACCGCAGGTTTCGTGGCGAGGACTTGAAGACGGGAGCTCTGGCGCTGAAATGCGGCTCGCTCGTGAGCCCCGCAGCGGTGGGCCTGTTGGCAAGCCTCGGTATCGCTGAAGTGTCGGTGTATCGCAAGCTGCGCGTGGCATTTTTCTCCACCGGCGATGAACTGAAAAGCATCGGCTCAACGCTGGGCGCCGGAGAGATTTACGACAGCAACCGCTACACGATTTACAGCATGCTCGAACGTGCTGGTTGCCAGCCGATTGACTTGGGGAATTTTGTGGACACGCCTGAGGCGATTCGTGCTGGATTTCAGGCCGCGTCGGCGAACGCAGACGTGGTGATTACCAGCGGCGGCGTCAGCGTCGGCGAGGCCGACTTCATCAAGCAAATGCTCGACGAATTGGGCGAAGTCCTGTTTTGGAAGATCGCGATGAAACCGGGTCGGCCCATGGCGTACGGCAAGGTCGGCGGCGCGCACTTTTTCGGCCTGCCCGGCAATCCGGTCGCCGTGATGGTCACCTTCTATCAATTCGTGCGCTCAGCCCTCGCCACCCTGCAGGGCCGCACTGATTACATGCTGCCGCCTACGGTCAAAGCGACGCTGGTCAACAAGATCAAAAAGATGCCGGGCCGCACCGAGTTTCAGCGCGGCGTACTGACCGTTGGCGCCAACGGTGTTGAGGTGCGAACCACCGGCGATCAGGGCTCCGGCATCCTGTCATCCATGACGCAAGCGAACTGCTTTGTGGTGCTCGCCACCGACGTCGGCGGCGTTGAACCGGGCGCCATTGTGGACGCACAAATGTTTGAAGGCGGAATGTAGTCGCTAGGGATTTGCTACGGCGGGCGCAACCTCGGCCCCCTGAATGCCATGCCGTGCGAGTGAGGCTGCAACAAAACCAGACGCCTTCATCTCTTCGATAAACGCCTTCAGATAGTTACCCGCTGCAGCACGCGCAATCGGCGTGCCCATGGCCTGATTGATGACCATGAAGCGACCGGGCAACAGACGCACACCGGGCACGCGTGCGGCATCCATCTGCAACTGCTGCTTGACACCCGCCGCAACCTCAAGATTAAGCGTCAAGAACGTGTCGGTCACGGATTGAGACGTGGGCGCGTGCGTGATTTTTGCGTTTTTTAGTTCGCGCGACAGGTAGAGGTCATAGGCGCTGCCCTTAGCCGCTGCGACTCGTGTGCCGGCGCGGTCAACCTCTTCATTCGCTGTGAGCGGCGAGTCGTTGCGCACCAGATACGCGCCTTCGATCACAACATATGCTGCCGTGTAGAAGGTGGACACGGCGCGCTGCGGATCGATGGCAACGAACGCGATCGACACCTCGTTGGCGGTGACCGCCTCGACCACTTTGCCCGCCGCCGTAAAGATCACCAGATCCACTGGCACATTTAAGCGACGACCCAGTTCGCGCGCGAGGTCAATGGACACGCCGACCGGCTCGCCCGTTTTTGCGTCCTTGTTGGCGAGGATGGGATTGCCGAAGTTGATCGCGGCGCGCAGACGTCCTTCAGGCGCCAGCGCACGAACAACGTCAGCGCTGGCAGCGGGTTGTGGCAGGGTGGTGCAGGCGGCAAGCACGGTCGACACGGCAGCGATGATCGCGAGCGAAAGTCTAGAAATCAACCTGATCCCCTGGATTCAGCGGCAGCATCTTAATGGCGCTGTTGCCGAGCGCCGTTGCAAACTCGGCTGTGGTGCCGCGCAACACGGGCGTGGTGCCGTAATGAATCGGAATCGCAAATTTCGGCTTGATCATGTCGCGCGTGGCCACGGCAGCGTCTGCCGGGTTCATCACAAAGTGACCACCAATCGGAATCAAAATGAGATCCGGTTTGTAATATTCGCCGATGAACTTCATGTCGCCGAACAAGCCAGTGTCGCCCATATGCCAGACCTTGAAGCCATTTTCCATTTCGATAATGAAGCCAACCGGTTCGCCGCCGGTATGCGTCTCGTCCTTGCCAGTGGCGGGATTTTTCCAGTTGATTTCTGACGAATGTTCGGCGTGGGTAGCCGTGATTTTGATGCCGCCAGGCCCAAACGGCATGATGCTGCCGCCCTTACCAAAACGCGGCGCAAGATCTGCAGGCAAGATGCCCAGCGTGATCACCGCGGAGTTCATGCCAGCCGGTCCATACATCGGAACTTTGTGCATTTTTGCTAGATCGGGCGCATCGGCAAAGTGATCAAAGTGGCCGTGCGTGACGAGGATCAAATCGATTTTGCCGAGCGCTTCGAGGTCTTTGTACTTTTGCGGAGTTTTCGGGTTGGTCCGCAACCAAGGATCAATCATGATCACCTTGCCGCCCGGCGTGGTGATGCGGGTGGCGGCCTGACCCAGCCACAACACTTCAGTTTTTCCTGACACTAAAGCGGGCGCGGTGGCGGGCGCCGCGGCAGGCGTTTGCGCCGCGACCGTGGTCGCCAGCACTAAAACCGCTGCGGCTAAACCGCATTGAACACGTTTAAAAATCATCATGTTGAGCTCCTTGTTAAAAACAAATTCCATTAAATTAGCAAGCGGCGCAGTGGTCAAGCGCCGGCAGCGGCTGCGGTGTCATTCGACCTTGCCGATGCGCTGCACGACATCCGCCATTTTTTTCGCATCGGCGTCCCAATACACGCGAAACGCGGGTGCATCTAGGTAGGCGAGTGGCGTTTGCAAGGTCACAAACGCTTGCTTAAATCCGGCATCGTTCTGCACGTCGCGGGCGGCCTTGCGTAACGCGTTGAGCACCGGCTCAGGCGTGCCCGCCGGCACGAACAAGCCAGACCACTGCGCGTACTCGGTCGCCACGCCCAACTCGCGCAACGTGGGCACGTCGGGCAGTGCCGGATGGCGCTCCGGCCCCCAGTTGGCAAGCACCCGCAGCTTGCCCGCCTTGACCTGTTGCACCACGGTGGACGGGCCCGAGGCGATGGCGTCAAGCGTGCCACCGAGCAACGCGGTGACAGCGGGCGCAGCTCCGGTGAACGGTACATGGGTCAGCGCGACACCCGCGCTCGATGCCAGCATTTCCATCGGCACATGCATGGTGCCGTAGTTGCCCGATGAGCCGTAGTTAAGTGTTTTCGGATGCGCTTTTGCGTACGCAATGAATTCTGCATACGTCTTCCATGGCGACTCGGCACGCACGGCGAGCACCACCGGGTCTGCGGTAAATCGGGCAATCGGCAGCAGTTGATCGAGCTGAAACATCGGCGCGCGACCGAGCACTTTATCGGCCTCCGGGATGACCGATATTGACGACAACGCCAGCAGCAACGTGTAGCCATCCGCCTTGGCCTTGGCGACCAACGCCATGCCGATGCCGCCGCCCGCGCCCTGCTTGTTTTCGATGATGACCGTTTGCCCGAGCTGCTTTGACAAGGCTTGCGCCAATGGCCGCGCAACGTTGTCGGCCACACCACCCGGCGGGAACGGAACGATCAGGGTGATCGGGCGCAGTGGGTAATCCTGCGCATAGGCGACACTGCATCCAAACGCGAGCACAACTAAAAACAATCGGCGCATTGCATCCTCCATAAAAACACTGCACGCGGTTGCTTTATAGCGGATCAGGCGCGCAGCAATGGGGGGAGCAACGCTAGCTTCGCGAACGTTCTGAAAAAAGAATCCAGCATTGACATCGCTTAAACCCGCGCATCCTGAACCACGGAGTGGATGAAATGCAGCTTTGAAACGGCAGCGCGCGGCAAGGCAAACGGATAGAAGTCGGGCTGGCCCATGCTCCGCGCCAGCTCGTTCATCACGCCGGTGATGCGAATCCATGAATTGATAAATCCCAAAAATTCCTCTGCGTTTTGCGCTTGTGGCCACCACACATCATCGAGCGTGTACGGCTCGTAGCCCAGCTCCACATTGCCAGCATCAAGGCCAAAAGACAACGAGGTGTCGAGCGTGTCCACCATATGCAGGTAGTGCGCCCAGCTTTCAGCCCAATCCTCCCACGGATGAGTGCTGGCGTAGCTGCTGACGAAGCGCTTTTGCCAATCCTCGGGCGGCCCGTGTTCATAGTGCTTTTTCAGCGCGCCTGGGTAGTCCATCCGCTCATCACCGAACAGGGCGCGAAACGGTGCCAGCCAGCGCGTATTCCACAACAATCGATCCCAATAATAATGCCCGACTTCGTGCCGAAAATGCCCGAGTAATGTGCGATACGGCTCGCGTAGCGACGCGCGAATTTGCTCGCGGATGGTGTCGTCAGCCTCCTCAATATTGAGCGTGATGACGCCTCGCAAATGCCCGGTCATGATCGGCGGTTCACCCGCTTTCACACGCAAAAAATCAAAACACAGCCCATGCTCCGGGTCCGCTGATTCTTTAGACAGCACCGGCAAACCAAGCGCAATCAGCGATGACACCAGCCGCCGTTTGGCCAATTCAATCTTGCCCCACAGCTCGCGATTGCGCTCATCGTCTTGGTCGGGAATGGTGCGGTTGAGTTTGCAGGCGACGCACAGCCCGTCATCATCCGGCATCAAGCTGGCCACGGGAACCAGCCAATTACAGCCTGCTGCTGATTCAAAATTGCTGCAGCGGCGATAGGCCGGCGATTTGCCGCCGCCGCCAAACCTGCGCCAAGTGCCCGTTTCGCGTCCCGGCTCCAGCGGAATCATGTGGCCCTTATGCACCTCATAGCCAAGCGGGGTTTCGCAGGCGAGGCACTGGCTGTTCGGAAAAAAAACCGGCCGACCGCACTGGCAGCGATAGGAGCGCATCACAATCGGCGTCGATTGCGCCGGGGACGCGATGGGCTCGCTCCAGTGCTCGTGCAGACGCGTGGTCAACTTGCCAATCAGTGAATCCATGAACGCTTTAAATAATTTTCCATCGCATGACCGTATTGGAACACTGCCCGCGATTTTTGTCGGCCAAAGCGCGCATTGTTTCGTTAATGTCGCAAAACGCTAGACTGCGCCGTCTTTGCATGGAACTGCGCGTCTACACGTGGCCGAACCCATCACCACTGCAATTTTTCGAGGTTTTTATGAGACTTATAACGCTCTCAGGCTGTTTTGCTGTTCTTTTAACGATTGCTAGCGTTGCCCACGCTCAGCTCCCCAAATTTGACACGTCACCAGGCAAATGGGCGTACAGCACGCGCACCGAAATCCCCGGCATGGGCAGCATTCCGGTCAGTTTTGAGCAATGCGTGACGCAAAAAGATATTGACGAAGGGCGCAATCT
>JACMNN010000143.1 GCA_014378555.1 Burkholderiales bacterium | reverse complement strand
GTTATTCGGTAGTCGCCGGGTCCACCAAAAAACACAAACGCCCCACTTGGGGCGTTTGTGTTTCTGGCGCTTAATCCGCGCAGCGTCAGGCTCTTTGTATGGCTCTCCCCCGCCGAACAAATCACCGTGATGCCGGCGCTGCAGGTCGACGCCGCAGGCTTTGCAAATGAAACTTTCGGCTTGCTCCAGCGGGTGACGACGGCGAGCGTTGCAACGGTGTCGATCACAGACGCGACTAGATCGATTAAAACTTACGCAACAGTGCCACCTTTCGTTCCGTTCGCCGTCTCAGTGGCGCGTCAGATCAACGTCGCCGCGCTACCCAGTAGGTTGCGCCTTCGGCACCGTAGCGCTCGGTGTGCGGCACATTCGGCTTCAGGTGAAAGCGGTCGCTGGCTATCAGGCGCCGCTCTGGGCCGCCGTCCACCGCGAGCCACATTTCGCCTTGCACCACGACGGCATTGGCCTCGAACGGATGGCTGTGGGTGTCGACCACCGTCCCCGGTGCCCACGGGCGTTCGAGCACTTCGTCGTAGCCGACGCCGAGCATTTCGGCACGGAACTGGTCGAGGGTGATGGCGGGGGATGACATGATGTGGGTTCTCCTGACTTGTTGAACGGGGCGTGTCGAAGCGCTCCGCCCTATTCTGCACTTACGAAGACTATAGTTCCGCCTGCTTTTTCACTCATGATCGTCGGCGACGAGATTCCCGCCGGCAACCGGCAGAACAAGCAGCCGGCTCAGGTGAGCAAGCTACGCAGATTGGCCAACGTGGAGATGTCTAGGAAAACACGGATTTATCAACCTGCCGTCCTGAGCGGTAGCGAAGGATCATGCGACATGCAATGATTTAAACGACGTACAACCGTCCTCGCATGCGAACTAGTCCTTCGCCGCGCTCAGGATGACATTAATCTGCGTATCCCTAGCGAGGCAAGACCTCCTACTGCACATGATCCCGTGCCCGCTGCGTTCGAGCCAAAAAAAACAATTACACAAAGTGCTGGGGCGTATCAAACAGCCACCGCCCACGTAGCTCAAAATGCGCGTCGCCGCGCGCCTCGCGCGACGCTTTCGCTATTCTTGATGCCATGAACAATGAATCAAACACCCATTTCGGCGTCATCATCGTCGGCGACGAAATTCTCTCCGGCAAACGCCAAGACAAGCATCTCGCAAAAGTAATCGAGCTGCTCGCAGCGCGCGGCTTGCCGTTGGCATGGGCTGAGTATGTTGGCGATGATCCGGCGCGAATTACTGCTGCGTTGAAGCGCGCATTTGCGTCGGGTGATGTGGTGTTTTCTACCGGTGGCATTGGCGCGACGCCGGACGACCACACGCGGCAGTGTGCAGCGGCCGCACTGGGTGTTCCGCTTGCGTTGCATCCGGAGGCCAAGGCGTTCATTCTTGAGCGCATGCAAGATGTGGCCAAAGAGCAAGGCGTGGCGTATGACCCTGATCGACCCGACAATATGCATCGGCTCAACATGGGGGTGTTCCCCGAGGGCGCTTTGATCGTCCCCAATCCGTACAACAAGATCGCGGGGTTCAGCGTGGGGCATGTTCACTTTGTGCCGGGATTTCCGGTGATGGCTTGGCCAATGATGGAGTGGGTGCTGGACACGAAGTACGCGCAGCTGTTTCGGCGCGACGCATGGGTCGAAAAATCGGTCATCGTAATGGGCGCGATGGAGGCAACGCTGACGCCGTTGATGCAGGCCATTGAGCGCGATCACGCGGGCGTGAAAGTGTTTAGTTTGCCGAGCGTCGATCATCCGCAATACGGGCGACACATTGACCTTGGCGTCAAGGGTGCGCCAGACGCGGTGGCGCCTGCGTATCAGCAGTTGCGCGATGGGCTGGATGCGCTGGGGGCGAAGGTAGGGCCAGAGTTGGTTCGGCCTTAAACCGCAAAGCGCTGGTGGCGCGTTACGGCCGCACCGCGGGCGCCTCCAGCGGCATGCCCGCTGCACGCTTCGCGAGATACGCCTCGAGATCGACCAGCTCGCTTGCGCCAAACGCATAGGGCTCGGCACGTACCGCCGTCATGCAGCCGCGCAGGCGTCGTTGCAGGCTGCCCACGCTTTGCCATTCAAGGCGATAGATGGGGTAGCCCGTGGCGTGGCCCTGCGGGATGACGTTGCCGCCGAGTTTCTTTCCTGCGAGCGTGTCGTGGCAGTCACGACAACTTAAATCTACCTGACCGATGCGCTGATTAAACAGCGTTGTGCCGCGCTTCTGCGCCTCAACCAGTAGCGGGTGCTCGGGTGGCTTCACGGGCAGCGCGCGGGATTCTTTGGCGATGGCGGCCTCAAGCCCAAGCAGCGATTCATGCTCGAACGGCCACGGCGTTGCGCGCTGTTGCTCGATCCGACATTGGCTTATTTGCTGACTCAGGTTGACTACTTTTTTCTGTGCTGATGAATACGCCGGATAGCGTGGTGCGACGCCACGCATACGAGCGATTTCACCATGACAATTAGCGCAGGATTTTGCGGCGCTGCCATCCGGTTTGTTCCATAGCAATTGCCCGTCTTTTACCCACAACATCGCGGGATTTTGCGTGTCGTCAAGCTGCGTCGCCTGCGTCGACGGCTGCATAAAATCGAAGCCTGATTTGCGGCTGTCTGCGGCGTGCGCGAGCGAGCTCAGCGCGAGCGAAACAAACAGAGCAATAAGCGTTCGCACACTAAGACACCCGTAGGTTGACCGTCTCGCGTTGTGCGAAGCCCTTGTCGCCATTCCACACCATCACCAGCGTACCGCTTGCTGTGGCGCGAAAGTTAAATGAGAGATACGGATTGGCCGCGACTGCGGCGTGAAATGTTGCGGCAAACACCAGTTCGCCCGCCTCTGCTGCGCTTGCTGCAGTGGGCCCAACAACAAAGTGACAGGTAAATGTTCGAATCAAATCGCGTGGCAACATGTCGCCGTCGCTGGAGCGCCGATAGCCGGTTTCCATCGGATGTTGCACGAGCGCCTTAATTTCAATAATCTCGCCGGCTTTTGCCGTTTCCGGCACGGTGATGAGGGTGCGTGCCATGTTGTTATTCCTCAACGCACGAGGCGATGGTGACCAGCACTTCAACCGTGTGCGTCCAGCAACTGCCGTCATTCATTTTGGCTACCGCCACCAGCTGTTGCGTGGCGGCAAGCCGAATGCGCGTGGCGACGCGGGCGCGGCCCGACTGAGGCGACAACGTAAATTGCGCCACATCATTTTGCGGATTTTTTTCGTTAAATATTTTGATTCCAACGACGTGCTGTTGCCGCGTCATCGGGCTGTCGACAGTCACCTCAATAGGCACGCTGTTGCCGTTGTCCACCAATCGGGCAATATCGAATTTGACGCGACCTTCGCGGACCACGCCCCCAGCCGCATACTCGTTGACTAACGTGGTGAGCACCGAGCTTTGTGCCACAGCGGCGACTGGACGCGAAAGCACGCTGAGCACCGCACCAGCACTGGTCGCCAAAAAAATTCGGCGCTTCATTTGAGCGAGCTCAACCAGGCGACCACATCTTCGACCTGCTGAGCGTTGAGCATCGGCCGATCACGCCAAGCGCCAGCCACGCGGCTTAAGCCGTCGGTTTTGAAATAAGCCGGCATAACTGAATCCTCATTCACGCGACGCGAATCAACGATACGCAGACGCAGTTGTGGCACCGTCCAGCGCGCGCCCGCTCCCGCCAAACTCGTGCCGACGTCCCCCTGAAACCGGTCGTTGCTGCCCGGCACCTGATGGCAAAGCTGGCACATGCCCACCTGCCGGTTGCTGGCGATGTCCCGACCACGCATCAAGTCTCCTGGTTGCTCAGTCAACGCCACTGTAATACCGCCATCAACAACGCGCTCGACCCGAAGCTGCGCCGCTGCGAACGGGCTGACGATCATGGTTCCGATCAACGCAAAAGCCGCGAGCCAGAATGCTCGGTTGATTCGAAGGTAGGTGTGTTTTGCAGCCCGCGCGCTCGCCTCCACCGTTCGCCCTGAGCGCAGCGAAGGGTTCGATTGCTCACCCGTCAGACCCTTCGCCATGCTCAGGGCGATCGGAGACTGGCCCATACTTTTCGACGACCTTGAACGCACGCACACCCTTCCCGTTCGCCCTGAGCGCAGCGAAGGGTTTGATTGCTCACCCGTCAGACCCTTCGCCATGCTCAGGGCGATCGGAGACTGGCTCATCTTTTCTGACAACCTTGAACGCGCCCGCGCCGTTCCCGTTCGCCCTGAGCGCAGCGAAGGGTTCGATTGCTCACCCGTCAGACCCTTCGCCATGCTCAGGGCGATCGGAGACTGGCTCATCTTTTGTGACGACCTTGAACGCACGCACACCCTTCCCGTTCGCCCTGAGCGCAGCGAAGGGTTTGATTGCTTGCGTATCAGACCCTTCGCGATGCTCAGGGTGATCGGAGACTGACTCATCACTTTCGACTCCGTTTGACGACCTTCGCCTTACGCTTTCAAGCTATGGTTTTTGAGCGGCAAATCACGAATCCGTTTTCCTGTTGCGGCGAATATTGCGTTGAGCACTGCGGGTGCCGCGACCGCAATGGTGGGCTCGCCCACACCGCCCCAAAAGCCGCCTGACGACAGGATGATGGTTTCAACCTTTGGCATGTCAGCCAGCTTCATCGATGGATAGTCGGCGAAATTGCTTTGCTCAATTCGACCATCTTTTACCGTGCATTCCTGATACAACGCCGCGCCCAAACCGTACACAAACGAGCCCTCGACTTGCGCTTCAATCTGCTGTGGATTCACCGCGTTGCCGCAGTCGGTCGCAGCAACAATGCGATGAATTTTCAACACGCCATCCGCGCTAACCGACACCTCCGCACAGGCCGCGACATAGGAGCCAAAGCCCATCGTTTGTGCGAGACCACGAAACACGCCAGCGGGTGCCGGTTTGTCATACCCAACACGCTCAGCGACGGCGTTCAACACCGCCAAATGTTTGGGGTGCTGAGTCATTAATTTGCGGCGCAACGCCAGCGGATCTTGCTTGGTCGCGTGCGCGATTTCGTCGATGAAGCCCTCGAGATAAATCGCGTTTTGGTTTAAGTTAACCCCGCGCCAAAAGCCTGGTGGCACATGCGGATTGCGCATCGCGTGATCGACCAGCAGCGTCGGAAAAGTGTAGCCAATCGAGGCTTCCGGCCCCGGCGCATTCAGTCCCTGGAACACCACTGGATCTTTACCGTCGCGAATGTTTTGCGGAGCCACAGCCGCGAGGATCGACTGCCCTGAAATACGCATCGTCAGACCCGTAATCTCGCCCTTGTCGTCAAGCCCAGCGGTCATTTTGCATTGCGTGATCGGGTGGAAGCGGCCCTGCGCCATGTCTTCTTCGCGCGACCAAATCATTTTGATCGGCGTGCCGGGCATTTGCTTGCCGATGCCGACGGCCACGCGGACGTAATCGGTGGCGCCGCGCCGCCCGAAGCCGCCGCCGAGGTGAATTTTGTACACCTCGCACTGCGCAGCGGGCAAACCGGAGGCCTCTGCAGTGGCCGCCAATGCTGCCTCGCCGTTTTGCGTCGGCAGCCACACTTCGCAGCGCTCGGGGGTCCACTTCACGGTGGCGTTCATGGTCTCCATGCAGGCATGGTTTTGATGTGGGTACGAATACACCGCTTCAATCTTGCGCGCTGCACCAGCAATGGCAGCAGGCGCATCGCCCACGCTGTTGCCCACCACCGCGTCTTTCGCGTCGAGACCGGCCTTAAGGATTTCCGCGAAACTTGCGCTGGACACTTTGCCGTTGGGGCCGTCGTCCCATTCAATTTTTAGCGCGTCGAGTGCGGTTTTTGCACGCCACCACGTGTCCGCGACCACCACCACGGTGTCGTCGCCGACGCGCAGCACTTTCTTAACGCCGGGCCGTTTGAGCACCGCCGCATCGTCAATGCTCTTGATCTTGCCACCGAATACTGGGCTTGCTTTCACCGCCGCATTCAACATGCCGGGCAGCTTGAGATCCATGCCGTAGACCTGGCGCCCGGTGGTTTTGTCAACCGTGTCAAGGCGCGCCAAACGCTTGCCGATGATGGCCCAGTCTTTCGGGTCTTTTAGTTTGATGTCGGTCGGTTCGGTGAGCTTTGACGCGGCGGCAGTTACTTTGCCGTAAGTCGTAGTTCGCTTCGATGCCGCATGCGAAATAACGCCTTTGGACACGGTGCATTCCGCGACCGGCACGCTCCATTGATCGGCCGCCGCCTGCATCAGCATCATGCGCGCTGCCGCACCGCCCTTGCGCACGTTGTCTGCGGAACCGCGGATGCCACGACTGCCGCCCGTGGAGAAGTCGCCCCACACCCGTTTGCGGGCCAAACTTTGCCCTGGCGTCGGATACTCAGTGCTGACCTTGGCCCAGTCGCATTCGAGCTCCTCGGCCACCATTTGCGCAAGGCCAGTTAAGCTGCCCTGACCCATTTCGGAGCGCGCGATGCGGATAATAATTTTGTCGTCAGGCTGCACCACGACCCAAGCGTTGACCTCCGCAGCAGTGGCAGAACTGAGCGGATTGATGCCCTGTGCCATCGCCTGCTTATTCAAAAATGGCACATGAAATCCGATCACCAGCCCTGCGGTGGCGGTAGCGCTTTGTTTGAGAAAGCTGCGCCGCGACGAGGCGGCCGGACGGTTGGAAATGGTGGTCTCACTCATGCTTGATCTCCACTGATGTGCTCAATATTCAAAACCGATTTGCCAAGTTCGCTCACCAGCTTCGGCTTAGCGCCCGTTTTTGCTGCGGCCATTTCACGCGCTGCCGTGTGGATAGCGCTGCGCACGCGGTTGTAGGTTCCGCAACGGCAGATGTTGGTCATCGCCTCGTCAATGTCCTTGTCGGTCGGATTCGGTTTGTCTTTGACCAACGCGGTGGCCGCCATGATCATGCCGGACTGGCAGAAACCGCACTGCGGCACGTCGAGTGCAAGCCACGCTTTTTGAATCGGGTGCGAACCGGTAGCACTCAAGCCTTCAATGGTGGTGATTTTTTGCGTCGGCTTCATCGCCGAAGCGGGCATCACGCAGGAGCGCACCGGCACACCGTCGATATGCACGGTACAGGCGCCGCATTGGGCAATGCCGCAGCCGTACTTGGTGCCGGTTAACCCGAGCTGCTCACGCAGCACCCACAACAGCGGCGTGCCGTCGTCGGCAACATAGTCCAACAGCTTGCCATTGACATTTAATTTAGACATCGCGCACTCTTGAAAAATGGTTCATAAGTTTTCCGCCCGTTACGCCCATTTTTGGGCAACAGGATGATTCGTGATTGATACGGTTCGGCACGTACCTTGTGAGCGTTGGCTTATTGCTGAAAAGCCCGTTGCAACTGGATAAGCAGCCGATTTAGCGATATATCGAGTTAACGAAATATGCCCGATCTTAGCACGTCTTTTTGCGTATTTTCGCGATAAGCTGTTGGCGAATATATGCAGCAGCGTCTTTCGCAGCGAACCGCCAAATCGCTAGAAAATTGCATGCTTTTGACGACAAAAAAGCGTTTCTCTGACAGACCGGGTTGCGCTCTGGAATAAAAATAAAAGTCCTTAAAACTCAATGAAAGCTGAATTTGATCTTTCTTACGGTTACGCGATAGCGACCGATGACCTAAACCAATTACAGGAGAACGCAATGAACTATGTAGACGGATTTGTATGTGCAGTGCCCACGGCCAACCGCGACGCTTTTCAATCGCATGCCGCTAATGCCGCGAAAATCTTTAAAGAATTCGGCGCGCTTAGCGTAGTTGAAACCTGGGGCGACGACGTGCCCGACGGTAAGCTGACGTCCTTCCCGCTAGCGGTGCAACGCAAGGATGACGAGACCGTGGTGTTCTCGTGGATCGTCTGGCCGTCGAAGTCGGTGCGCGACGACGCGTGGAAAAAAGTGATGGCTGATCCGCGCATGTCACACGAAAACAATCCGATGCCGTTCGACGGCAAACGCATGATCTACGGCGGCTTTCAGACCATTGTTGAGGCCTGACGCTTACCGTTGATATTTATCTTTTGTCACGAAAGGAGCGGCTGCTATGTCCCGCACATTTCCCCTGCCCGAGGCCCGCTACGAACTGACGCTCACGCGTTTGATCGACGCGCCGCGCGAAAAATTATTTCGTTGTTGGACCGAGCCCGTGCTGCTCGTGCAATGGTTCACGCCACCGCCGTGGAAAACCATTCACGCCGAAACCGACGTGCGTGCTGGCGGCGCAAGCAACATCGTAATGCAGGGCCCGGACGGCAGCGAAATACCCAATCGTGGTGTGTATCTCGAGGTCGTTAAAAACGAAAAACTCGTGTTCACCGACGCCTACACCGCGGCATGGGTGCCCTCAAGCAAACCGTTCTTCACCTGCGTGCTGGCGTTTGAAGATGAAGCCGGAAAAACACGCTACACCGCCAAGGCGCTGCACTGGACGGCAGAAGACTGCAAGGCCCACGAAGATATGGGATTCCATCAAGGCTGGGGCGTCTGCACCGATCAACTCGCAGCGCTCGCCGCGACACTCTAGGCGCAAGG
>JACMNN010000022.1 GCA_014378555.1 Burkholderiales bacterium | reverse complement strand
GGCGCAGGTTTAATAGGTGCCGGAGGCACCACCCACATCACCACGGCAATGCCGCACAGCGAAAAAAACGCTGTGATCCAGAACAACCCGGACAAGCCGACCACAGCCACCAGCGGTGGCGCGCCGATCAGCGACACGGCGAAGGTAATGCCGACCATGCCGCCGACCATCGCCATCGCTTTGGTGCGCACCTCGTCGCGTGTTGAGTCGGCGATGAACGCGGACACCGCTGCGCTGACCGCGCCAGCACCCTGCAGCGCGCGGCCGACAATGACCCCAGTGATGGTGGTGGACATAGCGGCCACCACGCTGCCAATCACCAACACGGCTAAGCCGAGAATGATCACTGGCTTGCGGCCAAATCGATCCGATGCGGCACCGAACGGCAACTGAAACAAGCCCTGCGTCAATCCGTAAATGGAAATTGCCAAACCGATGAGGTAGGCCTCCTGTCCCCCAGGCAAATCACGACCATAGATCGCAAACACCGGAAGAATTAGGAACAGGCCAAAGAGGCGGAGCGCAACGATGCTCGCGAGCCAGCCGCTCGCGCGGCGTTCGAGCGGGGTCATACGTGAAGAGGACTGCAAGGGATTCGCTAAGTGATGACAATTGAAGAACGAAGCGTAGCACCGCTAAGCGCAAGGGCGGCTGATGCGGCGAAGTACGCCGCTTTTTGGTAAGCGTTTAACGCGTGCTAGGCAGCGAGTTAGGCGTACCGCGCGATGAGCTGAAGTTGCGCCTCCGCGATCAGCCACAACCCTGAACGCTCAACCCTTAACCGCCGCCGCCGCAATCGCCTTTTTCGGATTAACTAAAGTGCGGCGACCATCCGCTGTTTTGTCGGCGGTGCCTGCGATTAGCGCGATCACGTCAGCGGGCTTGAGTTTCGGATTCACCGCCAAAATTTTGCCGGCAAGACCGGCGACTTGTGGCGCGGCCATCGAGGTGCCAGACTCCGCAACGCGGTCGCCGCCCGGGATGAAGCTTTCAACTTGATAGCCGTTGGCATGCACTTTGACCGTTGGGCCGTAGCTGGTGAACGACGCCTCGTCGCCGGCCAGATCGACGGCACCGACGGTAAGCAGATTGGGCAACACGATGCCAGCGGGGATTGCCTCGCTGAAGGTAGAGTCTGAATTTTCGTTACCCGCGGCGGTGACAAACAAAATGTCCGGCGCGCTGGCAAAGGCTTGAGTCAGCGCGTTTTTGCTTCGGTCGAAGTAGGTGCGCGCTAGCTTCTGCCGCTCGTCCGGAGTTGCGCCCATGCCGCACAATTCAAGTTCGGACTCGACGTCTTTGACGTTGCCGCCCCAGCTCATATTCACCACGCGAACGCCGTGCTGTTTAAAAAAATCAACATACGCTTGGCTCGCTTTAGCGTCGCGTTCTGCCAGCTCGGTAGACGGGCACGGATTTGGGATTAACGTATGGCCAAACTCGATGCGCGCAGTGACAATTTTTGCGTACGGATTGCCTGCAGTTGCGATACCCGCCACATGCGTGCCATGCATGTAATTGCCCGCTAGACGAAGCTCTTCAATCGCGGCTTTGTACTCGTCTTGCTTGAGCGCAGACAAATACTGTTTGACCTCGGTCGCCTCTTTACTGTCGATGTTCGACTGCAAATCAGAGAAGCCTTTAGTGCGTGATTTCATCACCGGCAAACGGCCCCGCAGCTCGGGTGGGATAGGGTACAGCTCACCGCTAGATGGGTTCTGAAATTTATCGAATGCAATGACAATCGGCTTGCCGCTAGCGTCGAGCGCAACCTGATTTTTGAACAACGCCGTATCGGTCCCGCTGTCCCAAATCGCGATGGTTACTGGTGCGTACGTGCCTGCCGCGGGCAGTTGCACGTCACGCGCCGCCCAAATGTCCTGTTTGGCCACTGTGTATTTGGTCAGATAGCTGCTGTAGACGTCGATCAAGGTGGCCTTGAGCGGCAGCGTTACGAACAGCCGATAGCGCGTAGACACCAGTGCGTGGGCTAGGTCGGACGACAACGAGCCTGCTTTGGCGACGGTCGGTTGCAACACTTCGCGCACGTAGCCGAGCGCGAGCGATTCACTGGCGATTTCAACGCTAGCCTTCATCTCGCGTACATCGTTCTGCACCACCGAAAACGGCAACGGATCGAGCGCTGCGGACAAACGCTTTTTAACGTCTTGCCGGTAAGCGTCGGAGCTGCTGTCGCCGGCCTGTTTTTGGGCGTCGATATACGCTTGGATTTGAATGCCAGACAACAATTTGTCGGCAGGTTTTTCTTGCAAATCACGCACGGCCGCAACGCCCTTTAGCGCCGCGTCGTAGCGGCCTTCTAGGTAGTCCAGTTGAATCAACGACGACAGTAAATTGCGCAGCGTCGCTTTGTCGGCAATGTCGTACTGCGCGAGCACTGATTCAACATCGCCGCGGTACGCTTTGGCAAACGCAGCAAACTTTGCATTGTCGCGAACAGTGTCTTCAAGCTTGCCGTCCAACTTGTACGTGAAGCGCGGCAGATCAGCGGCTTTTTCAACGCGTTTTTTGTCTTGCGCGAATGCCGAGGGCAGCGAAAGTGCGACGCAGAGCGAAGTGAGAAAGTAGCGCAAGAGCATAAAAAAACTCCAAATGTTTCAAATTTTGTGGTGCCGGGGACTTTTTTGTCGCAGCAAATAACAGCAAATTATTTGCCAAGCGCGGCGACAACGTTTCAAGCCTGGTGCGCGGACTGCCGCGGCAAACAGACGCAGAAAGTGTCGCAAAAAACGGTAGTTTCGCGAACTTTTAGGGCGGCGTCAACGGTCAGCCTCACTCGATCCGCGCTAAACCGCGATAATCGCGGGTTGTTCTCAAAAAAGCCAACATGGATTTTCTCCGAGTTCGCGGCGCGCGCACCCACAATCTTAAAAACATCAACATTGACATCCCCAAGCACAAGCTGGTGGTGATCACGGGGATGTCGGGCTCAGGAAAAAGCTCGCTCGCGTTTGACACGCTGTACGCCGAAGGTCAGCGTCGCTACGTTGAATCGCTCTCGTCCTATGCAAGGCAGTTTTTGCAGATGATGGACAAACCCGACGTGGACCTGATTGAAGGTCTGGCGCCGGCGATTGCCATTGAGCAAAAAGCGACCAGTCACAACCCCCGCTCGACGGTCGGCACGGTCACCGAGATTCACGACTATCTGCGCCTTCTGTATGCGCGGGTCGGCGATCCGTATTGCCCGAATCATCCTGAAATCATGTTGTCGTCGCAGACCATCTCGCAGATGGTTGACATGGTGCTTGCCTATCCGGCGGAGACTCGCGTGATGCTGCTGTCACCGGTGCTCACCGATCGTAAAGGCGAGCATGCGGAACTGTTCATAGAACTGAAAGCCAAGGGCTTCACCAAGGTGCGCATTGATGGCGAGGTGATGGAGCTGGAGCCATCACCAAAACTGGCAAAAAATCACAAACACAGCATTGACGTGGTGATTGACCGACTTAAGGTGCGTCCAGACGCCAAGCAGCGCCTTGCCGAGTCGTTTGAAACCGCGTGTCGCATGGGCAATGGCCGGGCGTTGGTGGTGATGATGGACAGTCCCGAAGGTGAAAAGCCAGCGTCGCAGCTTTTCTCGTCAAAATTCGCCTGCCCCATCTGCGATTACTCGCTTGCTGAACTTGAGCCGCGATTGTTCTCGTTTAACTCGCCGATGGGCGCCTGCCCGACCTGTGATGGCTTGGGCGAGGTTGATGAATTTGAACCGAACCGCATCGTTGCCCATCCTGAACTTTCGCTGGCCAGTGGCGCGATCAAAGGCTGGGATCGGCGCACCATTTTCTACTTCCAACTGCTGCAAGGATTAGCGGCGCATTACGGCTTCGACATCGAAAAATCGTTCAACGATTTGCCGGAAGAAGCGCGCCATGCCGTGGTGTTCGGCAGTGGTGAAGACGTGATCGAGTTCGATTACGTGAACGAAAAAGGCGTGATCCAAAAGCGAAAACACGTTTTTGAAGGGGTGCTGCCGAACTTCCGTCGTCGCTATCACGAGACCGAGTCGTCTGCTGTTCGCGAGGAGCTGTCGAAGTACATGAGCCGTCGCGACTGCCCGGATTGTTGCGGTGCGCGGCTGCGTAAAGAGGCTCGGTTTGTAAAAGTCGGCGATGCCGCGATTTTTGAGATAAGTCGGCTTCCACTGTTCGATACGGCAAAATTTTTCGCGACACTGAAACTTACGGGTGCCAAGCAAAAAATTGCCGAGCGCATTATTTACGAAATCAAAAATCGCGTTGGATTTTTGAATAACGTCGGCCTCGAATATCTGTCGCTTGATCGCAGCGCCGAGACCCTCTCGGGCGGTGAATCGCAGCGCATTAGGCTAGCGTCACAAATCGGCTCCGGGCTCACCGGCGTGATGTATGTGCTCGACGAGCCGTCGATCGGCTTGCATCAACGCGATAACGATCGACTCCTCGCGATGCTCAAACACCTGCGCGATCTCGGCAACACCGTGATCGTGGTGGAGCACGACGAAGACGCCATCATGAGCGCCGATTACGTGGTCGATCTGGGGCCCGCTGCGGGCGTGCATGGCGGCGAAATCATCGCTCAGGGCAAGCCGGCCGACATCATAAAAAGTAAGACATCGCTGACCGGTTTGTATTTGTCAGGCGCGATGCAAATTGCGGTGCCTAAACAACGCATTAAGCCCAATCCTGAAAAGCAAATCGTGATTCGCGGCGCGCGCGGCAACAATCTCAAAAACGTGGACGCATCGATTCCAATGGGATTGTTGACTTGCGTCACCGGCGTCTCCGGCTCGGGCAAATCTACGCTCGTAAACGACACGTTGTACCGCGCGGCAGCAAAAAAGATTTACGGCAGCCTCGCTGATCCCGCACCGCACGCGGGCATTGACGGGCTCGAACAGTTCGACAAGGTAATCGACGTCGATCAGAGCCCGATTGGCCGTACGCCGCGCTCCAACCCGGCGACGTACACGGGCCTGTTCACGCCGATTCGCGAACTATTTGCGCAAACGCCGCAAGCCCGCGAACGGGGCTATGAGCCGGGTCGCTTTTCGTTCAACGTCAAAGGCGGGCGCTGCGAAGCCTGCGAAGGCGACGGTCTGATCAAAGTCGAAATGCACTTTTTGCCGGATGTTTATGTGGCCTGCGACGTCTGTCACAGCAAACGCTACAACCGTGAAACGCTCGACATTCAGTATCGCGGCAAAAACATTTCCGAAGTACTAAACATGACGGTCGAGGTTGCGCGCGACTTCTTCGCACCGGTGCCGGCGATTGCCGCAAAAGTAAATTTATTGTTCGAAGTGGGCCTCGGCTACATCCGCCTCGGACAGTCCGCCACCACGCTCTCCGGTGGTGAAGCGCAACGCGTGAAGCTCGCGCTGGAGCTGTCGAAACGCGATACCGGCAACACCCTGTACATCCTCGACGAGCCCACAACCGGACTGCACTTCGCTGACATTGATTTGCTGCTGAAAGTGCTCTATCGACTGCGCGATCACGGCAATACCGTGGTGGTCATCGAACACAATCTCGACGTCATAAAAACCGCCGACTGGGTGATCGACATGGGCCCCGAAGGCGGAGGCGGGGGCGGCACCGTGGTGGCGTGTGGCACCCCAGAAACGGTGGCCAAAGCGAAGGGCTCGCACACGGCGGGATTCTTGGCTCAAGTGCTGGCGAAATCGAAAAAACACAGGGCTTGATTTCTTCGCCAGCTTAATGTGTAGAGCCTTTTTGAATCAGCGTAAGAGGAGGGAAACGGCAAAGGTCGATATCTGCCATAAATTACCTCTAAGCCACATCGGTAGGGCGTTAGCCAGATAAGCTGTTCGCATTCGACAGTCGAAAAAAAGCCCGGACGCAAGCATCCGGGCTTTTTTATTAGGTTGCCAATTAGTTAATTGCCAAACGCTTCTGTGTTGCTGCATTTTTCTTCGGCAGTGTCAGCGTTAACACACCGTGCTCATGGTGCGCTACCGCCTGCTCGGCATCGACCGCTTGCGGCAAGCGAAAGTTACGCGCCTGCACGCCATTGACGCGTTCAGTTAACAAGGCGGTTTCGCCTTCAACCGCAGCACGCTTAAACGTTGCTTCAATACGAACCGATTTCTCATCGACGTCGACCGTGATGTCTTCTTTCGCGACGCCAGGGACGTCGAGCTGCAGGACGTATGCGGTTGCGGTTTCGCGAACGTCGGCACGCAGCTCAACCGTTTTGGCTGCCGCCGTGCCGAACACCTCTGAGGCCAACGACTGCAGCGCGCGATCTACTTCAGACGCGTGACGAGTGCCCTGCGTGCGAAGTCCCACCGGGCTCCAGCGAATCTGGGGGCCACCATTAAAAAAATTCGAACCAGTCATTGCCATTTCCTTCAAAGAGTTGCGCTGAAACCCATGGTGCAGCGCTTATGCATCGGAAGGTGTGTGTGTTGATCGTGCTTTCAAGCGGTGAACAAGCTCGATTCGAGAGCAACGCCTAAAAAGGTTGCAAGGCCCTTGAAAGCCAATACAGTCGCCGTATCGTGCGTCTGCGATTTTTCAAGTGGCTGGTGAAATTTTGTCGTCGGGAAGCGCTAAATCCGGCGCTTGCCGACGCGCTTGGGTTGCACTGGTAGGCAAATTTATCCGACAGTTTTGTGCATCCGGATGGGCTGCAACGCGCCTGCGAAGATCGTCGAAAAAGTGCGATCTGCATCAACGCTAAAGCCTAGTTTTTCAAAATAGGCTTTGTATTGCGGCGCATAAGTTTCGACCGGAATGCGGATCGAGTGGACCCCAGCTTTTTTCGCCAGTTTTTCAAGCGTGTCGAGCAACAGCGAGGTGAATCCACGACCAGAATAGGTCCGCGTCACGCCTAAGCGGCGCAGCTCCCAACTGCCATCACGGGCATGCACGTACGACAGCGCTGCGACCGGCAGACTGGCGCGATAAAGCAACAAACCACCGCCAGCGCGCAAGTCTTCAGCGATCTGTGTTGGGTTATCGATCTTTCGCCGTTGCGAAATCGCCACGCGTTCTGACCAATCGCCTTTGATCAACGCCGACATGATCGGCGCATCGCGCGAGCTGGCTTTGAGAATTTTGTACTTCTCTTGCTCGAACACAGTGCGCGTGGAGCCCAGCATATTGATCACGTAACTTTCATTCCGGCGACAGCGCCCGTGTGCGGGTTGAGCAGATACAGCCCAGCTGCGGTGGTTTCGTCTTTTGCGGATGCCGCAAGCACCATACCTTCGGATAGGCCAAATTTCATCTTGCGCGGGGCCAGATTGGCAACCATGACGGTCATCTGCCCAATCAAGTCTTCCGGCGCGTAAGCCGACTTGATGCCGGAGAACACATTACGCAGACGCGGCTGCCCCAAAGCGTCAACTTCGCCAACATCGAGCGTCAATCGCAGCAACTTGTCGCTGCCTTCAACGTGCTCGGCATTGACGATTTTTGCGATGCGCAGATCAACCTTGGCGAAGTCGTCGATGCTGATGAATTCGCTTGTTTTTGCAGTTGCGTCCGACTGCACGACTTGCGCGGCTGACTGCTTCGAAGTGGTGCCGCCGGCAGCGCCTTTTTGTGCGGACGGTGGCTTGATGGCTTTGTCGGCGGCGTCAGGAAGCAGGCCGAACAGTTCGTCCAGTTGCTTTTCTTCCACGCGTGACATGAGATGTTTGTAGGGCTGAATCACATGTTCGGCGCTGAGCGTTTTCGGTAGGTCCGCCCAGCTTTGTTCTGCCACGCCCAAAAATTCGAATGCGCGACGCGACAAAATTGGCAGTATCGGCGACAGCAAAATGGACAACAGCCGGAAACATTCAAGCACTTGGGTACAAGCCAGCTGCAACGTAATTTTGGCGGCTTCGTCCTCGGCGGCCCGCTTGGCTAATTCCCACGGCTTGGTGGCGTCGTAGTAGAGGTTGACTTCATCGGCCAGCTCCATGATTCGGCGTGCTGCTTTACCAAATTCGCGTGCCTCATAAAGCTTGGCAATCTCATCGGCTTTCTCGCCCACGACCGCGTTGGCATAGCCTGCAACGGCGGCTGTATTTGTCGATGCGCAGCCGTTGAAATGCTTATGCAAAAAGCCCGCCGTGCGACTGGCAATGTTCACGTACTTGCCAATCAAATCCGAGTTCACCCGCGCCATAAAATCCTCAGCCGTGAAATCAATATCTTCCACATGCGAGTTGAGTTTGGCCGCGATGTAATAGCGTAGCCACTCCGGATTCATGCCAATTTTCAAGTAGGTGAGCGGGTCAATGCCGGTGCCCCGGCTCTTGCTCATCTTCTCGCCGCCAACGGTGATGAAGCCATGCACGTTCACGCTGTCCGGCGTCTTGTAGCCCGAATACTTAAGCATCGCAGGCCAGAACAGTACGTGGAAGTAAACGATGTCCTTGCCGATGAAATGAATCTGTTCGGTGTCGTCGGCTTTCAAGAAATCTGCAAACGAACGCAGCTCGCCGTTGGCCTTCGCTTTGCCGCTGTCGAAGTAGTTTTTCAGCGACGCCAGGTAGCCAACCGGCGCGTCCAGCCAGACATAGAAATATTTGCCCGGCGCATCTGGGATCGGGATGCCGAAGTACGGCTCATCGCGCGAAATATCCCAGTCGCCCATCTTGCCGTCTTCGCCTAACCAGTCTTTGGTTTTGGCGATGATTTCTGATTGCAAGCGCTTCTTGCCGTGCCGATCTAGCCCTTCGGTCCATTCGCGCAAAAACTC
>JACMNN010000142.1 GCA_014378555.1 Burkholderiales bacterium | reverse complement strand
GTTCGCGAGCTTCGCCACCGGCGTCACAGTCATTACAACCATCGACGAGCACGGCGCGCCGGTGGGCATGACCGCCAATTCGTTTGGCTCGGTGTCGCTTGACCCGCCGCTGGTGCAGTGGAGCTTGCGCATCAATTCGGGCCTGCACCGGACGTTCGTTGACGCGACCCATTTCAGCGTCAGCGTGCTCGCATCTCACCAAAGACACATTGCGCAACAATTTGCCAGCCGCACGCCGGATCGATTTGCCGGAATTGAATTCACGCAAGACGCGGGCGAACCGCCGTTAATTCGCGGCGCGTTGGCGTACTTTATTTGCAAAAAAATCGCCGATCATCGGGTGGGCGATCACGAACTATTTATTGGTGAAGTACTGCATGCGTCCGCTCATGAAGGTCAAGCGCTGCTGTTTCACGGCAGCCGATTTTTGACCACCCGTTGACACACAACCTCTCGCACCGGCTAGCTGTAGCGGGCTAGATAAGCTTCCACTGGGCAACCGGCGCAAAGCTTAGCCGATGCTCATCGCACGGGCCGTGCTCGGTCAGCGCTTTCATATGTACGGCGGTGCCGTAACCTTTATGCGCAGCGAAACCATAGTGCGGAAATCGCGCATGAACGTCGAGCATGTACGCGTCGCGCGCGGTCTTGGCCAGGATCGATGCGGCACTCACTTCTTGAACGTCAGCATCTGCACGCGGCTGGGCAATGATGGTGATGTTGCGCAACAATGCCCACGGACCGAGTGAACGCGGAATCTGCGTGCCGTCAATCACGACCTGTCGGGTCAGCGAGGCATTTGCTTCAGGCAATTGCTCAACGGCGCGAAACATCGCCAGCATGGTTGCTTGCAAAATATTAAGTTGGTCCACCTCAACCGCGGTCGCCGAGGCAATAGCCCAAGCGTGCGCCTGGGTTTTAATCAAGACGGCGAGTGCGTCACGACGCGTTGCAGAGAGCTTTTTCGAGTCATCGAGACCGACGATGCTGCGCCCGTTCGCGCCCAACACCACCGCCGCCGCAAACACCGGCCCCGCGAGCGGCCCACGGCCGGCTTCGTCGATGCCGCAAAGCCAGGCGTCCATCAACGCAGCTGCGCCAGCACGGCGGCCACCATCGGATCGAACGTTGCTGTGGTCGGTGACTGCAACGCGTCGCCCATCGTTGCGTACGCGGCCTGCATACGAGCGCGCAGGTGTTCATGCTCAATCAAGCCACTCATCGCGCTGACCAGCGCTTCCGGCGTCGCTGCATCCTGCAACAGCTCCGGAATACACCAGTCGTTGGCCATGATGTTGGGCAGCGACACGAAGCGGCTGTTGATTTTTTTACGCACGATGGCATAGGTAATTTTGCTAACCCGATAGCTGACCACCTGCGGGCACCCGAGCATCGCGGCCTCTAATGTGGCTGTACCCGACGCGACCAAGGCAACGTCGGCTGCGCGCAGCGCAAAATCGGCATGACCAAACAACAATTGCACGCGCGGTGCGAGCGGTTCGGCATAACGCCACAGCGCGGTCTCAAAGCGTTGCCGCGTTTCGCGCGTAACCAGCGGAACAACAAAGCGGCTAGCCGGATACTTTTCACTGAGGCGCGACATGACCTGCACGAACAATTCAGCATGCAGATCGATTTCGCTAATGCGCGAGCCGGGTAACACCGCAATCAGCGGCGCATCCGGTGCGCTGCCGCCATGCTCAAGCTTTTTGCGCAGACGCTGCCGATCGGCATGGCGCAACGGCGCTTTAGCCAACGGATGACCGACGAAGGTTGATGCAACACCGTGCGCCGCGAGCAGTTTCGGCTCGAACGGAAACAAACACAGCATGTGGTCAGCTGATTCTTTGAATCGCGCCGCACGCTCCGGCCGCCACGCCCAAAACGATGGCGAAACATAGTGCAACGTGCGTTGCCCTTTCGCCTTCAAATCACGCTCAACACGAAGGTTGAAATCGGGTGCATCGACGCCGATATACAGCGCCGGCTTTAACGCCCGCGTGCGCTCAAGCAACTCGCGTTTTGCGCGAAATATTCGCGGCAATGCGCCCACCACCTCGGCGTATCCGCGCACCGCCAACGTCTCGGAGTCAATCCAGGTTTGCACGCCTGCGGCCCGCATGCGCGGCCCGGCAATGCCGTGAAAACGAATCTCGGGCGCAACCGCGCTAACGCGCTCCACCAAATCCGCCGCCAACTGGTCGCCGGACGTTTCTCCAGCGACGATCACTACATCTGTCATCAATTCACTCGCAACTAACGCGCAAGACCTCTTCCAGGCGTTTGCAGGAACGCCACCAGCGGCGTGAGCGCGGCCTTGGCGTCATCGGAAGACGTGAGCATCTCAGCCTCAAGTGCCGCGACGGCCTCTTTAAGCGTGAGGTTGTTGCGGAACACGGTTTTGAATGCATTGCGCACTGTGCTGACCGCCTCAGCGCTGAATCCGCGCCGCTTCAAACCTTCGCTATTGACGGTGCTCAACGAAAATGGATTGCCCTGCCCAAGTACATACGGGGCGACGTCCTGCAACACGCAAGACGCACCACCGACCATCGCGTGTTCGCCAATTCGACAGAACTGATGCACGCCGGCGAGCCCGCCGAGAATGGCCCAATTACCAACCTGAACATGCCCGCCAAGCGTTGCGGCGTTGGCCAGAATCACGTCGTCGCCAACCACGCAGTCGTGCGCCACATGCGCGTAGGCCATGAACAAACCGCGTGAACCGATGCGCGTCACGCCGCAGTCTTGCACCGTGCCACGATGCACCGTACAGCCTTCGCGAAACACGTTGTTGTCACCGATGACGACCTTCGTAGGTTCGTTCGCATATTTTTTATCTTGCGACGCGAGACCGATCGAGCAGAACGGAAAGAAAGTGTTGCCGTTGCCAACGTGCGTATCGCCGTCGATCACCACATGCGAAATTAACTTGCAGCCCGCGCCGAGTATTACGTTTGCACCGACGGTGCAGAACGGGCCTACCTCGACATCCAACGCGAGGTTTGCCGCGGGATGCACGACCGATAAAGCGTGAACGAGCGCCATCAGCCCGCCCGCAATGCGGCAATCAAGGTGGCCTCAACCGCAAGTTGTCCGTCAACGGTGGCGCGACAGGCAAATTTGCCGATACCGCGAACGATGCGGCTAGTGGTCACTTCAAGTATTAACTGATCGCCGGGAATAACGATGCGTTTGAAGCGCGCGTCGTCGACACCGGCCAAATACACCACTTGCTGTCTGCCAGCGACGTCCTTTGGCTGCGAGGTGTAGGCCAACACCGCGGCGGCCTGCGCCAGCGCCTCGATCATCAGCACGCCGGGCATCACCGGTTTGCCGGGAAAGTGGCCATTAAAAAATGGCTCATTGACGGTGACGTTTTTAAGCGCTTTGACCCGCTTGCCGACGTCGAGCTCGAGCACCCGGTCGATCAGCAGAAACGGATAGCGGTGCGGCAACAGTTCCGCGATTTTGGTGATGTCGAGCGACAGGCCGGTGATGGCTACGGATTCATTCATAGCCGATATTGTCGCAAAACCGACGGTGCTGACGCGCGAAAACGCTACCGAACCGGCAACTTTATTAGCCGACGCAGGCGCCCCGCGATTTTTGTCCAGTCGCGATGGGTAGTGGTTGGAAACACGCCGGTGTAGCGCCCAGGCTCGGTGATCGAAGTGGCGATTAGTGTGCCCCCCGATACGATCACATCATCACAAATCGACAAATGGCCGATGATCATCGCCGCGCCGCCAATCATGCAACGCGCGCCAATGGTCGAGCTGCCAGCGATCCCGGTACAACCCGCAATCGCCGTGTGATCGCCAATCTGCACGTTGTGCGCAATTTGCACCAAGTTATCAATCTTCACGCCGTTGCCGATGACAGTGTCTTCTATGGCACCGCGATCAATGGTGGTGTTGGCGCCAATTTCTACATCGTTGCCAACGACCACGGTGCCCACCTGAGCCACCTTGTGCCAACCGTCACGGGTCGGCTGAAAACCGAAACCATCGGCGCCCAGCACCGCGCCCGCATGAATGATGCAACGGTGGCCAACCCGTACGCCGGCCAGTATGCGCACACCCGGATGCAGCACACAATTCTCGCCAATGACCACATCGTCACCCACAAATACTTGGCCATGGATGGCGGTTCCGGCACCCACGATGCTGTTGTGACCAACGCTTGAAAAAGCGTCAACGCGCGCGCCCGTCACCTGCGCGGAGGCAGCGACCTGCGCGCGATCCGAAACAGTTGCTACATGGGCTGGCGCAGGAAAAAGCAGGTCAAGTGCCCGGGCAAATGCGGTGTGCGGTGCAGGGTGAATGATTCTGACGCCCGCCACCGCGTGGGCATCCGCCTCACGCACAATCATCACGCTTGCAGTGGAGCTCAGCGCGGCTTGGCGATGTTTTGGGTCGGAGAAAAAAGTTAGATCACCCGGCGTTGCAACGCCGAGACTCGCCACGCTTGTAATGAGTACCGAACCATCGCCAATGAAGGGCGCGCCAAGCTCAGCGGCTAGCGCTTCTGCGTTGAATAATTTTGCGACCGGACGACCCATTTGACGTGGTGTCAACTACTTGTCGGCCAGCGCCTTCAGAACGCGGTCGGTTATGTCTACGCGAGCGCTGACGTACACCGCCTCTTGCAGGATCAGGTCAAATTTGTCGGATTCAGCAATTTGTTGAATTGCTTTTTGCAGGCGCTCTTGAAGCCCGGCAAGCTCTTCATTCCGACGTAGATTTTCATCTTCACGAAGCTCGCGCTGGGCGCGTTGCAAATCACGACTCAGCACTTCGAGTTCACGCTGCTTATTGCGGCGATCCGCATCGTTGAGCGTTAACTGTTCCTTCTCGAACGACGCAGACTGGTCACGGAATTTTTTGGCAACCCGTTCGACATCAGCTTGGCGAGCGGCGAACTCGCGCTCTAATTTTTTGAAGGCGCGTTGTGCAGGTGCAGATTCGCGCAATAATTTTTCGGTGTTGACCAGACCAATTTTTAATTCGCCGGTCGCCGCTGGCGCACGTGCTACTGCCGTTGCTGGGCTCTGCGCCAATGCGGCAGCCACGCATGTGACTGCGCAGGCCGCGATTAAACTTCGGAAAAACGCGCGGATCACTGGGTACATCTCGGTGACACTTTCACGGCTAGAACAGCGTGCCGACCTGAAACTGGAATCGCTGTGCTTTGTCTGTGGGCTTGGAACCAATTGGAATCGCATAGCTAAATTTTAGAGCGCCGATGGGAGATTGCCAGGCGATAGCAACGCCGGTCGAGAAATGGATCCGCTCGTTGTCCTTTTGCAAAGGATCGCCTTTGTCATACACCTGCCCCGCGTCAACGAAAAAGCTACCGCGGACCGACTTATCGTTCTTGGTGCCAGGGAACGGAAACAAAATCTCGTTGTTAACAGTGAACTTGCGCCGCCCACCAATCGCGTTACCCGTATAAGAGGTGCTTGACGAAGTGGTGCCGTCCGGGTTGGTGGTCACCGCTGACGTGACCGCCTCGCGCGGGCCCAGAGAGTTCGTCTCGTAACCACGCACCGAACCCACGCCGCCGCCGTAATAGTTCTGGAAGAACGGCAATGAGCGGCCACCATAGCCGTTACCGAATCCAGCCTCGATGTTCACGCCGAAAACAAAATCTGCTATCAGCGGCACAAACACTTGGCCTTGATAGTTGATTTTGAAGAACTTCACTTGCGTAAGTGGCAGCGTGCTCTCGGCACTAATGCTTTGCAACCAGCCGCGTGTTGGATAAATCAAACTATCACGGGTGTCGCGCGCCCAGCCGGTC
>JACMNN010000141.1 GCA_014378555.1 Burkholderiales bacterium | reverse complement strand
GGCGATCGACCATTCGGCCGCGATGGTTGCCCGAGCGGCGCCGTCGGCAAGCGGCCTACTGGCGAGATTTTCAGCGTTTGGCAAACGCCCGCGCATTCGCGGTCTGGTCAGCGACATGGGCGCGTTGCCGTTGCCGCGCGAGCATGCCGATGTGTTGTGGAGCAACTTCGCGTTGCAGTGGGCCAACGACTTACCCGCGCTGTTTGCCGAGTGGAACCGCGTGCTCAAAATCGGCGCCGTGATCATGTTTACGGCACCTGGGCCAGACACCTTGATCGAGTTGCGTCGTGCGCTCGCGAAGGCGGGCGAGGCCGCCGATTCGCGCGTGCAGCGCTTCACCGATTTGCACGACATTGGCGACATGCTCATTCATGCAGGCTTTGCCGATCCGGTGATGGACATGGAGGTCATCACGCTTGAATACGCAACGGCGGGGGCGTTGTGGCGCGACATCAAGGCGCAGGGTGCGCAAAATTCGATGCAGACACGACCGCGGGGCCTGCTCACGCCGCGCAAACTGCGCGCGATTGAGGCAGCGCTGGATAGCGCAACAAAGCCTAACGGCCCGATTCTCATCAGCGTTGAGGTGATCTACGGCCACGCTTGGAAGGTAGCGCCGAAAAAGACCGCCGACGGGCACGGCATCGTGCGGCTTGACGCCATTCAGCGCGGACCGAGGCCGTAGTTAAGCCACTCTGAAGTGGCGTTACAACACTTCTGCACGCAGACTTTTGGGATACAGCTTTCTTCTGGAAGTACTGTGCGACGTGGGCAACGTGCAATTTATGGCAATTGTCGACTGATAGATAAAATCACTTCTATCCCTAATAAAACAAAGCGTTCGTACCAAAGTTGTTGTCTTTTTTATTGGCCTTGCTTGAAATAGGGGAAAGCTCCCCGAATTACCGTTCAACATCTTGACTTAACCACTGGTTTTCACTTTATGGCCATGCCAGACGAACAAAATACCCCCAGCCCGGATCAGCCCCTGAACGACAAGCCCGAGCTCGACAGCGCTGCTGATTGGCTTTCGGACGAGGACAAGCTCGCTGCTGCACACAACGAAATCGTGGCGCTGAAAGATCAGCATCTGCGCGCCGTAGCCGAGCAGGAAAACATCCGCAAACGTAACGTGCAGGAAATGCAGTCTGCTCGCGATTACGCCGCGCGTGATTTCGCATTTGCGCTGTTATCCGTCAAAGACACGCTGGAGATGGTGCTTAAAGACGAGCAAAGCACGCCTGAGCAGCTGAAGATGGGCGTCGACATGACGCTTAAAAACATGGTGACCGCCTTTGAGCGCGCCAAGGTTAAAGAGGTTAAGGCCGAGAAGACCAAGTTCGACCCGAATCTGCATCAGGCGATGACGCAGATCGAATCAACGGAAACGCCCGGCACCGTGCTGCAAGTTTTCCAGAAGGGCTACACCATTGCCGACCGCGTGCTGCGTCCGGCGATGGTTGCTGTGGCCAAGGCGCCCGACGCGGCGACTGGCGCTGCTACAGATTCGAGCACTTCGCCAGTTGAACCGTAGGCGTAGCCCCCAAACATATCGGTTATAGAAATTATTGGACGGTGTAGGCCGTCACATCAAGAAAAAAAGGAAATACGTCATGAGCAAAATTATCGGAATCGACCTCGGCACCACCAATAGCTGCGTGGCCGTGATCGAAGGCGGCGTCGCCAAAGTGATCGAAAACTCGGAAGGCGCACGCACCACGCCGTCCACCGTCGCTTATATGGAAGACGGCGAAGTCACCGTCGGCGCGCCCGCCAAACGGCAGGCCGTGACTAATCCCAGAGCCACGATCTACGCCGTCAAGCGTTTGATCGGTCGTCGCTTTGAAGAAAAAGAAGTGCAGAAAGACATCGGTTTGATGCCGTATGCCATCGTCAAAAACGAAAACGGCGACGCGTGGGTCGAAGTGCGCGGCAAGAAGCTCTCGCCGCCAGCAGTCAGCGCCGAAATTTTGCGCAAAATGAAAAAAACCGCTGAGGATTATCTTGGCCACGAAGTGACCGAAGCCGTCATCACGGTGCCGGCTTACTTCAACGACAGCCAACGTCAAGCGACCAAAGACGCTGGCCGTATTGCCGGTTTAGAGGTCAAACGCATCATCAACGAACCGACCGCAGCCGCGCTCGCGTTCGGCATCGACAAAGTCAAAAAAGACGGAAAATTTGCCGTGTATGACTTGGGCGGCGGCACCTTTGACGTATCGATCATCGAGATCGCCGACGTTGATGGCGAGAAGCAGTTTGAAGTGCTCGCCACCAACGGCGACACGTTCTTGGGCGGTGAAGATTTCGACCAGCGTTTGGTTGATTACCTCTGTGACGAATTCAAAAAGCAGAGCGGCATCGACCTGACCAAAGACCCGATTGCGCTGCAACGGATCAAGGCAGCGGCGGAGCGCGCGAAGATTGAGTTGTCGTCAAGCCAACAGTCGGAAATTAACGAGCCGTACATCGCGATGGACGCGACCGGTCCTAAACATCTGGCGCTCAAAGTCACACGCGCAAAGCTTGAGTCGCTGGTGGAAGACCTTATTGCGAAAACCATCGAGCCATGCCGCATCGCATTGAAAGATGCCGGCTTGAGCATCGACAAGATCGACGACGTAATTCTGGTCGGTGGCCAGACGCGCATGCCGAAGGTGATCGACGCGGTGAAAGCCTTCTTCGGCAAAGAGCCGCGCAAGGACGTGAACCCGGATGAAGCCGTGGCCGTAGGCGCCGCCATTCAAGGCAGCGTGCTGTCGGGCGACCGCACCGACGTGTTGCTGCTTGACGTGTCGCCACTGTCGCTGGGCATCGAAACGCTCGGCGGGGTGATGACCAAACTGATCAAAAAGAACACCACGATTCCCACCAAGGCGTCGCAAGTGTTTTCTACCGCTGATGACAATCAGAGTGCTGTGACCATTCACGTGTTGCAGGGCGAGCGCGAAGTGTCATCGGGCAACAAGAGCTTGGGTCAATTTAATCTTGAAGGCATTCCACCGTCGCCACGTGGCATGCCGCAGATTGAAGTGCAGTTTGACATCGACGCCAACGGCATCCTGCACGTCAGCGCCAAAGACAAAGGCACCGGCAAGGAAAACAAGATCACCATCAAGGCCAACTCCGGCTTGAGCGAAGAAGAAATTCAACGCATGGTGAACGATGCCAAAGCGAACGAAGTTGAAGACAAAAAACGTCTGGAACTAGTGCAGTCACGCAACAACTTGGACACCTTGGCGCACAGCGTGAAGAAATCGTTGGGCGAGTATGGCGACAAGATGGAAGCCGACGAGAAGGCAAAAATCGAAGAAGCTTTGAAAGAAGCCGAAGCGCTGCTCAAGGACGAAGGCGCCAGCAAAGAAGCCATCGACAGCAAACTCGAATCGCTGTCCACCGTTTCGCAGAAATTAGGCGAGAAGATGTACGCCGCGGCGCAAGCTGAGCAAGCGGCAGCAGGTGCAGCGGCGGGCGCTGCTGAGTCAGCGGGTGCTGGCTCGGGCGGTGGCGGTAAGCCGGGTGACGACGCTAAGGTCGTCGACGCCGACTTCACCGAAGTCAAAGACGACAAGAAGAAGTAAGTGCAGTGAAATCGGGCTCCAAGTGGAGCCCGATTTCGTTCAGGGTTGCGCGACGTGCCGAGGAGAGATGACGCGTACATGGATCCCATGATCCGCTGCTACCGCCTTGGCCGCATGGCTTGGTTATCACCCCGACCACGCCCGTTTTCGCGCTACCCGCTACGTCGTTTGCCAGCTTCGCGCAAAAGCCCGAAAATAGAAACTCGCTTGTAACACCGCTAAAAAATTTGAATACCACTTCGCTCGAGTTGTCGCTTGAGCCTATCGACAACG
Source organism: Burkholderiales bacterium (assembly GCA_014378555.1). Classification (GTDB taxonomy): domain Bacteria; phylum Pseudomonadota; class Gammaproteobacteria; order Burkholderiales; family Casimicrobiaceae; genus Casimicrobium. The sequence continues at coordinate 2,601 of JACMNN010000141.1, read as the reverse complement.
TGACCCTCGCCGCTGTGTGCGGCGCAATGGATGGCAACATTCGTCGGGTTGAATCTGCTTTCGCTGTATCGATCAAACGTCGTATCGGGCTGCTGCGTATTGAGGGTGAAGCAACGCTCACGCAGGCGGCGAAGCGGGTGATTGAGCGTTTTCGCTACATCGCGGTGCAGGGCAAGCGCGATTTGAGTGACGAGGACATTGAGCTGACGCTGGCCGAGCTGAAAGTGCCGACGTCGGCGCACGGCGGCGAGCCCGAAGCGCCGATTGCGACCATCGCGCTTAAAGTTAAGCGCAGCGATCTGGCAGCGCGCACCCACATGCAGGCGACCTACCTGCAAAATATTCAGAGCCATGACATCACCTTCGGCATCGGCCCGGCGGGTACCGGCAAAACGTATCTTGCCGTGGCCTGCGCAGTGGATGCCTTCGAGCGTGATCTGATCAAGCGCATCGTGCTGGTGCGACCGGCGGTGGAGGCGGGTGAGCGTTTGGGCTTTTTGCCGGGCGATTTAATTCAGAAAGTGGATCCGTATTTGCGGCCACTTTATGACGCGCTGTTCGAGCTGATGGGCATGGAGAAAACGACCAAACTCATGGAGCGCGGCAGCATCGAGGTGGCGCCCCTTGCCTTCATGCGCGGGCGCACGCTCAACGGTGCTTTCATCATTCTCGACGAGGCGCAAAACACCACGCCCGAGCAGATGAAAATGTTTTTGACGCGCATCGGTTTTGGCACCAAGACGGTGGTGACCGGCGACCCGACGCAAAACGATTTGCACAAGAACCAGAAGAGCGGTTTGCATGATGCGCAGCATGTGTTGCACGGTGTGCCGGGCATCGCGTTCACGCGGTTCACTGCGGTGGACGTGGTGCGCCATCCGCTGGTGCAAAAGATCGTGCAGGCCTATGAACGGCAGACTGCGGTGGACAATTCGTGAGCGCTGCGGCTAAACGCCTTGGTTTGCGATGGGTGGGGCGATGCTGATGACGCGCTGGATCGCTGCAAGCCGCTCCTGCCGAGGCGTTTGATGGCGCTGTCTCTCGCGGTGCAATTTGCGTCGAAAGCTAAGCATTTGCCCAATCGCGCGCAGGTGCGACGCTGGGCGTTGGCTGCGCATGGCGCGCACAGCGAAAACGGTGAAAAGTGCGACGCGGTGGTGACGATTCGCTACGTCGACGAAAAGGAAGGTCGCGCGCTGAATTTGGCGTTTCGGCAGAAGGATTACGCGACCAATGTCCTAACGTTTGTGCACGAGTCTGCTGTGTCACCGTTTGTGCAGCGCTCGGCAAAGCGTCCAGCAAAAAATTACGCCGCTGACATCGTGATTTGCGTCCCGGTCATCGCGCGAGAAGCTCGCGAGCAAAGCAAGCCCGTCGCCACGCATCATGGCCACATGGTGATTCACGGCATGTTGCATGCGCAGGGTTTGGATCATGAAGTTGAAACTGACGCCGCCTTGATGGAAGCTTGCGAGATTGCGGTGCTTAAGCGTTTTCGTATAAAAAACCCGTATGAGATCGATTAGTTTTTACATGCAGCTTTTGCGCAACCGCGTTTTTGCAACAGCCATACAAGGCCAAAGCGCACATTATCGACTTATGGCTATTTGCTTCGCTAGACCTAACAAAATAAGCTTTTCAGCGAAAAGCGGCCTTCAGAATTTAAAACCATGAGCGAGTCCGAGCCGCGCCAAAAACCGTCGTTATTTGAGCGTCTATCCACCATGCTTTCCGGTGCACCGGAGGATCGTGACGATCTGCTCGAAATGCTGCGCGATGCGCACGAGCGGAAGCTGCTTGACGCCGACGCGTTGTCGATTTTCGAGGGCGCGTTAGAAGTCGCCGAAATGACCGTTTCCGACGTCATGGTGCCGCGCTCGCAGATGGACGTGATTGAGCTCTCCGACAGTAAGCCCGCTGAAGTCATCGCCGAAATGGTCAACACGCGGCACTCGCGCTACCCCGTGATCGGCGAAAACCGCGACGAGGTCGTCGGCATTTTGTTGGCCAAGGATTTGCTTGCGTATCTGGTGAACGCCGACGCGTTTTCGCTGCAAGCGGTGCTGCGCCCGCCGGTGTTTGTGCCGGAAACAAAACGCCTGAATGTGCTGCTGCGTGAGTTCCGCTCGATGCGCAATCACATGGCGATTGTCATCGACGAACATGGCTCGGTGGCGGGTCTGGTCACGCTTGAAGACGTGCTCGAACAAATCGTCGGGGAGATCATCGACGAATACGACGACGACGAGGTCGCCGACAACATCGTGGCGGAAACCGCCACCAAATGGCGCGTAAAGGCGTCGGTCGAGGTTGGCGCATTCAACGAAAAATTTGCCACCGCATTCAGCGATGCTGAGTCGGACACGGTGGGTGGCCTCATCACCCATCACCTAGCGCGCGTGCCGCACCGGGGCGAGTCTGTGGTGCTCGGCGGATTCAAGTTCACCGTGCTGCGGGCGGATGGGCGACGGGTCTGGTTGATGACGGTGGAGCGGGTTTGATCGTTCACCTACTTGCTGCCGCGCTCGCTGGCAGCCTGACCGCGTACTTAAGCTTTGCCCCCATCGGCTGGTGGTGGGTGCCCTACTTGGGTTTCGCCGT
>JACMNN010000140.1 GCA_014378555.1 Burkholderiales bacterium | reverse complement strand
CGCAAAAAAACCAACTCTAGAGGATTTGAAAATGAGCAAACTGTTAATCGCCCTTATCGCTTCGGCTTTCGCCGCTGTTTCTTTCGCCCAAGCCCCAGCCGCTCCTGCTGCTGCACCAGCTAAAGCTGCTGCTCCTGCTGCCGCTCCTGCTGCTGCTCCTGCAGCTGCTAAAGAAGCTATGCCTGCTAAAGCTGCTAAAAAAGCAAAAAAAGCAAAAAAAGCAAAAAAAGTCGCTAAGAAAGCTGCTTAATTCGTCTGCGTCCATCGGACGCTTCGGATAAAAAAGGCACCTTCGGGTGCCTTTTTCTTTCTGTCGATTTTCTAGAATCGCCTCGCTAAGCGAAAATTCTGCTCATGAAAGTTATTGTTGGATTGTCCGGAGGCGTCGATTCTGCCGTCACCGCGTGGTTGCTCAAAGAGCAAGGTCACGACGTGCTCGGCATTTTCATGAAGAACTGGGAAGACGATGACAACAGCGAATACTGCTCAACCCGCGAGGATTTAGTCGACGCGGTTAGCGTGGCCGATCACATCGGCATCGACATCGAGGTGGTGAATTTCGCCAGCGAATACAAAGATCGCGTGTTCACCTACTTTCTGGCCGAATATCAGGCCGGCCGCACGCCGAACCCCGACGTGTTGTGCAACACTGAGATTAAGTTTGCTGCGTTTCTCGACCATGCCATGCGGCTTGGCGCCGAAAAAATCGCGACTGGGCATTACGCTGGGGTTCGCCAATTCGGTGGCAAGTTTGAACTACTTAAGGGCGATGACGACACCAAGGATCAGTCGTACTTTTTGCACCGGCTGACGCAGGCGCAACTGTCAAAAGCGATGTTTCCGCTGGCCAACCTGCCGAAGCGTGTTGTGCGCGAGATTGCCGAACGCGAGCGCATTCCTAATTTTGCAAAAAAAGACTCGACCGGAATCTGCTTTATCGGCGAACGGCCGTTCCGAGAATTTCTCGAGCGTTACCTGCCAAAAACACCCGGCAAAATGATCACGCCGGAGGGCGAAAACGTCGGCCAACATCAGGGTCTTGCCTATTACACGCTGGGCCAGCGCGGCGGGCTGCACATCGGCGGCAGCCGCGATGGTTCGGGCGCGCCCTGGTACGTAGCGGGCAAAGATATGGCCGCAAACACATTAATCGTAGTGCAGGGACGGGAGCATCCAGCGCTGCGCCGCAGCGATGTGCCGATGCTGAATTTGCACTGGATATCGGGCGTGGAACCCGTTGCAGGCAGCGGCTACGGGGCTAAAACGCGTTATCGGCAACCGGATGCGTCCTGCGTCTACGTTCCCGCCGATGCCACGAACGCCAACGCGATGCTCGAATTTAGTGACGGCCAATGGGCGCCCACGCCGGGGCAATATGCAGTGCTGTATCGCGACAACGTGTGTCTTGGCGGTGGCGTAATTGCGTAGATTTTTTTGCAAACTACAGCACTCAGCTTTTCGCTGACAGCGTCGCATAGCTTGCGTTGTGTGCGATTTTCGCTAACAGTCGACTTTTGCAATAAGGCTTCGTTGCGCCCTGTGTAAAAAGGCGACAGCGAAAAGCCGTGTGCATACGCGGACATCCGAATCCTCGCCATTCTCGCGGCAAAGTGATAGCTTTCACTCTATGAAAATCTCGCAATTCATGAAGCAGTCAAAGCGCTATGTGGCGGCGCTGCTGCTGGTCACGTTCACCTCAGCCAGCCTCGCGCAGCAAGCCACCATTCGTGTCACGCGCAAAGCCACCGATCAGTACGCGGTGAGCAAAAGTGAAGTCGTGATCACAACCAAATACTGCCACGAATATTCGCGCGACGAAGAAGCGATCCTCACCACGCGCGAAGAAGGCGCGGAAAACGCGCTGCTGTTCGCGTCCGGCGCGCAGTGCGAGGTGATTGCCGCGACTAAACAAGACGACAGTAAATTCGACCTTCTTGATTTTCTGATTCAGCTCGGGTTAATGGTGTTGACCAAGGGCGCAACGGGCCTGCCTAAGCCCATGATGAAACGCAACTAAGCGTTGGCAAAGCCCTGCAACACGCCGACCACGTTGTCGCCAATTTCGGCGACTGCGTAACCGCCTTCCATCGCGAACAGCGTCGGCCATTTGAGCCGCGCAATCCGTTCGCCTAGCAACGGATAGTCCGAAGTTTTTATTGTGAAATTCGAGATCGGATCGCCCTCAAAGGTATCCACGCCGAGTGACACAACCAGCGCATCGGGTTTAAACGCTTCAATGCGTTCAATTGCCTGCTCGAGGGCCGCAAACCAGGTCGCCACCGGGCAACCCGCAGCTAGCGGCAAATTCAGGTTGAACCCAGCGCCGACGCCCGTGCCCGTTTCGTCGGCATGCCCGAGATAAAACGGATATTCGGTCATCGGATCGCCGTGAATGCTGGCAAAAAACACGTCATCCCGCGCATAAAAAATATCCTGCGTGCCGTTGCCGTGGTGGTAGTCGACATCAAGAATCGCCACCCGCGCGCAGCCGGAATCGCGCAACGCTTGCGCGGCAATCGCTGCGTGATTCAAGAAGCAGTAGCCGCCAAAAAAATCGCGGCCCGCGTGATGTCCGGGCGGACGGGTGAGCACAAATGCACTCTGCTCACCGGCATTCATTAAATCCACCGCGGTCAGTGCGCAATCGGCACCGCCTCGGGTCGCCGCCCACGTTCCGGAGGTTAGCGGCGAGCCCGCGTCGAACGAATACAAACCCATGCGTGCCGCAAAATTTTTCGGCTCAATATCGGCTCGCATACCGCGAATCGGCCAAGTCGCAGGGAATGCGTCGCCCTTGCCACCGAGCGCTAAATATTCCGCATGCGCGCCGCGTAAAAAATTAACGTAGGGCTCGCTGTGAATCTTGAGGATCGCAGCATCGTGGTGCGCCACAGGTGCAAGCACTTCGCCGAAATTGGCTTTTTGCAGCGCCGCAAGCACCCAGTCGGCGCGTTCGGGTTTTTCAAAAGCAGGCACTTTGGCACCACGAAAAAATTCGTGTTCGGCGCGATGCAGCGTGTGAATGGCGTTGTAAATTGTTTTCATCGCCCTATTTTGCCTCTGAGCGGAGACCGAAGCGGCCCAATCGACACCGACTCGGCGGCCCCCTCTCGCTAGGAGAGAGGGTTGGGGTACGGGACTTCACGCGCGATCCCAATTGGTTGTGCTGGCTCCCTCTCCCCGCCCTCTCCCCGAGGATGAGGAAGTCAAACCGCAATCTTCCTCCACGGAAAACTCCTACGTGAATGAGTGGGAGACAAACACGCTGCCGCGTTTTACGCTGGCTGCTTCACAACAATCGTCGAGGGACGCCATGCGCGCACATCAACACATGGGGATAACGGAACGCACAACGCACTCTGGCCTTACAACATTCTGGCTACGCGCTGCTGGCGTAGCGGCCTTGGTCGCTTGGAGCGCGACCGTCAACGCGGCGACACTCACCGTTAACTCACTGCTTGACGACGTGTTTCCCGATGATACGGGCGCCATCGCGGTGCCGCTCACCGCCCCTAAATGCACACTACGAATGGCCATCGCTTCGGCCAATCTCGATTTGGCCGTGGGTGGCACCACCAACGGCTGCGTAGCCGCCAGCGGCTCCAGTTTCGTCACAGCCGGTGCCGACACAATTCTTTTCAATCCCGCGCTCGCCAACGGCACCATCCTGCTGGATGCCACGCAAGCCATGAACGTTGGCCCCATCGTCAACAACACCAGCAGCATTCTCTTTATCACCGGCCCCACCACGATAGACGGCGTTACAGCAATCAACCTCACGCTCGACGGAGGGCTCTCCAGCACTACATCCACGAACAAGCGTATTTTGGGCATTGCCGAGGTCGCAGCCTCCGCCAATGAGAGCCGCACTGGCAGCTCCATCTGGGTGAACGTGTACGGCATCAAATTTCAGAACGCCCGCGTTGAAAGTGCTGGTGCATGCGTGCTGTCGTACGAAACTCTGCGTTTATTTTCGGTAGAGTTCACCAACTGCATCTCCACTAATACCCCCACTGTCGCCGCAGGCGGCGGCGGCGCTCTATTCATGCGCGCGCCGGATAACGCCGCGAGCACCTTCCGCCCCGACGTGCGGCTCACCCGCGTTTACTTTAGAGGCAACAAAGCGCTCGCAGGCGGCAGTTCCGTCAATCCCGGCGGCGGCGCGTTTTTTTTGGGCGCATCATCTGGGAGCATGGGAAATGTGGTGTTGACCGACGTGATCGTCGGTGGCCCTAACGCCACCGACCAGAACTATGCGGATGGCGGTTACGGCGGTGGCTCGATTACGCGGGCCGAAAGCGTATCGATTACCGACTCGCTGTTTCAGGGAAATGTGGCGCAAAACGGTGAAGTGGGTGGTCTGCGTGTCAATAACATGAGCGGCGAGGGTGCAGCCACCATAGTTAACACAAGCTTTTTAGGCAATAAAGCCAAAGCCGGACGCGGTGGATTAAGCGTTAATGGCAACCCAGTTTCGACGGTACTGCTGCGCGACCTCACAATTGCCGGAAACACGGCAGCTTATGCCGCGGGTGCTGACATAACAGGCAATGCGGGCGTGACTTTCAGCAACTCAACGATATCTTCCAACACTGCGGTTGGCTTTACAGGTGGACTGAGCGTGACGGCAAACAGCGGTTCGATAACGCTTGACGACCTAAAGATCACAAACAACCGCGTCACCGATGGCAACCGTGGAGGATTCGACATTGCTAGCAACACGGGCACAGTAAAAATTCGCCGCGCATTAATTTCAGGCAATCAGATCACCAAAGGAACAGGTGGTTACGCGGGGAGCGGCGCTGGCTCAATCGTTCGCAACCCGAGCGTGACGATGACGGACAGTATCGTATCCGGTAACTCCTCTGATCAAGCCGTGGGTGCCATGACGCTGGTCGCAAGTTTCAGCCCGTACGACAGCGCAGGTGTCGCGCTTCCGCCCGCCAGCCTGCCGCCAACGACAAACACCATCACCTTTGATCGAGTCACCATTTCGGGGAATAACACCACAGGCTCAGCTACCTTTGCGATGAACTATCTCCAAAGTCCCGGCATCTACACTTTCTTGAATACGACGATTACTGGGAACACCGTGACAGGCGGCTGCGGCGGAGCGTTCAGCGCTGATGCCTTCAATCCATCGTCGCAAACCAATGCCATGCGCATCATTTTTCGCAATTCGACACTGGCGCGAAATTCAGCGACGCAATGTCAGGACGTGGGGGGGTTGGGGGCGTACTTTCCAACCGCGCCGTCCGGCAACGGCATCGTCAACGGATCGCTCGTTTTTGAAAGCTCAATTCTGGGCGGTCGGCAGGGCACATCTAACCCTGTCGACTTGATCTACATCTCCGAACCCAGCAAAGGCACGATGAGCAACACACTCATCGAAAACAATGGCAACTCGCTCAGCGCCCAGTGCGGCATAAGCGGCAACATTTGCAACACTGACGCCAAACTGGACGCCTTGGCAAGCAACGGCGGGCCAACGCAAACACTACGCCTACTCCCCGGCAGCCCCGCCATCAACACAGGCAGCAATTCAACCAACCAAACCACCGACCAGCGCGGCGCAGCTCGCATGCAGGGTGCTGCCACCGACATGGGAGCCTACGAAACCCCTGCAGGCAGCCTCACCAATTGCAGCTTGGATATGGACGGCGACAATCTGGTGCAGGCCAACAAGGAAGGCTTGGTACTGGTTCGCGCGATGCTCGGCTTCACCGCCGCCAACGCAATTGTGGGCAGCGGCATCAGTCAAGCGCAATGGGCAACCGTCAGGGCCAACCTCAACGCGAATTGCGGAACGAGCTTCGCACCTTAGGCGGTATGGCTCCTTCGCTGAGGGAGAGGGTTGGGGTGAGGGCCTTCGCGTATCAACCCAATTCGTTATGCCAGCACCCGCTCCCCCGCCCTCTCCCCCGGGGAGAGGGAGTCAAACCCACTACGGCGCGCTTAGTCCACCGCGCCGAAACCGCCACCGCCTGGCGTTTGAATGACGAACACGTCGTCCACTTGCATTGCAACTTCGCAGATGTGCCCGTAGTGCTCAAAGTTGCCGTCGACGCGTTCGACCCAATTTTTAGCGGAAACGCCCGGTTCGCCGCCGTCCATGCCGTGCGGTCGATTAACGCGATTGTTAGCGAGAATGGCGGCGGTCATGGGCTTGAGAAAGCGGATGCGCCGATCGGCCCCGTCACCACCGTGAAACTTGCCTTTGCCGCCGGTGCCTGCGTTAATGGTGTGTGAATCGACGCGTACCGGATAGCGAAACTCGAGCACTTCAGGATCAGTCAATCGCGAGTTCGTCATATGACATTGCACGACGCTGGTTCCATCGAAATCGGGGCCTGCGCCTGAGCCGCCAGCAATGGTTTCGTAATACTGATAAGTGTCGTTGCCGAAGGTGAAATTAGTCATGGTGCCGTACGCCCCCGCCAGCACGCCAAGCGCGCCGTACAGACAATTGGTGGCCGCTTGCGACACCTCCACATTGCCCGCGACGACAGCGGCTGGGTACACCGGGGAGAGCATGCTGCCGTCGGGAATCACAATCTCGATGGGCTTTAGACAGCCGGCGTTCATCGGGATTTCATCATCAACAAGGGTGCGAAAAACGTACAGCACTACGGCACGGCTAACACTGCGTGGCGCGTTGAAATTGCTTGGTCGTTGTGCTGAGGTTCCGGTGAAATCAACTTTGGCAGAACGCGCAACGCGGTTGATCGAAACCTTAACGTGAATGTGACTGCCATCGTCGAGATCAACGCCAAACTCGCCGTCGGTGAGCTTGTGAATGGCGCGACGCACGCTCTCCTCAGCGTTATCCTGCACATGATTCATGTAGGCGACAACCACGTCGCGGCCAAAGTGCTCGACCATTTTGGCCAACTCGTTTGCCCCCTTATTGCAGCTCGCAACTTGCGCCCGCAAGTCGCCAATATTCTGCGCAACATTTCGCACCGGATACGCATCATGGGTAAGGATGTGGGTGAGTTCGTCTTCGAGAAACACCCCTTCGCGAACCAGCTGCACGTTGTCGAGCAGCACGCCCTCTTCACTAATGTGTTTAGAGAACGGCGGCATTGAGCCCGGTGTGATGCCACCGATGTCGGCATGATGCCCGCGCGCAGCCACATAGAAAAGGGGTTTGAAGCTCCCTCCCCCTGGGGGGGAGGGTTGGGGAGAGGGTGCCGCGGTGACGAGCCAAAGCCGCTCAAGCAGAGCATCCCACTCGTTGAATACCTCACTATTCCAAAAGCGAACAGTCCGCACGCCCACACCAGCGAGCAGCGCATCACGTTGCTGATCTGCTGCTGAATTTTCATCGTGCTGCCCACCATCAAGCTCGATGCACAACTGCAATTCGTCGCAGTAAAAGTCAAGTATGAAATTGTGCTCAGCGACGGAATACGGATGCTGTCGCCGGAACTTCAAATTGCGCCAACGTTTCGCGCGGAGCATGTGCCAGAGTTTCGCTTCGGCATCGGTTTGTTCGGTCCGCAGTTCGCGGGCGAATTGTTTGAGGGTGGGGTCTGCTTGTCCCGAGAACCCTGCAAAGCCATGACCCTCTCCCCCAACCCCTCCCCCCCGGGGGGAGGGGGGTATGAACACCGGCATCACGACGGTGACGTCAGGGATGTGCGTGCCGCCCGCATACGGTGCGTTGAGCACGAACGCGTCGCCCGGCTTCATCAACCCGGCACGCTTGTCAAGAATCACTCGAACGCTTTCGCCCATCGAGCCGAGATGCACTGGCATGTGCGGCGCGTTGGCCACCAGATTGCCTTCAGGATCAAAGATCGCGCAGGAGAAATCGAGGCGCTCTTTGATGTTGACCGAATAGCTGGTGTTGGCCAGCGTGACGCCCATTTGCTCGGCAATCGCCATGAACAAATTGTTGAAAACTTCGAGCAGCACGGGGTCAGCCGTAGTGCCAACAGCGTGGGCACGCTCAGCCTTTTTGGTGCGCTCGAGGACGAGGTGATTTTGGCTGGTGACAACAGCGCGCCACTCAGCTTCAAGCACGGTGGTGCTGATGAGTTCCTTGATGATGGCGGGGCCCACAATAACGTCACCGGGGCGCAGGTCTTCTCGATAAAAAACGTCTGTCGGGCGCAGCGCATCATCACTAAATACTTGGACTTGATCGCGCGCATGCAAGCCGTCAATACGCGCCGCAAGCTCGGGGGTGGTCTCCTGCGCCGACTGCGCATGACCAATCGCTTCGGCGGCGACCGCCTCAACCACTAGCGCGCGGCCCGGCATCAGAAAGCCGTACCGTTGCCGATAGGTTGCTTCGAACGCCTTGAGTAGCGATGCCTTCGAGGTAGACGAATCACGCGGCAACTCGATGGTGGTGTCGGTACCGTCGTATTTAAGTGCGAGGGAATTAACCACGCTCACCTGCGCTCGGGTGAGCCCCTGCGCCTCGACATTAGCGCGAGCATGTTGGCCAAGTGCGGTGAACTCAGCGGCCAACGAGGCGAGCAAATCATCTGACAATTCTTTTTCTACGGCCGCCTGCTTTAAGGTGCGCACATCGGCCAGACCCATGCCATACGCCGAGAGCACACCGGCGAACGGATGGATGTACACCCGCTGCATTCCGAGCGCGTCGGCCACCATACAGGCGTGCTGCCCGGCCGCACCTCCGAAGCAGGTCAGCGTGTATTCCGTCACGTCATAGCCACGCTGCACACTGATGTGTTTGATCGCATTGGCCATGTTTTCAACGGCGATACGCAGGAAGCCTGCAGCAATTTCTTCGAGTGATTTTTTCTGCCCGGTTGCCTGTTCAACTTGCAACGCGAGCAGCGCAAATTTTTCAAATACTGCGCGGCTATCGAGGGGCTGATCGCCGTTTGGGCCAAACACCGGCGGAAATAATTCAGGACGCAACTTGCCGACCATCACGTTGCAGTCGGTCACGGTCAGTGGCCCACCACGGCGATACGCTGCGGGCCCGGGGTTAGCACCCGCGCTCTCAGGACCGACCCGAAACTTGCTGCCGTCAAAGGTGCAGATCGATCCGCCGCCCGCAGCCACGGTGTGGATCTGCATGATCGGCGCGCGCAACCGGATGCCGGCGACTTGGGTTTCAAAGGCACGTTCGTATTCGCCTGCGAAATGGGTCACGTCGGTCGACGTGCCGCCCATATCGAAGCCGATCATCTTGTCAAAGCCCGCCAACTGCGTCACCGCTGCGGCACCAACAATGCCGCCTGCAGGACCGGAAAGTATCGCGTCTTTACCCTGAAATTTGTGTGCATCGGTGAGTCCACCCGAGCTTTGCATAAACTGCAGCCGCACGTTGCCCAGCGCCGATTGCACCTGCTCAACATAGCGCCGCAAAATCGGCGACAAGTAGGCGTCAACCACTGCCGTGTCACCGCGCGATACAAACTTCATCAACGGTGACACCTCATGCGACACGCTGATCTGCGTGAAGCCAATGTCCTGCGCGATGCGTTTCAACGCCGCTTCATGCTGGGTGTAACGGTAGCCGTGCATCAGGCAGATGGCAACCGTTCTCAAGCCATTATCGAATGCGGCTTGCAGGTCAGTACGCGCCTTCGCTTCGTTTAATGGCAGCACCATATCGCCGTGCGCGCCGATGCGCTCAGCCACCTCAACGACGGATTCGTGGAGCATCTCAGGCAGCTCAATCTTGCGCACGAAAAGCTTGGGCCGCGCTTGGTAGGCAATGCGCAGCTGATCGCGAAAACCCTCCGTCACGACCAGTAACGTCCGTTCACCTTTGCGCTCGAGCAAGGCGTTAGTGGCCACCGTGGTGCCCATTTTTACGGCCTCGATTTGCTCCGCGGGAATCGGCTCATCTGGCCGCAGACCGAGCAGATCGCGCACGCCCTGAACCGCTGCGTCTTGGTAGCGCTCGGGGTTTTCGGAGAGCAGCTTGTGGGTGACCAGCGATCCGTCTGGCTTTTTCGCCACCACGTCGGTGAATGTGCCGCCGCGATCGATCCAGAATTGCCACTGACTCATAGCGCGGTCCCTTTTGCTTTTGCGTGCGCATTGCGCGTCACGTTTTTAATGATTTCGGTGGGCAGTGGGATGGTCATGCGTTGCTACAGTTCAAACAGGAAGGCGATGCGGTCAGCGTCACGGCAGTAGCGCGCTTTCCCACCTCGCGATTGGTGGCTGTTGCGGTCGAAAGCGTTGAGGTTTTATTCGGCTTTAGTCTACGCAGCCAGGCGTATTGCAGCATTGCGCAACACGCCCGCCTCGTCTACTGCTCTTTGCCCATCACAAAATCGGGCAGCCAGGTCACAATGCTTGGAAAAATGGTGAGCGCGATCACGCAGGCAATTAAGCAGAAGAAAAACGGAATGGACGCGCGGGCAATCGTGTTCGAGTCCTTGCCGGTCATATTCTGCAAAACAAACAGGTTAAATCCCACCGGCGGCGTGATCTCTGCAATCTCGACCATCAGCACAATAAAAATACCAAACCAGACCAAATCAAATCCGGCCTTTTTTATCATCGGTAGCACCACGGCTGCGGTGAGCACGATCATTGAAATTCCGTCGAGCGCAGTGCCGAGCAAGATGTATACAACCGAGAGCACCATGATGAGCGAGTAAGGACTGAGGTTGAGTGACGACACCCATTCAGCGAGCGCAATTGGAATGCCGGTAAACGCCATCGTGAGGCTCAGATATTTTGCCCCCGCCAGAATAAACATGATCATGCACGACACGCGAGTCGAGCTCATCAGCCCAGTCCAGAAGTTGTCCCAAGTGAGCATCTTGCTCCACCAGGCAATTGCCAGCGAACCAAGCACGCCGTACGCCGCGCATTCGGTGGCGGTCGCGATGCCGGCGATGAGCACCCACGTAATGAACAGGATCAGCAACGAAACTGGAATCAGTCGTCGCGATGCATACATCTTCTCGCGGAAACTCATCGACGGTTCAATGGGCGGCATTTTGTCGGGATTGCGAATCGCCCAGATACCGATATAGAGCGAGAAGATGCCCATCAGCAAAAAGCCAGGCAAAAAGCCCGCCAGGAAAATACGAATGATGGAAGCATCAGCAGCAACCGCATAGACCACCATAGTGATCGATGGCGGAATGAGAATGCCGAGCCCGCCGGCAGTGGCCAGCGAGCCGATCGCTACGTTTTCGTTGTAGCCGCGACGCAGCAGCTCGGGCAAGGCGACCTTGGCGACGGTTGCCGTGGTCGCGGCAGACGAACCGGAAACTGACCCGAACAGGCCGCACGCGAGAATATTCACGTGCAGCAAACGCCCCGGAATACGACGCAACCACGGCGAGAGGCCCTCAAACATTTCGTCCGACAGTTTGGTACGGAAGAGAATTTCGCCCATCCAGATAAACATCGGGAGCGCTGCCAATTCCCATGACGCAGTTGCGTTCCAGAAGGCAGTAAACAGGTTTTTATCAGGCGGACTAGTGCCGAAAAAAGCCAAGCCGAACCAGCCCACCATCGCCAGCGATAGCCCTATCCAGATACCGAAGCAGAGCAGCACAAGCAACAAGCCGAGCAGCAACGCTGCGATTTCGATCAGACCCATCTACATGTCCTCACTGAAGTCGCCACGCGCATGACGCTCGCGAACGGCAATGATGTAGTCCGCTTCATTGCCAGCAATGACATGCCACGCTTGGTCGGCAACGGCGAGAAATAGCAGGATGGTGCCGAAAGCAAACGGGGCCTGCGGAATCCACAACGGAATCGCCACCAAGCCATTGGCGTAATCATTGAATTCGTAGCTCTCGTAGACGAAGCGGCAAATCGAATACGCGATGTAACCCGTAAATGCCGTGGCTACGACCAAACAAAAAATCTCTACTCGTAACTTCCACGCCGGCGAAAGTTTCTCGGTAATTAGTGACATGCGCACAAAGTCCCCGTGCCGAAAGGTCGCGGCTAGCCCAAGAAACGCGGCAGAGGCGGTCAGCCACGCCGTGACGTCATCACTGCCACCGGTCTTAATGCCAGTCTCGCGCATGATCGTAGTGGCGATCATGATCACAAATATCGCCAGCACACAAAGCGCCGCGAGGACTCCCGCCGCATCAAACAACAAGATCAATTTTTTTCGCACTTGGCCCCCGCCCGTTAGTTGAGTATTTTTTGCTTACTTGGTGCGGTAATCCGCGATGATGGCGCGACCTTCATCGCCCGCTTTGCGCTGCCATTCGGCGAGCATCACGTTGCCAGCTTTACGCAGGTCTGCAATCAGTTGGTCACTAGGAACGGCGATATTCATGCCTTTAGCTTTAAGCTGATCTTTGTACCAATTGTTTTTTTCTTCGGATACTTTCCAGCCGCGAACTTCCGCATCTTTCGCCACTTTCAGCAAGGCGGTTTGCGTCGGCTTGTCGAGCGCTTCAAATGCCTTTTTGTTAATGATCACAGCGTTCTTGGGCAGCCACGCTTGGGTGTCGTACCAATTTTTAATGCTCTCGTAAGTCTTGGTGTCGTAACCGGTAGAGCCGGAGGACATGTAGCTTTCAACCACGCCCGTCGACAGCGCCTGCGACAGCTCCGCCGCCTGCACGGTCACCGGCTGCGCGCCCAGCAGCTCAGCGAGCTTGGCGGTGGCGGGGCTATAGGCGCGCCACTTACTGCCCTTGAGGTCGTCGCCTTTGGTCAGCGGCTTCTTGCTGTAGACGCCTTGCGGTGGCCACGGTACGGTGAAAAGCAGCATCATGCCTTGTTTACCAAGCATCGTATCCAGCGGCTTTTTCGACACGTCGTAGAGCTTTTTCGATTCGGCGTAACTGCTGGCAAGAAACGGAATACCGTCGATGCCGTACAGCGGATTTTCGTTTTCAAAATTGACCAACAACACTTCGCCCGCTTGCGCTTGTCCGCCCTGCACCGAGCGCTTGATCTCGGGGGCTTTAAACAGTGAGGCGTTGGAGTGAACGGTGATCTTTAATTTGCCCGCGGTGGCTTTGTCCACCTCGGCGGCAAATTGCACCAGATTTTCGGTGTGAAAATTGGCGGGCGCGTAGGCCGACGCCAAGTCCCATTTGGTTTGCGCGGTGGCCGAGGCCGCCATTAGCGCGGCAACCAGCGCCATCGATTTAACGGTAAATTTCATTGTGGTCTCCAGATTTTGCAGGTTGTGATTACAGGATGTAGCGGCTGCTGGCCGACGGTATAGGCTGCAGTGATGTGCAGCACTTTTCCGTCGCCGCCCGGTCAATGTGTCGTGGGGTTGTTCGCAGGCAAGCAACGCGCCGCGAACAGCGCTATTCCATTAGATATTACGGTTTGTGGGCGCGAACGATAGCGCAATTGCGCAGCGGGCGTCAGATAATGGCCTCCTACTGAAATTTGCGGCCGGCTTGATCCGCCCAACTATGGCCCCTGCGCTCGGAATCATCATGCTCGACACCACATTCACTCGCCCGATAGGCGACGCGGGCAACGCCGCGTCGTGGCCGTTTCCGGTGTTGATCGAACGCGTGTCGGGTGCGTTCGCGGAGCCGGTCGTTAGCGGACGGTTCGATGATGCACAGCCTTTCGTCGACGCGGCCTTTAAGCTGGTGCAACGCGGTGCCTGCGCCATCGCTACCACCTGCGGATTTTTGCTGCGCCATCAACAACCATTGCAACGCGAACTGCCAGTTCCGGTGCTGACCTCGACGCTCACGCAATTTGCGCGGTTGCAGGCGGCACTGGGAACCGAGCAACGCGTTGCCATCTTGACCATTGATGCGAACGCGTTGGACGCATCGCTGCGCAACTTGGCTGGTATCGGTATGGATGCGTTGGTGTTCGCGTTGCCACGCGAATCGCATTTCGTCTCAGCCATTCTCGGCGCAAGCGTTGCGCTGGATACCGTTCGCGCCGAAGGCGAATGGGTAGCTTTGGCAACAGCGTGCCTGCGCGATCACCCAAGCATCGGCCTGTGGTTATTTGAATGCGCGAACCTGCCGCCCTATGCCGCCGCCGTGTCGCGCGTGACGGGCTTGCCGGTGTTTGATGCGCTAACACTGGGTCGCGAGCTGTATGCGGTGGCGGTTTCGTGACCGCGTTGCACAGCGACGAGATTGATCGCTTCTGTGATCATCTGTGGTTATCCGATGGACTGTCGCCCGCGACGCTGGCGAGCTATCGGCAGGACATGACACGCTTTTTCAAATGGTGCGCGACGCGAAAATTACCTGCCCCGGAAGTGGCTCGAAGTGACATCGAGGCGTATCTTGCGGCGCAGTTTGCTGAGTCGGCTCGTGCCAGCTCGGTCAATCGTCGGCTTTCAACACTGAAGCGTTTTTACGGGTGGCGAGTGGACACCGGCCCATTCACGCAAAATCCGTGCGACTTGATTGATGCGCCACGCACTGCCCGCTATTTGCCCAAAAATCTATCTGAGGCGCAAGTGGAGGCGCTGCTGGCCGCGCCTGACGTGACGACGTCGCTGGGCGAACGAGATCGCGCAATGCTCGAAACGCTCTACGCGTCGGG
>JACMNN010000139.1 GCA_014378555.1 Burkholderiales bacterium | reverse complement strand
GTCGGCGCTGGAACCAAACATGCCCAGCTTTTGGTAGACATTTCGCAGCTGCGGCACCTTGAAGTTTTCAGTGATGCGTCCGCCTTCAAATGACATCAGTCCGCCGGTGCCGAACTTACCCGCTGCAGCATCGAGCGTGTGGCAGTGGTTGCAGCTACCCAGGCCAGTGATGTTGTTGACGTTGAAATAGGTATTGCGTCCCGCCTGCTCAGCGGCGCTGAGCGAGTTGTCGAGCGCGCGGATCGGATTGGGCGGCATCTTGAGCGCCATGGCGAAGTCGGTGAACGCCTGCAGGTCGGCGTCACTCAACGGCGTCTGTCGGCCCAGTAATCCAACGAAGGCGCCGTTGAACTCCTTGAACGACGCCTCTTCGAGTGTTTCGAGTTTTCCGCGCACCACCTGCTTGGTGGTAGCGGTTCGATCACCCCGCCAATGGGTTGGGCCGTTGCCCACCATGCCGCGCAAAGTTTGCGTGGTCATGGGCCCCTTCATCGGATGAAAGCGTGGTGTGGTGCGCGGACTGTTGGCGACGTAGGCGTTGCCATTAATCTTCTGTGCGTCATCCGGATTGCCCAAATCCCACGCCAAGTGATCCATATCGCCGAACGCGTGGCACGACGCGCACGAGGTCGTACCGTTGCTTGACGTCGCGTTGGCGTCATACAAAAGTCGCCGGCCTGTTTTGACCTGCAAACTGTCGGGCGTAAATAGCGACACAGTGCGCAATACCGAGCGGGTTGTGGTGTCGACAATGCTGATTCGATGCGCGATGTGTGAATAGACAAACAGGCGCTTGCCATCGGTGCTCAACGCCAGTCCGGCCGGACCATCCGGGACGTTGATGTGCTGCTGCGCGTTGGCCGAAAACCCGACGCTCGATAGTGACGCGACCGGAAGGGCGGCAACCTTGGATGACCCCAGCGCGGCGACATAGAGCGTGGCCCCATCCGGGCTGAACACCATCGCGGTGGGCTGCGAAAGACTGCGTGCCTTATCGGCATCAGAAATTGCATCGCCCTCTGGCAGCGCAAAATTAACATGCGCATTGAGATGCACGGGATCGACCGCACTGGTTACCGGATCAACCACGCTGATCCTGCTTTCCACCGAGTGCCCGCGCACGGTGGTTGCACGCGACCCTGGCCCTTCAAAGCGAACCTGATTTCGCGCTTCGGTATTGCTCACGTAAACCTTGCCGTTGGTTGGGTGCACGGCCAGGTTGAACAGCGTGGTGCCGACGCCGCTCACGCGCTTGCCAACTGCCGGAACCGCGGCGTTGGCATCAATGGCGAACAGGTCATAGTCGGGCAACGAAAACTTGGTGGACCCTGACCAGTCGGTTCGTGCTTCATCGCGCCATGCAGTGCCGTCGTACTTGACGATCAGCCCAGTGTCCGGCGCACGAACGCCGTCGACACTGGCGCTGGGTAGGGGCTTGCGGTTCAGCACCGCATTGCGATGCAGGGTGGTGGTGCCGTTTCCGGAGTAGAACGGTGCGGCGTAAACCGTTGCGCCGTCCGGGCTCACCGCCAATCCGCGCGGCGTGTCGGAAAACAGCGTCAAAATCGTCAGTGGATTTCCGTTCAAGCTGTCATCAAGACGATCAGCATCGTAAACCCACACATCAGCGCGACCTTGACCCGGCGCCACCAGTCGCGCTAAATTGACGCTTGGATGGTTCTGCCCGCGCCATGCGGCCGTGATGAACGCGCGATCCCGGTTGGGCCCGGCAAACACAATGTCGCGCGGCTCGTCACCTACCTGCAACGTGCGCAACACGCGCGGTGTGCCATCGAGCCGCACCACGCTCACCGAGTCCGACAGATGGTTGACCACCCACACCTCGTTACTGTTGCGTTCGGCCAAGGCGACCGGCTCCAAGCCCACGGCAACGCTACTGATAAGTCGCAGCGAATCAGCCTCGACCGCATAAATTTCTAGGCAGTGCGCCGGACGATTAGCGATAAACAGGCGACGACCGTCGCTCGACAGCGCAATCGGTCGCACCGGCCCGCCCTCAAACACGGTTACCGTGCCCGGCATCCCGTCCTCAGTGACCGCGTCCACGCCGGTCCCGCATTGAAACACCGGGCGTTCAAGCAAACCGCCCAGCGTTCGCTCAACCTCTACGCTGCCGCCTCGGACCGACGGGTCGGCTTGTTGCACCCCGACAAAGGTGAGCAAAGCACCTACGATTATCAACAGAAATATGGCGTACAGGCGCATCGTGAAATCCCCATTAGTGCTCATCTCAGCGACAGCGCGAGCGTGCCTTAGAACGTTAGCAGCCTTCGTAAATTAAATTGTTATTGTTTGTAACCGGGTGCAACAGACGCACATCAGAATGTCACAGAACAACATAACAATTAGCGGCAGCACCTGCACAACCGAGCGCTAAAGCTTGGCGTTGGAAAGCCCAACTAAGTTGCACTAAGGTGGCAATTTTTTTGTCTATCGACTGTTGCCGCAAAGCTCGCTGTCAGCCCACACGAACATCGGCATTCAGCAAAAACATCACGACTTTAATCCCGGAAAAAGCCCGGTCAGGCCTGACGCCAAAATTTCGACGGCGAGCGCAGCGGTGATCAGCCCGCCGACCCGTGTGGCGACGTTCATGCCGGTAATTCCAAGCGCAACCGACACGCGTTGCGCCGCGCGCAGCGTGACCCACGTAATCAGCGCCACGGCTGCAATCGCCAACAACATCATGCCGAGGTGCGGCAGTGTGCCGAGTTTTTTGATGCCGGGATGTGATTGTCCGAACACAATCACCATCGAAATCGCGCCCGGTCCGGCCAGCAGCGGAATGGCGATAGGCACCACGCCCACCGCATGTTTGCTGTGCGCCTCCACCTCTTCCTCTGGTGTTTGCCGCGCGCGGCCCGGCGCGGCATTGAAACTGTCCACCGCGCTCAAAAGCAGCAACAGCGCACCCGCGACTTTAAAGGCGGGCAGTGAAATTCCGAGAAATTCCAGCAGCGGGCCACCCACCAGCAACCCAATGGCCAGCACGCAAAACACGGCAACCGCTGCGATGCGCGCGATGCGGAAGCGATCAAGGGCTGTGGCTGACGGCGTGAGCGCAAGAAACATCGGCACCGCGATAAACGGGTCGACGATGGCGAGTAGCCCGAGAAACGACTTTAAATAGGCGGCAAATTCCATGATTGCATTCTGCCCGTTTTCCCCTACATCCCTAGGCCCCTATGTATGAAATGCGCAGGAGCCGATTGACTATACGGCTGCGGCCTTCGGGTTAGCACCAAATCGGTTGTCGCCGGGGGTACTGTCGAGCACCAGCAAGACCAGCAGCCAAATCGACCCAATGGCCGGCACAAACGTAACCAGGTACCACCAGCCGCTGCGATCGGTGTCATGCAATCGGCGCACCCCAACGGCTATGTACGGAAGCAATATGGCAACGCCGAAAATCATTGCAATGATGCCAGGCGAGTCCAGCAAATAGTCGACCACGGACAACAACGCCGCGATGATCAGGGTAAATAAAACAAACAACCAATATTCCGTTCGTCGCGCGCGTCCGCTAAAGTCCGCGTATTTCTTCAGTGTTGCTAGGTATCCGTTCATGAGGTGTCCGCCCGTATTGTGATTAAGTTAATTTCAGTCTCGCGCGATGGCGTGGTGCCGTAGCCGTAAGGACGCAAACGATTCGCAGTTGCGCAGAGTGAGTTGCAGCTCCGTTTTGCACGCCAGAATTTCGCGAGTGAGCATCTCACGTTTTCGCATAAGGCCGATGCAGATTCATCAGAATTGGACTGCGACTCGGCCTCCCCGCGCACCCCGCGCTGCTGGCTTTGATCACTTTTAACCAGCAATAGATACTGTTTCAGTAAACGATGTTGAGCGCACTTCTGCGGGCACAACAATCGATACCGAACCGCCCGCGTTGCGGGCGTTATAGAAGCGGTGGTCGACGCAAGCCGAGCGCCGCCACGTCTAAGCGGTACGCCCACTTCAATTGTGGCGGTCGGTGAACAGCTACCCGCCAATCAACCCAACCACACCCGCGCATTCTCAAACATTCGCAGCCACGGCGAGCGCGTCCAGCCGTCTGGATGCCATGAAAAATTTTCTACGCGGTGGGTGCGCTCTGGGTGCGGCATGAGCACGTTAAAGCGCCCGTCTGCGGTGGTCAGCCCGGTGACACCGCCCGGGGAACCGTTCGGGTTAAGTGGATAGTTTTCGGTGGCAATGCCAAGGCTGTCCACGAAGCGCAGGGTGACCAGCGATTGCGCAGTTTCTAGGTGCGCTTCATCCTTGAACTGCGCGAAGCCTTCGCCGTGCGCAACGACGATGGGCAGCCGCGTTTTCTCCATGCCTTTGAACAAAATCGAGGGCGTTTCCATGACCTCAACCATTACCGTGCGGCATTCGAACTGCTCACTGCCATTACGAACAAATTTGGGCCAATGTTCCGCGCCGGGAATGATCGGCGCCATGTGCGCCATCATTTGGCAACCGTTGCAAATGCCGAGTGCGAAGGTGTCGGTCGCAGCAAAAAACTCCTGAAATTCTTCACGCAGTTCAGGATTGAGCAAAATAGATTTCGCCCAGCCGGCGCCCGCGCCAAGCACGTCGCCATAGCTGAATCCGCCGCAAGCGACCACGCCCTTGAACTCATCAAGCGAGCGGCGCCCCGTCTGCAAATCGGTCATGTGAACGTCGTAGGCATCGAAACCCGCCATGGTGAAAACATGCGCGGTTTCGATCTGCGAATTGACGCCTTGCTCGCGCAAAATGGCGATCTTCGGACGTGCGCCGGTATTGATCATCGCTGCGGCAACGTTGACTTTGGCGTCGAACAAAACGCGTGGCGCAAGACCGCTGTCGTCATCGTCAAACATCCGGTCAAACTCGGAATCAGCACAGTCCGGATTGTCGCGAAGACGTTGAATTTGAATGCTGGTGGCGCTCCACGCAACGTGCAGCGCTTGCCTCGCTTCGTCGAAGATCGACGCGCCTTGGTGCTCGATGACGAGTTTGCCATCGTCGCGCAAGGTTGCAATTTCTTGCACCGGCAGGCTGCCAAATGCGGCGCGCACTTTATCGATGTCGGCGCGGTGCACTTGGATCACGGCACCGAGCTCTTCATTAAACAGCGCGGCCATTGCATCTTGATTTGATGCATCAAGCGCAACGGTCAAACCCGCTCGTGATGCAATCATCATCTCAACCAGCACGGCGAACAAGCCGCCGTCTGAGCGGTCGTGATAGGCGAGCAACAACCGGTTGGCGTTAAGCGATTGCACGCCCGCGAAGAACGTTTTCAGGTCATCGGCGGAATCGCAATCCGGCACGGCAGCGCTCATCAACGACTGCACTTGCTGCAGGATTGAACCACCCAACCGTTGCTTGCCACGCGCGACGTCCACCAACAGCAGCACGCTGTCGTGGTCAATTTTTAACAACGGCGTGAGCGTGTGTTTCACATCAATCACGTTGGCAAATGCGGTGACGATCAGCGACACCGGTGCATGCACCGAGCGCTTCGCGTCGCCATCAATCCAGCCGGTGCGCATGCTCATTGAATCTTTGCCGACCGGGATCGACACGCCAAGCGCGGGGCACAATTCCATGCCCACCGCGTGCACCGCATCGAACAGCGCCGCGTCTTCGCCGGGCACATCGACTGCGGCCATCCAGTTGGCTGAGAGCTTGATGTCGGTGATGGTTGCGATAGCTGCCGCAGCAATATTGGTAATGGCCTCAGCCACCGCCATACGTGCCGATGCTGGCGCGTTGAGAACAGCCAGCGGCGTGCGCTCGCCCATCGCCATGGCCTCACCCGCATTGCCGACAAAATCGCGCAACGTTACCGCGCAATCGGCTATCGGCACCTGCCACGGTCCGACCATTTGCTCGCGCGCTGTAAGCCCGCCCACAAACCGGTCACCGATGGTGACGAGGAAGGTTTTGTCTCCAACAGTGGGATGTTGCAACACACGATAAGCAGCGTCACGCAGCTTCAGTTTTACCCCTGCTTGCGACACTGCAGAGGGCAGCGATTTGCGCGTTGCAGCGCGCGCCATCTTGGGCGGTTTACCCAACAAAACATCCAGCGACATGTTCACCGGCTGGTTACTGAACTTGGCATCCGCTACGGTCAAGTTGCCCGATCCATCGGCCACACCGACAATGGCAAATGGACAGCGCTCGCGCTCGCAGTAGGCCTTAAATAACGACACCGACGCCGGAGCCACCGCCATCACGTAGCGCTCCTGGGATTCATTGCACCAGATCTCAGCTGGGCTCATGCCCGCCTCCAAGGTGAGCACCTGACGTAGATCAAACAAGGCGCCGCGCGGGTCAGCCTCGGTGCCGGCGCCGTGCACTAACTCCGGCAGCGCGTTCGATAAACCACCGGCGCCGACGTCGTGAATGGCGAGGATCGGATTGGCCTCAGCCAATCGCCAGCAAGCGTTGATGACTTCCTGCGCACGACGCTGCATTTCGGGGTTGCCTCGCTGCACCGAATCAAAATCAAGATCAGCGGTGTTTTGGCCCGTGGTCATTGACGATGCAGCGCCTCCACCCATGCCGATACGCATGCCGCCGCCGCCCAACTGGATCAACAATGTGCCAGCAGGAAAGGCAATTTTGTGAACGTGAACATCTGACACCGAACCGATGCCGCCCGCGATCATGATCGGTTTGTGATAGCCGTAAACCATGCCATCCACGCGTTGCTCAAAGCTGCGGAAATAGCCGCCCAGCACAGGGCGACCAAATTCGTCGTTAAACGCGGCGCCGCCCATTGGGCCCTGAATCATGATGTCGAGTGCGGACGCAATGCGATCCGGCTTACCGACGTCGGCGGTCGCGGCTTCCCACGGCTGCGGCAGGCCCGGCAGGCGTAGGTTTGAGGTGGTGAATCCGGTGAGGCCTGCCTTCGGAACAGCGCCCCGGCCGGTTGCGCCTTCGTCACGAATCTCGCCGCCCGCGCCAGTTGCTGCGCCCGCAAAGGGAGCGATAGCGGTGGGGTGATTGTGTGTTTCGACCTTAGCCAGATAGTGGGTTCGGTCTGCGTGTTCGGCGTACTTGCTATCGGCGTCCGGGAAAAAACGCAGCGCGTCGCCACCGGTCAAAATCGCCGCGTTATCTGAGTACGCAATCTCGGTGCCGTGAGGATTTACGGCATGGGTATTGCGAATCATCGCGAACAGTGATTGATCCTGCGCGACGCCATCGATGGTCCAGCTTGCGTTGAACACCTTGTGTCGGCAATGCTCGGAATTCGCCTGCGCGAACATCAACAACTCAACATCGGTCGGATCGCGTCCGAGTTTGTCGAACGAATCGACCAGATAGTCGATTTCTTCATCGGACAATGCCAGACCCAGATCGACGTTAGCAATTTTTAGTGCGCTCGCCGTGCGGGAGATGGTGGCCAGCGGCTTCGCTGCATGGGTGTCAAAAATCGCTTTGGCCGCAGCGATGGTCGGCAACACCACTTCGGTCATGCGGTCGTGACAGGCCTCTTCAATCGCACGCTTCGATTCTTTAGGTAACGGCCCCTCCGAATTCACCCAGAACCACACGCCGCGCTCGATGCGCTGCACAAAGCTTAGGCCGCAATTACGCGCAATGTCGGTGGCCTTGGACGACCACGGTGAAATAGTGCCGAGCCTTGGCACCACCAAGAACGCATGTTGATGCGACTCGCTCGGCTCGGCATCTGCGCCGTAAGCGAGCAAGGCATCAAGCTGAAGACGTTCGTCGCGCGTGGCTTCTCGCCCCAGTTCGGCGAAATGCCAGAACTCTGCGCTGACGTCGGTCACGCGATGCACAGCAAGCGCTGCGACCAGTTTGTCCTGACGGAACGGGGAAAGCGTGGCGGAGCCGCGCATCGAAAGCACGGTAGAGCCGTGGGGAGTCTGGAATGGGGCGGGCATGTGCCTGAGAGGTGCCGCTCAGTGGGATTCGCGTAACGAACCCGCAAAGCGTAAGCTAGAAAACCCAATTTTAACGTTTTGGGGCCCCATGCTTTTGGGCGCGCCCGAATCAGCTGAAGATCTAGCTTTCACGAGGGGTCAGGCCAGCAACAGCGCTCCCGGCGGGTTCCATTGCAACCGTTCGGCAATGCCGCTGAGCGCTAAGCGGGTCGCGGATGCTGGCCCACCGCGGCATCGCGGCAGAGGCGTTTACTGCACGCCGTAGCGGTTAGGAATTTTGATGTTTTCTTTCATGTATTGGTTCATCGGCAGCTTGAACACACCACTTTCAAACCACTTGGCATAGATTGCGCGAATCTGCCCCGACGAGAATAAGTTCGACACCGTCACGTCCATGATCTTGGTGAACGCCGGATCGTCTTTCGGATACATGATGCCGTAGGGCTCCACCGACACGTACTTGCCGACGAAATCAAACGCCGCTGGATTCTTGGCCTTGGTGACCAACCCAAACAACAACGCGTCATCGTTGGCCACCGCGATGGCTGCACCCGATTCCATTTTCGAAAAACCTTCCGCATGATCCTTGGCGGTGATCACGGTCATATCGAGATTGCGCTCTTTGTTGACCTGACCTACCACTTTTTCGGTGGTGGTTTTTTCGGTGACGATCACTGTTTTGCCGCGAAGATCAGCAAGATCTTTTACGTTCGACGATTTGCTGGCGAGCAATCGCGCGCCCGCCACGAACGTGGTGAAGCTGAACGCCACGTCTTTTTGTCGCTCAACCGTGTTGGTCGTCGAACCACATTCCACATCAACGCGACCCGACTTGACGGCAGAGATGCGATCGGCGGGCTTCAACACCACGTACTTCAGCTTCAGTGCCGGACTTTTAAGTTCGGTCTTTACCGCCTCAAAAATTTTCAGACAGATATCTACCGAATAGCCCACCGGCTCGCCTTTTTCGTTCAAAAAAGAAAACGGCGACGAGCTTTCGCGGTGCCCGAGCAGAAACTCGCCACGCGCTTTAATAGTGGACAACGTATCGGCATGGGCCCATGCGCTTGATGCAACTGCGAAGCTCAGTGCCAAGAAACGGCTGATGTTGATCTGTTTCATATTTATTTAAGCCTTCGAACCACTAAGGTGGTGACCAACACATTTGCTCGGCACGCGACGTAGCAAGATTATTCTAGACTTTCATCGCAACCGCTTCGGGATAACCCGCTCATTTATTTATCGCATGATGCGTGCCAGTAAAAGCATTGGCCGGCACCCGCCTTCCGGCCTACATTGCGTGCTTCGCTAACAATGCAGTACGAATTTAAATCGATATGTCTACTCCCGGTCTCTCCTACGTCCCGAACAACCCCCACAGCCCGTGGCAGATGTATTTGCAGCAGGTGGACCGCGTCGCCCCCCACCTTGGTCATCTCGAACGCTGGGTAGAAACGCTGAAGCGCTGTAAACGAGTGCTAGCCGTCGATATCCCCATCAATCGTGACGATGGCACCGTCGCTCACTTTGAAGGTTTTCGAGCGCAACACAACATGTCACGCGGCCCCGGTAAAGGCGGCGTTCGCTTTCATCCCGATGTGACCATTGACGAAGTCATGGCATTGGCCGGATGGATGACGGTGAAAAACGCCGCGCTGAACCTGCCCTACGGTGGCGCCAAAGGGGGCGTACGCGTTGACCCTAAAACGCTGACCCGCCCCGAGCTGGAGCGTTTGACACGCCGCTACACCAGCGAAATCGGCGTCATCATCGGCCCCGACAAAGACATTCCTGCCCCTGACGTCAACACCAATGACCAGATCATGGCGTGGATGATGGACACCTATTCGATGAACGTCGGCGCCACCGCGACCGGCGTGGTCACCGGTAAACCCATCGCACTTGGCGGCTCATTGGGTCGCAAAGAGGCGACCGGACGGGGCGTCTACATTGCGGCGAGAGAGACGGCACGCGCCATGAATCTTGACATCTCTGGCTCGAGAGTTGTGGTGCAGGGCTTTGGCAATGTGGGCGGTATCGCCGCGCGCCTATTTAAAGCTGCAGGCGCCCATGTAATTGGCTTGCAGGACGCGAGCGGTGCGGTGGTCAACGAGGCTGGCATCGACGTGGACACGGCACTCGACTTCGTGGCTAACGGCGGCAAACTATGCGAGTTTCACGGTGTAGTGCCCATTTCAGAGGCAGAATTTTGGGATCTGAAAAGCGATATTTTCGTTCCCGCTGCGCTCGAAAACCAACTCACCGAAGAACGCGCAAAGACGATCTCAACAAAGTTGGTAGTTGAAGGCGCTAATGGCCCCACCACCCCGGCCGCCGACGACATCCTGCATGATCGCGGCATTCTGGTGGTGCCCGACGTCATCGCCAACGCAGGCGGCGTGACGGTGAGCTATTTCGAATGGGTGCAAGACTTTTCAAGTTTTTTCTGGACCGAAGCGGAAATCAACGACCGCCTAGAACGCATCATGGTTGAGGCGTTAAAAGCGGTGGTCCACACCGCAGAAAAAAACAAAGTGTCGCTGCGCACCGCAGCCTTCATCATCGCCTGCACCCGCGTGCTAACAGCGCGCGAGTTGCGAGGGTTATATCCGTAGACTCGTCCCCGCGCTGCCTAGATCAGAGTCGCCGGTGATTGTTGGCCAATACGGCGATGCGTTGAATGCAGTTCGAGCCGAGTCGCAGTGAACGCATCGCTAACGCGCAGCAGTCTAGACAGCGGCTACGCGCCGGCGCCGACGCAACAACAACCCGCCCAGCAACAGCGCGACAATAGCAATCCCAATGGCGTAAATCCAGATGCTAATGCCCGAGTCGCCTTCAATTTCGTAGACTGCCACCCACGACGGCGATTGATGGATGATGACTTTTACCGCGCGAATATCGCGTGTGTCAGCATTCATCGCAACTTCCACGGGCACTTTGTCTGCCCATGGCCGCGTCAATATTCCGCCATGGCTGACCCAACTGCCGACCGCGCCCGATGGGTCGCTGTTAGTCTGAACTTCGAACGAAACATTTCCGGCCGGCGTCATCGCCGGCAGCACCACCAGCTTGTCGAAGCGCACCGGTTTGGCCGGGGTGATGGTGAAGGTGCCTGGCGCGGCTCCGCCCAAATTTCTCATGGTTGCCCGATCACCATCGGTCACCGCATTCGGCGGTCCAAACTTGTCAGCTGGGCACGCAATGCACGAGTCTGTCACTGACGCGCCGCGCAGCACGTTACCGGCGTGGGCAGCCGGGACAACGAGTGCAATGCTTAAAAGCATGGCGAGCATTGAGCAGCGCGGTGCCAGCTGGGCAAGAAAAGACAGCGGCGAACGGCGCGGGAGTGGGCTTATGTGCATTTCACGCTCCAAATATGCGTAAGTGGTTAGATGACGATTGTAGTGCGCGGCTTCCGCGCTACGTGGCTATGAAGGAAATCGTGTTGTCCCCGCGCCGAGACGACAGTTACAGGAACTCGCGCTCGCGCAGCCACTTGGTCGCCACATACTTCTCGCCCAACGTCACCGGCATGCCGCCGTGCAACGTTTTGGTGTCGGGATGCGGCCGGTCATAGGTGAAAAACACGGCTGAGCCTTTGATTGGGGCGACTTCCAGGCCGATATCGGGGAAGATCGTTGCGCCACCGCGCTCGGGTGTGCGTAAGTACATCACCACAGTGGCCACACGCTGACCGCCACGCAGCAGAATTCTTGGCGTGCCCGGTTGTGCGGGATCGAAGTAGTCGTAGTGCGGCACATACTGCGCGCCGTGCCGATAGCGCAGCACTTGCAAGCCCTCGCCGTTCTCAAACGGCCACTGCAGCAGCTCAGCCAGCCGTCGCTCAACGCGCTCCACCACCGGGTGTTCCGCGCGACTGAAAAACATGCCGTCGCTGGTGCGGGCGCTGTTCACCTCGTCCCCACCGGTGAGGTTGTCCACCGTCATCGAGCGCACCAATTTCGGGGATGCGAGTTCGATCAGTGAGTCGCATTCCTCCATTGACAGCAAATTGCCGAACACCACCACGCGCGGATGTTTGACCACAGTCCACACCTCGACGCGGCGATCGTGGGTGTCGATAAAGGTCGGTGACTGCGACAAATCAGGCCCCGGCATCGCGCCGGTGCTGGTTGTGACTGGCGCGCCAGCGCGATGGGCGACCAGTTCGGTTCCCACTGCCTCAGCCATCGCAGCGCGCACCAAGTCAGGATGCCAACCCGTTTGCAAAGCGGAGGCGGTAAGCGTTTGCGGCGAATGACCGCGCGCCAGGCATTCGTTAAGCCATTTCAGGAGATCAGGATTGGCATTCATGTTTTTCGCTTCGACATGCGCTGGTTCACTCAAGCAAAAGCACCGCGCAACGGGTGCCGTTGTTGATACGAATTTCGTTTTCGCCGGAACGCTTGGCGACCCACAAGGCCGGCTGACCCGGGCGGACATCCTGACAGTTTTGGGTGATCCAGCGCCGTCCATCGGGTGCGCTGAAGCGGTCGGGCGCAGTGGCGACCACACTGGTCATGGCGACATCATCGTCGCGATTGGAATGGGCAACCGCCTGTGCGCCGACCACCACTAGGGAACCTGCGGCGATCGCCGTTCCGACAGCAGCGACCGTGACTGATTTCGCAGCGCTGGCTGCAGACAGCACCGCACTTCCAGCAACCACCGTGGTGCCGACCACAGTGGACGCTACGCCCACAGTGGCGCTTGCGACAGTCGCGGTTGCTTTAACCAACGACGCGCCGGTTTCAACCACTGCGCAGCCGGTTGAAAGTGCGGCCGTGACGACTGCAATGTTTGCGGCAGCGAGGGAAGAAAGCTGTAGATTAAAAAACGCCATGGCGCAATTATGGCAATGGCGCGCGCACCAGGTGCGAGTCAGGCGTGTTTTGTGAACGCAGCCCGAATTTGCTCCAATGCCGCCGGGTCTTCGATGGTCGTTAAATCGCCGGGGTCACGGCCCTCCGCCAGCGCTTGAATTGAACGCCGCAATAATTTGCCTGAACGCGTTTTTGGCAGCAGCGTCACCAAGTACACCGCGGCCGGTCGGGCGATGGCACCAATCTCTTTGTCTACTGTTTGCGCAATCGCTATCTTTGTTGCGTCGGATGCTTGGCTTGGGTCTCTGAGCACTACAAAGGCAATCGGCACCTGGCCTTTGAGCGGGTCAGCCACGCCAACCACGGCGCATTCTGCAACCATCGGATTGGACTGCAAAGCCTCTTCAATTTCGCGCGTTCCAAGCCGGTGCCCCGCCACGTTGATCACATCATCGGTGCGTCCGAGAATAAAGTAGTAACCCTGCGCATCGCGCGTCGCCCAGTCGAAACTGGAGTACACCTGCTCGTCGGCAAACGTAGAGAAATAAGTGCTGACGAAACGCTCGTCGTCGCCCCACACCGTCGTCATCGCACCGGGCGGCAGCGGCGGCACGATGGTCAGCACGCCCTTCTCGTCGGCAGCGGTGACTTTGCCGGTCGCCTCACTTTTGAGCTTGACGTTAAACCCATAAACCGGGAACGACGGCGAGCCAAATTTACGCGGCGTGTCTTCGACCCCGACCTGAGCGGAAATGACGGGGTAGCCACTCTCGGTCTGCCAATAGTTGTCGATGATCGCCACACCGCCCAGCGCATCACTGACCCAGCGGGCAGTCGGTTCGTCGAGCGGCTCACCGGCGAGAAACAAATATTTAAGATTGGGCAGCGGGTATTGCTGCATAAACTTCGCGTCCTGCTTCTTCAACACGCGAATGGCAGTGGGCGACGACGACATCGTTTTCACGTTGTTCTCAGCGCAAATCTTCCACCAAATCGCGGGGTCGGGCCGCAGCGGAACGCCCTCATACATGATGGTGGTACATCCGGCAAGCAGCGGGGCGTAGACGATGTAGCAGTGGCCAACCACCCAGCCAATGTCTGAGGTACAAAACATCGTCTCTCCAGCCTTGAGACCGAAGATTTTGTACATGCTGGTGGTGAGGGTGACGGCATGACCGCCGGTGTCGCGCTGCACACCCTTGGGCTTGCCGGTGGTACCGCTGGTGTAGAGGATATAGCTCGGGTGCGACGACTCGACCCATTCACAGGCAACCTGCGTTGTCATGTGCGACAGGCGAAACGCGGCCCAGTCGATATCGCGACCGGGCGTGGTTTGCATCGGCGCGAGATGACGGTCAAACAGCAGCACTTTGGCAGGTTTGTGCACCGCCAATTCAATGGCCGCATCGAGCAACGGTTTGTAGGGAACCACCTTGCCCATGCGCATGCCCGCATCGGCCGACACGATCACTTTCGGCTTTGCGTCATCAATCCGCATGGCGAGCGAAGCCGACGCAAATCCCCCGAACACCACCGAATGAATGGCACCGATGCGCACCGTGGCGAACATCGCGAACACCGCCTCCGGGATCATCGGCATGTAGATCAAAACCCGGTCGCCCTTGGTCACGCCGAGCCCTTGCAGCATGGCGGCGACGCGATTGACCTCGCTGTGCATCTGGCGGTAGGTGTATTTGGTTTCGGCGTTGGTTTCGCTGGAGATAAAGTGCAGCGCGGTTTGCTCGCCGCGCGTTGCAACGTGCCGATCAATGGCGTTGTGACAAAGGTTGGTGGTGCCGCCGACGAACCATTTGGCAAACGGCGGATTGCTGAAATCGCAGACCTGGGTGAAGGGCGTGTGCCAATCAATCAGCTTCGCCTCTTCCGCCCAAAACGCGTCTCGCTCGTTGATTGATCGGTCGAAATGCGTTTCGTAAGCGCCCATGATGTTCCCCCGCAATTTCCCGAAATCCGGGAGCAAGACAATTGTGCCAGACCAGCGCTAACGTGAGGCTTAAGTCTTATATAAGAGTCACCCTGCTTTACCCATAAGCTTTGTGCGGCACTCTTTTTAAAGACGGCTCACAGCAAAAAGCTATTCCGCCGGCGCCACCACTTTTGGCTTGCGGCGCAGCTTGTCACCGGTCCATTTCCAGCCGCGTTTCAGTCCATGTTCGATGTCATCAACCAGAGTGAACACCGGCGGAATCACCAGCAACGACAAGAAGGTTGAGGTGATCAATCCGCCGATCACCGCGACCGCCATGGGCGAGCGAAAACTCGGGTCAGAGGTGCCGGTGCCAATGGCAATCGGCAGCATGCCCGCGCCCATCGCGATGGTGGTCATGATGATCGGGCGGGCGCGTTTGTGGCAGGCGTCGAGCAGCGCATCAAGCCGGGTCATGCCGCGATCGCGGCGCGCGACGATGGCGTATTCCACCAGCAAAATGGAGTTTTTAGTGGCCACGCCCATCAGCATGATCAGCCCAATAAACGATGGCATGGACAAGCTTTTACCAGTCACCAGCAAGCCCAAAAACGCGCCGCCGAACGACAACGGAAGCGCCGCCAGAATGGTGATCGGATGCAGCACATCCTTAAACAAAACCACCAGCACAATGTAGATGCACAACACGCCTGTGACCATGGCGAGGATGAAGCTGGCCGACAGTTCTGCCAAGGCCTCGGCATCCCCCACTTCGCGGACCACCACACCCGGCGGCAACGATTTAATACTTGGCAATTCGCTGACTGCTTTAACCACATCCCCTAAAGGTGCGCCCGACAGTTCGATCTCGAAATTGATGTTTCGTGACCGGTCGTAACGATCAATCACCGCCGGCCCGCTGGCGATTTCGAGCGTGGCCACACTGTTCAGTGGCACCGGGCCTTTGCTGCCCGACACCGTCAATCGCCCGAGCAAATCAAGGTCTTGCCGCGCGCTCGTTGCGAGCTTGACCACAATCGGCACCTGTCGCTGCGCGAGGTTCATTTTGGCAAGTGCTTGATCGTAATCGCCAACGGTCGCTACGCGTAACGTTTCGGCCATCGCCGCCGTAGTCACGCCCAATTCCGCTGCGCGCGCGCTGTCCGGGCGCACCGCGACCTCAGGCCGCACTAGGCTTGCCGTTGAGGTGATGCTGCCCAATTTAGGAATGGTGCGCAGATCTTTTTCAACATCGCTCGCGGCTTTAGCCAACGCGTTGGCATCTTCCCCGCTCAACACCAATACATACTTTTCGCCGGAACCACCAAGGCCTACCTTGCTGCGTACCCCCGGAATCGCCTCCAGCGTTTTGCGCATGTCAGCCTCAATCGGCTGCTTGCGAACCGTGCGTTTGCTGCGCTCAGTAAGCTGAATGGTCAATGTAGCTTTGCGCACTTCAGCCAGCCCCGCCGGCGCAAACGGGTCGCTTCCCGCGGAGCCGCCGCCGATGGTGGTGTAGACCGATTCGACGTATTTCACCTTGGTCACCAATTGCCGCGCGTGCTCGGCAGCGGCCAACGTCTCAGTCAACGTTGAACCCGGCGGTAGCTCAAGATTGACCTGCGTTTGCGAGTTGTCATCGGGCGGAATAAACGCGAAAGACAGCTGCGTCGCCAAAAAGATTGACCCTGCAAAAAACGCAAACGCAGCGACGAACGTGATCCAGCGATGTCGCAGGCACCAAGCTGCCCACTTGATATAGATCTTCAACCAAGTCGCTTCTTTTTCCGGCTTGACCATGGGCTTCAACAAATACGCCGCCATCATCGGCGTCAGCATCCGCGCGACCACCAATGACGCAAACACCGCGAGCGACGCCGTCCAGCCAAACTGCTTGAAAAACTTTCCGGCAACACCCGCCATAAATGCCGTCGGCAGAAACACCGCGATCAATGCAAAGGTCGTGGCGATCACCGCCAAACCAATCTCGTCCGCCGC
Source organism: Burkholderiales bacterium (assembly GCA_014378555.1). Taxonomy (GTDB): domain Bacteria; phylum Pseudomonadota; class Gammaproteobacteria; order Burkholderiales; family Casimicrobiaceae; genus Casimicrobium. Next base: position 3,148 of record JACMNN010000139.1, on the reverse strand, counting down.
CTCCATCGCCGCCTGATACGGCGTTTTGCCCATGCGCAAATGGCGCACAATATTTTCAACCTCCACGATGGCGTCATCGACCAGTAATCCGATCACCAGCGACAGCGCCAGCAGCGTCACCACATTGATCGAAAAGCCAAAATACTTCATGCCAATAAACGCCGGAATCGCAGACAGCGGCAACGCCACCGCAGACACTAGCGTTGCGCGCCATTCGCGCAGAAACAGCAGCACCACCAGCACCGCGAGGAATGCGCCTTCGAGCAGCAACTCCACCGAGGCGTCGTATTCCTCCTGCACCGGCGTCACAAAATCAAATGCTTGGGTGAGCTTGAGGCTTGGGTTGTCGAGCTTGATTTGTTCAAGCACCGCGAGCGCACCTTTGCCCACCTCAATTTCACTGGCACCACGACTGCGGGCTACCTCAAAACCGACCACCGGTTTGCCGTTAAGCAAAGCCGCTGATCTGGGTTCGGCAACCGTGTCTTTCACGGTTGCCACCTCATCAAGCCGAATGCGGCGACCGTCGGGCAAACTCAGTTGCAACTGGCCAAGCTCTTTCGCGCTACCAACCGTGGCGAGCACGCGCACCGGCTGCTCCGCGCCACCCAGATCAGTGCGGCCACCGGTGGCCTCCGTTTGCACCAAACGCAACTGCCGCGACACGTCTGATGCACTCACCCGTAGCGATTGCAACCGTGCAGGATCAAGCGCCACCTGCACTTGCCGATCCGCGCCACCGACGCGGCTGATCGCGCCCACACCACGCACCGACAACAACCGACGCGTCAGTGTGTTGTCAACAAACCACGACAACGCCTCGTCATCCATTTGATCCGATGCGACCGTGAACGCGAGCACTGGCGAACCGGCCAGCTCCAGTTTGCTGACAATCGGATCACGCAGGTCGGCGGGCAAGTCGGCTCGCACGCGCGACACCGCAGCGCGAACGTCGTCCACGGCCTCCTGCACCGGCTTCTCAAGACGAAATTCGGCGGTGATCGTGGCACCACCGTCCTGCACCTTGGTGTAGATGTGCTTAAGCCCTTGCAACGTGGCGAGCGAATTCTCGATCTTTCTCGCGACTTCGTTTTCAAGTTGTCCCGGCGCCGCACCAGGCAGCGAAGCGCTGACGGTCACCGTGGGCAAATCGAGATCAGGAAAGTTTTGTACTTTCATCGACTGCCACGACATGATGCCGGCCAGCGTCAGCAGCACAAAAATCATCAGCGTCGGAATCGGATTTTTTATCGACCAAGCGGATACGTTCATGTTCAATTCAACCTAAAACTTGGCTGGATGAGTGAGTTTTGTAGGGTGGGCAGCCAATACTGTTCGTTTAGCTCCGTTCGCCCTGAGCGGAGCGTTGGGTTTGATGCGTGATCAGACCCAACGCTCCGCTCAGGGCGAACGGGTTCGGATGCTAAACGGACGGTATTGGGCGGGCAGCCTCTGCCCACCAAGGTGTTGCGCCGCCGATTTGGTGATTGCGTCGACGGTTGGTGGGCAGAGGCTGCCCACCCTGCAAACGTCATAACGTAGCGCATCACTTGGCGCCCGCCACAACACGCACCGTGTCGCCCTGCGCCAAAAACGCAGCCCCGTTGACCACCACAGTTTCTGCGCCGGTGAGCCCAGCCGCGATCTCGACGCGATCATTAAATCGGCGTCCGGTTTGAACTTTTAGTTGCGACACTTTGTTATCCGCAAGCAATTGATAAACGTAGGTCATGCCATCGCGCAGCACCACCGATTGCTGCGGCAACGACAATGCTTTTGCCGAGCCGACCGAGAAATCACCACTGGCAAACATGCCTGATTTGGCGGCGGCGTTATTGGCGAGATCAACGTAGACGATGGCGTTGCGCGACGTGGTGTCAACCGTCGGTGCGATCACTCGCACTTTGCCACTGATCTGAACACCGGTCGGCGTGGTCACCAGTACCGTTTGCCCAGGCGACACCTGCGCCAAATCTTTTGACGTGACCTCGGCGCGCCATTCGAGACGGTTTTTGCGAATTAGCCGAAACAATTCTTGTCCGCTATTAACCACCGCACCCACCGTCGCCAACCGCGCCGAAATTACGCCATCGTCTGGCGCCACCACGCGGGTGAAACCAACCCGCAGTTGACCGCTTTCACGCATCGCTTTTGCAGCCTGTAAACGCGCTGCAGCAGTCTTAGCAGCCGTCACATATTGATTGATTTGCTGGGTGGACATCGCGCCAGAATCTTGCAACGTTTTTGCTCGCGCCGCGTTCGCTTCCGCTTCAGCGAGCGCGGCTTCTGCCTCGGCAACGCTGGCCGTTTGCTGGGCCAACTCTGCGCGCACTGTGTCCGGCGCAAAGTTGGCCAGCGTTTGCCCGCGTTTAACCACATCGCCAACGTTCACGCGCACTTCTGCAAGCCGCAAGCCGTTTGATTCCGCGCCGACAATGGCCTCTTGCCACGGCGCAATATTGCCGTTGGCGGAGAGCTTTATCAACCAATCGGACTGCGTGGCTTTGGTGGTGGTGACGGTTAGTGATGCTTTGGTGGAAGCGGCCTGCGCTGGCTTTTTTTCGTCAGCCGCGCGAACGGCAGTGATTCCGATAGCAGAGATCAGCAGACCCGCGGCGACCACGACCGCCACACGTTTGCGTGTAAGTTTTGTCATTAGTTTTTCTCCGAAACTTGCTTAGCTGTGAATGCGCTGGCCTGATCCCAACCGCCGCCCACGGCGCGGTAAAGCGATATCGATGCAGCGAGTCGTTCGCGCTCAACTGCAAGTACGGCCACCTGGGCTGCAAGCACCGCGCGGCGGGCATCTTCAAGCTCAAGCACGCTGCCAGCACCCACCGAGAGGCGCGCTTGCGCCGCCCTTTCGAAAGCCTGATAACCAGCGAGTGCGGCCTGCAAATCCGGCGCTCGGAGCTTCGCCGATTGCAATTGCGTCAGCGCCTCCTCCACCTCTCGCACTGCCCGCGTTGCTGTGGCCTTGTAGGCAGCGACCGATTCGTCGTAGCGAGCTTTCGCCTGCTCAACCACGGCTGATCGTCGACCCGCATCAAACAGCGGAATGTCCACGCTCGGGCCGAAACCCCAAGTGGCCGCACCGGCGCTGCTGCCGGCAATACGCGCCAGGCTATAGCCGACTGATCCGGTCAGT
>JACMNN010000138.1 GCA_014378555.1 Burkholderiales bacterium | reverse complement strand
GCTCGACCATCCGTGGACCTTGACGCCCTCAAATAGCTCACTTTTTGCCGCCGCAACGCTTGCCATTTTGTGCACTGGTATTGCACTCATCATCTACTTTCGCCTGATGCATACGCTGGGCGCGATGGGCGTGGCGAGCCAAAGCTACCTGCGCGCTGGCGTGAGTGTGATGCTCGGGCTTGTTGTGCTGGGAGAACAGCTGTCTGCCACAGTGCTGATCGGTTTAGTCGTGACGATTGTGGGCGTTGCGCTCATCAACTGGCCCACGCACAAGCCGCACATCCCAGCTTCGCCGCGAACAGCCACTTCATGATCGCCATCAAACCAGCGCCTGAATTCAAGTGAACGACAGCGCCGCTATAACCGTCTGGATCGTGCTTGCCTTTACCGCCGCGGGTTTTGTCAAGGGCGTGGTCGGCATGGGCTTGCCGACGGTGGCCATTGGCCTGCTCAGCATCGTTATGGCGCCGGTCTCTGCAGTGGCGATTTTGGTGATTCCGTCGTTGGTGACCAATGCCTGGCAGCTGCTCGCCGGACCACAATTTACAAAACTCGCGCGACGCCTTTCTGGCCTGCTGCTCGCGGTTTGCGCAGGCACCTTTATGGGCATTGGCGTGCTCACTGGCCCATCTGCACCGACTGCGGGGGCCGCGCTGGGTGCGGTGTTGGTGGCTTATGGGCTGTATGGTTTGTTCGGTCGCGCATTCGTCGTGCCCACCAGCGCCGAACCTTGGTTGTCGCCCGTCATTGGTCTTGCCACAGGGGTGATCGCCGGGGCGACCGGAGTGTTTGTGGTGCCGATGGTGCCCTATCTCAACTCGCTGGGGCTGGCCAAAGAGTCCCTGATTCAAGCGCTCGGGCTGTCGTTCACCGCGTCCACCCTCGCACTGGCGGGTGCGCTCGCGTCTAGGGGCGAGTATCAATGGTCGTCAGCATGGAGCTCGCTGCTGGCGGTGTTGCCGGCGTTGGCGGGCATGTACATCGGTCAGCGGGTGCGCGACAAATTACAACCTGCGATTTTTCGCCGCTGGTTTTTTATCGGCCTGATCGTGCTCGGCGCGTACATGCTGGCGCACGCGGTTTGGCCAAAATAATTATGGCAACGGATGTGCGGTAAAGCGGCAGGCTAGATGAGTCCAGCAGCCACGTTAATGGTCAATGCCAAGAGCGTCGTATTGAAAAAAAACGCCAGCACGCAGTGCATGAGTCCGACGCGACGGGTGCGCCGCGCAGAGAACGCCACATCGGCTGTCTGGCCCGAGGTGCCGATGATGCAGGCAACATAAAGAAAGTCGAAATAATCGGGCTCGTCGGTGCCGGGAAAAATGAAGGCGGGTGACGAAGTATTTCGCCGGTCATGAAACTCGTGCGCGTAGTGCAGCGCGAACATGGTTTGCGTGAACAGCCACGCCGTCATCACGGTCAAAAAGGCGAGACCGATATGCAGCCCCTTCAGCATGCCATGCGTGTCTTTTGCGTACGCCAGTTGTGCTGCGATCGCCACCAGCACCGCGACCGAGGCAATACTGACCAACACCAGAATGGCGGTTTGCCCCTCGTCCTGAAGCTTGGCGCGCGAGCGTATCGCCTCGGACGTTGAGCGCGCCATCATCACGAATGTCATGACCAGATATAGCAGCGCGCCTGCATTCCACCCAATCAAGCCGCGCGTCAGTGAATGCTGCACCCACGCCGACGGCAACACCAGTCCGACCAGCACGCCAGCTGCGACCGACGACCAAAGGCGGGGGCGCATTCGCAGGTGACGAATGAAGTGCGGCGTTGTCTTTTTTGAGACGGTCATCAACACAATCCTTGACTGCAAAAAAGAATGCAGTCGCGCGCACATGCTACCGGTTAGACGCGTCGATCACATAGCTACGCCGTCAACACACCACGACGAATTTGGTCAAGCTCAATTGACTCAAAAAGCGCTTTGAAATTACCCTCGCCAAAACCCTGATTGCCTTTGCGCTGGATGATTTCAAAGAAGATCGGGCCGATCAGATTTTGGGTGAAAATTTGCAGCAACATACCCGAGTCTTCCGGCGCGCCATCGACCAGAATGTTCAGCGCCTGCAGCTTGGCAACGTCCTCGCCGTGATTCGGAATGCGGGTTGGCAATTGCTCGTAATACGTAGCTGGCGTGGTCTGAAAAGGCACCGCTTTTTTGGCCAACGATTCGACTGTGCCATAGATGTCAGCCGCGCCGAAGGCAACGTGTTGAATGCCTTCGCCGTGATAGGCGTGCAGGTATTCCTGAATCTGCGATTTGTCGTCGCTTGATTCATTGATCGGGATGCGGATTTTGCCGCAGGGGCTGGTCATCGCCTTGCTCTTCAAGCCGGTCAATTTGCCTTCGATATCGAAGTAGCGCACTTCCTTGAAGTTAAACAACCGCTCGTAAAAGCCCGCCCATTCGTCCATGCGGCCGCGGTGCACGTTGTGGGTGAGGTGATCGAGGTAGGTCAAGCCGGCGCCCTCGTTGGCATAACCCGGCACGCGCGGCGCGCCGGCAATCGGCACAAAGTCGATGTCGTAGATCGTCACATCATTGCCGCCATGCTCGCTGTTGCCAGCGTAGCGATCTACGAAATAAAGCAACGAGTCGCCGATGCCCTTGATCGCCGGAATGTTGAGCTCCATCGGACCGGGGTGCATGTCCACGCCCCACGCTCCAAGGTCTACCGCGCGCTTGTAAGCAAACGCTGCGTCTTGCACGCGAAAGGCAATCGCGCAGATCGACGGCCCGTGTACCCGCGCGAAGCTTTGCGCGAACGAACCGGGTTCGGCATTTAGGATGAAATTGATGTCGCCCTGTTTGTAGAGCAATACATTTTTCGAGCGGTGTTTGGCCACCGCGACGAAGCCCATTTGCTCGAATAGCGCACCCATCACGGCAGGATCCGGTGCGGCAAATTCGATGAATTCAAAACCGTCGGTACCCATCGGATTGTCCCAAGTCTGAAATGCTGCTGCCATGCGTCGCTCCTAGAAAATGCGTTTAACTACTCAGCATAAATTTTGGCTGCAAGTTCAAGCAATGATGACGCAAACGTGGCTGCTAATTGCGCATATCGAGACTTATAATTGCGCAAATAGACTTACTTATGGGCACACAAATCATGGATCGCACCGATTTGCGCATTTTGGAGACGTTGCAGGCCGAGGGTCGGCTGTCCAACATCGAACTCGCCGAGAAGGTATCGCTGTCCGCCTCACCCTGCCTGCGCCGCGTGCGTGCGCTGGAAGAGGACGGCATCATCTCCAGTTACGCAGCACTGCTCAACCCCGAAAAGCTCGGCCTCGACCTCACCGTGCACCTCGACGTTGCCCTCGATAAACGCGATGCAAAAGCACGGGATCGACTAAAGGCGGCGGTGCTTACGTGGAGCGAGGTGACGTGGTGCCATTCGCTGTCCGGTGAGATGGATTACACCATGCAGGTGGTGATGCCCAATTTGAAGCACTACACCTCGTTTCTGATGGACCGCGTGTTGACGCTTCCCGGCGTGATTAACGTTAAGTCGAGCTTTGTGCTGGAGAAAGTTAAGGAAACGACCGTGTTGCCACTGACTTACGTGGTCTGATCGACGAGACGCGATCACGTTGACCCCGACGCCCAGTGAACTGGGATGCAAATGGAGCGGGTGAAGGGAATCGAACCCTCGTCAGTTGCTTGGGAAGCAACAGCTCTGCCATTGAGCTACACCCGCGTCAGGCCGTAACGTTACCCGATAAGGCGGAAATTCAGACCGAGAAGGTCAGCAATATTCGACGTTGGCACGTCACCTGCGGTAATCTCGCAGCCTTTCCAAATGCTGGAGCTCTGCGATGAAGTCGATCACAGCCCTACTAATTTCTGCCTGCATGAGCGCCTTCGTCCACGCTGAAGTCGCCGTTTACGACGAATCAGCCGACGCGCCGGCGCAAGTTGCTCAAGCGCTTGCCAGCGCCAAATCCGACAACAAACAAGTGATGATCGTGTTTGGTGCCAACTGGTGCGGCGACTGCAAAATGCTCGACGGGGAATTCAAAAAGCCCGCGTTGCAAGCATTGCTCGAAAAAAATTATGTCATCGTAAAAGTAGACGTTAACCGCTTCAACAAGAACCTCGACGTGGTGAAACCGTACGGCGACGTGATCAAAAAAGGTATTCCGTCGATCGTCATTGCCTCGCCCACAAACCAACTTGTGTACGCCACCCACGGCGGCGAATTAGCCGACGCGCGCAAAATGGGCGAGGCAGGTGTCGCAACGTTTTTCCAGAAGCTAGCGACCCGCTAAATGCCCACCTAGGCTGCGCGGCTCGCAGCAGTCCTGTGCTGCATCGCCGGACTCGCCCGGCCTTGCAATTCCTCCTTTCAGCGCACCAAGCGCAACTCATAAAGAAAATTTAAAAATGAACCCAGCCGAACCGATCCGCATCTCCAAAATCCTTGCCCAACGCGGCATTGCATCACGCACCGAGGCCGATCGAATGATCGAGCGCGGCTGGGTGAGCGTCGGCGGACGGGTGGCGATCCCCGGTGACCGCGCCTTGCCCGATGCCGAAATTGTGTTGTCGAACGAGGCCAAGGCGCAGCTGAAAGATGCCTTCACCATCGTGCTCAACAAGCCGCGTGGCTTCGTGTCCAGCCCCGACGAAACCGGCGGTGCACGGGCAATGGGTTTGCTGGTGGCAGACAATTTCTGTGGCTTGGGTCAACCGCCAAGCTTCTCGACTTTTGGCCTGCGCGTAGCGGGGCGGCTTTCGGTGCTTGAAGCGGGTCTGGTTGTTTTTACAACCGACACCGCACTGGCGCGCAGGCTCGCAGCGGCTGACGTGGACGAATCATGGCGCATCGACTTTGCATCACCTCAAGCACCCGAAATCGCCGACAAAATCGTCGCTGATTTAGCAGCGATTAAGCAGACCGCACAGGTTACCAACGGCGCGCCAAACTCAATTACGCTGACCACCTCGTCACTGGTCAAAGGCCAGCTTACCGCGCTGTGCGACACGCTCGGCGCGCGCGCCACCATCACGCGCCTGCGACGCGGCGAAATCACGCTCGGCGCGGACGTGCCCGAGGCGCAGTGGCGCGTGCTGTAACGCGATGAACGGGTTGCCGCCAAAAGCGGTCGGTCAAATTCTGCTCGCTCCGATGGAGGGCTTGGTTGACTTCGTGTTGCGCGATATTTTGACCCGCGTCGGTGGGGTGGATCGTTGTGTCTCCGAGTTCATCCGGGTCAGCGGCACACTCCTGCCGAATCGCGCGTTTATCCGCGTGATGCCCGAACTTTTGAATGGCGGAAACACCTTTTCAGGCGTGCCGGTTCGCGGCCAGTTGCTCGGCTCTGATGCGACCTGTTTGGCCGAAAATGCAGCGCGTCTCGCCTCACTCGGCCCCACTGGAGTTGATCTTAATTTCGGCTGTCCAGCAAAGATCGTCAACCGTCACGGCGGTGGCGCGATGCTGCTGCAAGACCCCGACGCTGTTGCCCGAATCGTCTCCGCCGTGCGCCGTGCCGTGCCCGCGCATTTGCCGGTTTCAGCAAAGATGCGGCTGGGTTTCAACGACGACACACGCGCCGAAGAATGTGCGCAGGCGATTGCCGACGCCGGAGCCAGCGAAATCGTGGTGCATGCGCGCACCAAAGCGCACGGCTACCGGCCGCCCGCGTATTGGGAGCGCGTGGCCGACGTGCGCGCGGCGGTCAACATTCCGGTGATTGCTAACGGCGAGATTTGGACGGTGGCCGATGCGCTGCGCTGCCGCGAAGTCTCGGGTTGCAAAGACATCATGCTCGGTCGCGGCATGGTGACCGATCCGGGGTTGGCGTGGGCGGTGCGTGGGGCCGCCGAGGGCCAGCACGGCACGCCAGTGACGTGGCACACGTTGCGGCCGCTGCTCAACGATTTCTGGGCGCTGGTGGCCACTCGCGTCGAGCGCAAACATCGCGCTGGGCGTCTCAAGCAATGGCTTAACTTTTTGCGGCGGCGTTATCCGGAAGCAGAAACTGCATATGCTGCATTGCGCACGCTCAACGATCCGGCGCTAATCGACGCGTGGCTGCAAAACGATCGACTTGAAGCGGTCGCAGCCATCAATGCGCCGGAAGCTGCGATCGCCTGACGCTAGTGGCCGCCAGCGCCGCTTAGGCGCTTCACAGCCTTAGATCGCCGCCGCGCCCAGCGCGATACGACAAGACGTTGTTGCAACTTAAACCACGTTGGCACGATGCATTTTTGGTGCAGCGAGGCG
>JACMNN010000137.1 GCA_014378555.1 Burkholderiales bacterium | reverse complement strand
GTTTGTGTAGCGCTGAACACGTGGGTGTCGCGAGCCATCGCCCTCACCCGGCTTCGCCACCCTCTCCCGCGCGCGGGAGAGGGATTCAGAACTGCAACGCATTGCGCGCATCTCAAGCTTCCGCACTTCTGCCCTTCAGGGCAAAAATGCCCTGAGGACGGCGTTGAATGAAGACCACGATAAACACCAGTACGATGATTTTTGCGAGCACGGCTCCGGTCCAGCCTTCGAGTAATTTGTTGAGCACGCCCAGCCCTAAACCAGCGTAGACCGTGCCGGCCAATTGGCCCACGCCGCCGAGCACCACCACCATAAACGAATCAACAATGTAGCCCTGCCCGAGGTCAGGCCCGACGTTGCCCACTTGCGACAACGCGCAGCCGGCAAGCCCGGCGATGCCCGCACCCAGCGCGAATGCATAGGTGTCAATCCGTGCGGTGTTCACACCCATGCAGGCGGCCATGCTGCGGTTTTGGGTGACGCCGCGCACGAACAAGCCGAGGCGTGTTTTGGTGATCAACAGCGACACACCAGCAAGCACAAAAAAGGCAAAGAAGATGATCGCAATCCGGTTATACGGCAGCGTTAAATTGGCCATCACGTCGATACCGCCTGAGAGCCACGATGGGTTTTCAACCGGCACGTTTTGCGCGCCGAAAAAAGTGCGCACTAGTTGGATCAGCATCAAACTGATGCCCCACGTGGCAAGCAGCGTTTCCAGCGGTCGTCCGTATAACCAGCGAATCACCGTTCGCTCAAGGATTGCACCCACCAGAGCTGCCGCTAGAAACGACAGTGGAATCGCCGCGATGATGTAGTAATCGAATGCTCCGGGTAGGTACTTGCGAAACAAATTTTGCACCAGATAAGTGGCGTAGGCACCGATCATCAGCAGCTCGCCGTGCGCCATATTGATGACACCCATCAGGCCGTAGGTAATGGCCAGACCCAGCGCGACCAAAAACAAAATAGAGCCGAGGCTGATACCGGTAAACACCACCCCCAAACGTTCGCCCCACACTAGTTTGCCGTCGATGGCCTTGATCCCTGCGCTCAGTGCCGCACGCACCTCGGCGTCGGTCTCAACGCCCACGTTCAGTCGTTCTTGCATCAGCGAACGTACGCTCGGTTGACCGCTTCCGGTGAGCGCAGCCACGGCGGCAAGGCGTGTTGGTTTATCGGTAGATGTGATGAGCATCGCGGCGCGAAGCTGCTCTAGTTTGGCTTTGAGCGATACGTCGATTTCCTGCGCGAGCGCTTTGTCGATCAACGGCAGCTTACTTTCGTCCGCGGATTTTTTGAGTTCGGTGATGGCATTGTTGCGCTCGGTATTGTTGTTAGAAAACAGGCCTAACGAGGCTTTTGCACCATCGATTTCGCTGCGCATGCGATTGTTGTTAACCACGTCTTCAACGGCAGCGGGCAGTGGCGCATCGGCGCCTGAAATGGCGTCGATGGCTTTGCCGTCGGTGACGATCAACACCTTATTGCCGACGATTTTTACGCTGTCGTTGAGCAGCGCATCAAGCAGCCGAGACAGCTCAGGATCGGGCTTATCAACTGCGGTGGCCAAAGCCTTGATACGGTCATCGTTTTCGCCAACTGCGATAGCGAGGGCTGACTCTGGTGTGAGCGCGTGCGCGATGCTCAACGTTAACGTTAACGCTAGCGCCAGGGCTAGGGCGACGACAGCGGCACTGCGTATGGTGTTGCGCAGCGTAGCGTTTGGTTTCATAAGGTACATGCCCCTGGCACAGTGGGAGCGGTTGGACCGCGGCGGGTGCTTGTTGGCTAAATAGGTCGCGGTCGGACCGCTTACACATTCGCAACGCAAAAAAAAACGCCGGGGTGACCACTACAAGCAGTAACGCCCGGCACAATGAGGATTCTGTTAATTCGTCCATTCGCCCCTGCTTACGCTAGGTGCCGAATGGAATGACAACTACATCGATTTACCGTCCGGCACGTCCTTCTTCTTGTCGTTGCCGGCAATGAACGGACTCCACGGGTTAGCGCGGATGGGGCCGGCGGATTTCCACACCACATTGAACTGGCCGTCAGCCTTGATCTCACCGATGAACACTGGCTTGTGCAGGTGATGATTTTTCATGTCCATAGTGGAGGTAAATCCGCCCGGCGCTTTGAACGTCTGACCGGCCATCGCGGCAATGACCTTGTCAGTATCAGTCGACTTGGCTTTTTCAACCGCTTGCTTCCACATATAGATGCCGATGTAGGTTGCCTCCATCGGGTCGTTGGTCAACGGCTTGTCTTTGTGACCAGCTATGCCTTTAGCTTTGGCGTAATCCGCCCACTTTTTGGTGAACTCGGTGTTGGCCGGATTCTTCAAACTCATAAAGTAGTTCCATGCGGCAAGGTGACCAACCAATGGCTTGGTGTCCACGCCGCGCAGCTCTTCTTCACCGACCGAGAAAGCCACCACCGGCACGTCGGTCGCTTTAAGGCCCTGATTGCCAAGCTCTTTGTAAAACGGCACGTTGGAGTCACCGTTAATCGTGGAGATCACGGCGGTTTTCTTGCCTTGGGCTGCGAATTTTTTGATGTTGGCGATGATGGTTTGATAATCACTGTGCCCGAAGGGTGTGTATTCCTCCATGATGTCGGTTTCGGCCACACCTTTGGATTTCAGGAATGAACGCAGGATTTTGTTGGTGGTGCGTGGATACACGTAATCGGTGCCGAGCAGCACCCAGCGCTTGGCCGAGCCGCCGTCTTTGCTCATCAAATATTCGACCGCTGGGATCGCTTGCTGGTTTGGCGCGGCACCGGTGTAGAACACGTTTTTCGACAGCTCTTCGCCTTCGTACTGCACCGGATAGAACAGCAAGCTGTTCAACTCTTCAAACACCGGCAATACCGATTTGCGCGACACCGAAGTCCAGCAACCGAAGGTCACGGCCACCTTGTCTTGCGAGATCAGTTGCCGACCTTTTTCCGCGAATAACGGCCAGTTTGACGCCGGGTCAACCACCACCGGCTCAAGCTTTCTACCCATCACACCACCTTTGGCGTTGATCTCTTCAATGGCCATCAGGGCCACGTCTTTTAATACCGTTTCCGAGATCGCCATGGTGCCCGACAACGAGTGCAGGATGCCGACCTTGATCGGGTCTTTTGACTGGGCAAGCACACTGGTTGAAACGGCGGCGATACCGGCAGTAATAATCGCAGCGGTCAGCGATTTAAGCGCGCCGCGACGGTTGATCTGTGACATGTCTTTTCTCCCGAAAATGTTTTGATGACGATGTTGACGAAGCGATGGAACAAACCACGTGTTGATTTCATGCGCCCAAATCTCGGGTTGGCATGGCACGATGCTTTTGCAATTGCCGTGCCACGTCGCGAATTGTTGAAGCGCTGTGCGATACCCGCCATGGCGCGCCGCAAAACAGGGCATCAGCGCCATTTCGGTTCATGTTTATGGCCAAACAGCACTGTGGCGCACAAAATTAAAGCGATGACCGCGGGGTCGAGGACCATAAACACGGCTGGGCCGAATAGCACGCGCGGTTTGCAGGAAAGCTGATAGTTCAAAGCTCGGCTAAAGTCGCTGGTGTAAAGCCGTCGGCGAAGTTCCGTTTTCGCTCCCTTGAACGAGTTTGCCGTACGTTTTATTGCCCACAACGGTAACGACACCGCACAATCGCACTATGCCACCTCGTAAAGCTCACCTTGACTCGACTGCGATCTTGATTCTGCTCGCATGCTGCCTGTTTTGGGGCTTCCAGCAGGTGTTGGTGAAGGCGACCATTCCTGATGTGCCTCCCGTTTTGCAGGCGTTTCTGCGCTTTGCCGGGGCCACCGTGATCCTCTGGTTGTGGTGCCGCTGGCGCGGCATCAAAGTGTGGCAGCGCGACGCATCGTTTTGGCCTGGCCTGATTGCCGGAGCATTGTTCGCAGCGGAATTTGCCTGTCTGTTCGTCGGGCTTAAATACACCAGCGCCTCCAGGCTGACCGTATTCGTCTACACCTCGCCGTTGTGGGTGGCTGCGCTGCTGCCGCTGTGGGTGAAAGCTGAGCGGTTGCGCCCGCTGCAATGGCTCGGCGTCGTTTTTGCGTTTGTGGCAGTGCTGTTCGCGTTGAGCGAAGGATTTTTCGGCGCTGGCAAAGCCTCGGGCAGCTCATTGGTATGGCTCGGCGACAGTCTGGCCTTGTTGGCGGGCATGTTGTGGGGCCTGACTACGGTGGTGATTCGTGCGTCGGCGCTATCGCGGATTTCGGCGGAACGTCTGCTGTTCTATCAAGTGGCAGTCAGCGCGGTCGCGCTGCCGTTTGTGTCGCTGGCGCTGGGTGAAGCGTGGACGTTTAAGTACAGTGCGTTTGTCTGGAGTTCGCTCGTCGTGCAAACGGTGGTCGGTGCGTTCGCCAGTTACTTGGCGTGGATGTGGCTGCTCGGGCGCTATCCCGCGACGCGGGTGTCGGTGTTCGTATTCCTGACGCCGATGTTCGCGCTGGCGTTCGGTGCGGGGTGGCTGCACGAAACGATCACATCAACGCTGGTATTCGCGCTGGCGTTTGTGGCGGTCGGGATTGTGCTGGTCAATCGAAGGCCGAGCAACCGCAGCTGACTAATCCTCGAAACGCAGCCAACCTGAGGTGCCGTCGATTCGAATTTGCTCGAGGTCGAACAGCGTTAAAAAATCGATGGTTTTGAATTCGCGATCAATCGCGGGCGGGCCGCATAGCTTGATGCCCAATGCCAAATACGCCGCCAGTAGTTTCGGGATTTTTGGTGGTTTTGCTGCAATGACCGACATGTCGCAGACGTAGGCCGGCTGCGGAAGGGTTCGAAGCGCCTCCGGGGCGAGGTGGGTTTGTAGCGCGAGATAAAGGGCTGCGCCCGCCGACTGCTCCTGACTGGTGAGCGAACTGCACCCGATCAAATAGCGCGATCCGTGTTCGCGCGCATAGAGCGCGATTGCCCGCCATAACGCATTTAAAGCGGCGAAATTGCGGTGGTCAGCGTGAATGCAGGCGCGGCCTAATTCCAACACCTGCGCCCGCATCGGTGCGAACGGCGTGAGGTCAAATTCGCGTTCGCAGTAGTAGCCCACACATTGCTGCGCGCGCGTTCCCGTCTGCAGCCGGTAGGTGCCGACGACCGCGCCATTGATGGTGTCGATTACCAACAAGTGGTCGCAGGCGTCGTCGTAACAATCAATATCAAGCCCTAGTGCGATCGACTCGACAAGGCCTTCGCCGAGTTCGACGTTGAACACCTGAAAGCGCAAGCGCTGCGCTTGACGCAGTTCGAATTCCCCCTGCGCCAAGCGGGTGAGATAGCGAGCGGTGGGCACCTTGGTTTGAGTTATTAAATCGGTCGGCATGGTGTCGGTTGCAACGGCAAATTTTCCTGTCGTTTAATCAGTGTTTACGCGGTGCCGATGCGTGTGTGCAAAACCTTAGTCGGTCCGCTCTGGCCTTACAGCATGGTAGCTGGGTGTGGATCAGCGTGGCCATCGTCCCAAAAAAGAGCAAGAAAAGAATGTTTGCTCAGCTTGTGGTCAGTCTTTATTTGTAACCTTCACCCGATATATTACTTAAGAGGGCGCCGTATTGGTCGTGGTTTTTCGCATGTGCAGCTACCCTTTTAGAGCATTGCTAACGCTCATTTGTTTCATGAGTTTTGGCCGTCGGCCGTAAGTTTTATTTATGTCGGTCGAATCGCTCTTTGAGACGCTTGCGGCGTTCTCTGTTGATCCACTTTTTCTGTGGCTCGTGGTCTTTTTTATAACGTTTGTTTTGGAAGAGGGGGCAGCGGCGTTCGCCGTCGTGCTCGCACTCTCCGACCACCTGTCGCTGCCGCTTGCCACCACTGCGGTCTATTTTGGCGTGGTGACCACCGATGTCGGCTTGTATGGTCTTGGCTACACAGCCCGCCGCTTTAAATGGGCATCGCGCTGGGTCGATCCGGCAAAGGTCAAGCGCGCCGCCGATTGGATGGGGCCGCGTTTGTTACCGACGGTGATCATGAGTCGGCTGCTGCCATGGATGCTGCCGCCGACTTTTATCGCCTGCGGATTTTTACGCCTGCCATTCAAACAGTTTTTCTGGTTCGCTTCATCGACCGGCGCGGTGTGGACGGCGGTGGTTTTCGGAACGTTGCTGGGCTTTGGCAATATTTTGTTGCAGCACCGAGTTTCATGGACGTCCGGCTGCGCCATCGTGGGGCTCATTGCGGTGATCGTGTGGAAGTTGCGAGCTGTGATCGCACGCAGGCCCGCACCCGCTAACCCTGCGTTTTATGGTGCCGATTCTGTGCTGGTAACGCGTGACGAGCATTTTCTGTCGTTACCCGAGCGCCGCGCGACGCGCCTTGTATGCTGGTTTGAACGATTGCCAGCGTGGCTGTTTTATGCCCCGGTCGCACTGATGTGGCTCATGTTGTCGTTGCGTTATCGCAGTTTCACGCTGCCGACAGCCGCCAACCCTTCATTTGAATGCGGCGGCTTGGTGGGTGAGTCGAAAAACCAAGCAATGCTGCAGGTGTCACCTGCTGCGGCAACTTGGTTTGCGCCGCAGGTGTTGTTAACCCGCTCACTGCTGTCGCACGGCAGCGCCGAAGATTTGCAGACCGCGCTGCGAGCGCTGGAGACGGCAGAACTGACGTTTCCGATGGTGGCGAAGCCTGACCGAGGCCACCAAGGGCATGGCGTTCAGCCGATCCATTGCGTTGCCGAGTTGCTCAACTACATCGATGCGTTTCCGCGTGGCGAAAGCATCGTGCTGCAAAAGCTGATTACGTTGCAACAAGAAGCCGGCGTGTTTTATGTACGGCTGCCGGGTGAACGCTTGGGACACATCTTTTCAATGAACCTGAGTGCCCCCGCGCAAGTAGTGGGCAACGGCGTATCAAGTTTGCGTCAGCTTATCCACGCCTCGCCGCTGGTGGCGCGTTGCCGGGCACTGCAATTGGCGGCGCAGCACGACCGCCTCGACTCGATTCCTGGTGCGCGTGAGGTGGTGGTGTTGGCGTTTGCGCGCAGCTTGCGCCTAGGTGCCACCTTGTCCGATGGCCGCCAATTCGTTACGCCAGCGCTGCTCGCGAGGTTTGACGAAATCGCGGACGGTATCAATGATTTTTGTTTCGGACGTTTCGACGTTCGCTTCGATCGACTCGACGAATTTCAAAAAGGCCAAAATTTCCAAATCGTGGAGGTCAACGGTGTCGGCGCAGAGGCCAACCACATTTGGGATGCGAATACGACGCTGCGAAACGCCTATAAGACGTTGTTTGCGCAGTACAAGCTGGCCTTCCACATCGGTCACCTGAATCGTCAGCGCGGCTGCCAGCCGGTCGGAATACGGATGTTATGGCGTTTCTTTATAAACCAGCATCGGGTGCTGAAACTGCTGCACACACGTAGCAGCGCTGGCTGAAAAGCGGGCAGCTGTTGTTCGCGAAAAAACGCGACTAGCGCAGCATCGCGCGCAACGTTTCTTTAACGGCAGTGTCGCGCCAGCTCGGCTCTTTGCCGCGAATAAACAGGATTGCGCCGTGTTCGGAGCGAATTGGGGCATGGATCATGCCGCGAGGGGCGAGGTGATAGGTGCCGGGTCCGATCAGCTCTTCGCCAATGGTGACCAAGCCTTCGAGCACCACACACTCTTCGTCAATATGATGTTTGTGCGGCACCAAGAACGCGCCCGGCTCCAGCTTGAGCAAATAGCTCATGCTGCTACCGTCGGCTTCCCGGCGCAACACTTTCAGCTTAATGCGAGGGCTGAATTTTTCCCAAATGCCTGCGTCAAGGCGCACGGTGTTTGTGGCAGCACCGCGCTCAGCGTCGCGCACCCGGGCCATCAAGCGCGACTTCATGAAGCGCTGGGTCATCGCGTCGAGTGGTGCTTCGCGGACGGACTCAGCCATGATGGCTTCAACATAGGTCACATCAGCAGCAAAATTCCGGTCGTCGTCCATAGGTAAAGCGTTGTTCATTGTTGCGCCTCCAGTTGAACGCGCAATTGGGAAAAGGCACGATGCATGAGTGTTTTTACTGAGCCCAAAGGCATCTGCCAATGATCAGCAATTTCTTGGTGGGTCAGGCCTTTAAAGAAGGCGAGGCTTACGCATTGGCGCTCTTTTGGGGCGAGCTTTAGCAATGCGGCGTGTACTGCAGCTCCAGTCTCAAACTGGGCGATCAGTTGCTCGGGTTCAGCCATCAAGCTCGCCTCGTGCGAGCGAAATTCGTCGGGATCTTCCACGCAGTCGGCGATATCTGCGCGCCGCAATGCGTCTAACGCACGCGAGCGACAAATGGTCAGCAACCAGGTGATCACTTTGCCGCGTGCCGCATCAAATCTAGTGGCCTCACGCCACGCCTGAAACAGCGTGTCTTCGGTCACCTCTTCGGCCAGTCCCTCATCACGCACGATGCGCAACGAGAAAGAGTGCAAGCGTTTGGCGGTCATGTCAAACAGTTGCGACAGCGCAAACTCTTCTTTTTTGGCCATTCGTTCAACCAGCGACGAAAGTATGCGGTCCCGCTCGATCAGCGCATCAGTAGTCGCGGATGTCGCGATCGCAGACGCTCGCGGCGCGGCGTTCACCGGGCGCGGCGCAAAAATTCCAAAATCAGCCATGACGGTATGGTAAACCGAGAAGCTGTTAATGGAAGAGAGAGATAGGGTTTGCATGGCGATGTTTGAATCAGAATCACCGAAGCATACGCGTTGTCCAGCCGATTGGTTTTACAGATGGAGCAATTGTCCTAGCGTCGACAAAGAATCGGCCTCCGAGACCGGCTTGTCGCGCCGCCAGCGCAGGATGCGCGGAAAACGGACCGCAATGCCGCTTTTGTGTCTCGTACTTAGATTAATACCCTCAAAACCCAACTCAAACACCAACGCCGGTACCACCGAACGCACCGGGCCAAAGCGTTCAACCGTGTGCTTGCGAATCCACTGATCGATTTCACGCAGTTCCGCGTCGGTCAAGCCTGAATAGGCCTTGGCGAAGGGGACAAGGGTGCGTTCACCGGTCGCAGATGGCTCCGACCAGACGGCAAACGTGAAATCCGTATACAAACCGGCGCGCCGGCCGTGACCGGCCTGTGCGTAAATCATGACGCAGTCGATGGTCAGCGGCGCCACCTTCCATTTCCACCAATCGCCACTGATTCTGCCTACCCCGTACGGACTGGCGAGACGTTTTAACATCAAACCCTCGGCTCGCTGCTCGCGCGCCAAAAGACGTGTTTCGGCAAGTTTTGTCCATGCTGAATTGATCACGGTGGGTGACAGTTGAACGCCTTTGACAGTGTGTGTTTGCAGCAAAGTCTCCAGCTGTTGCCTGCGTTCGCGTAGCGGTTGGGCGCGAATGTCGATCGCGTTGTTTTCGAGTATGTCGTAGACGAGCAACTGAACCGGAAACGCGCCCTGCATTTTGGCTGACGGTTTTTTGCGTCCCAGGCGCTTCTGTAGCGAGGCGAACGGCTCAGGCGTCAACGCCTCAGGCAGCCACACGATTAGCTCCCCGTCGAGCACGGTCCCATCGGGCAACTGCAAAGCGTTTGCCAACACATCGGGAAACGCCTCGTCGACCAGTTCTTCGCCACGCGACCAGATCGCAGCTTTGCCGTCGCGTTTGACAATTTGCGCGCGAATCCCGTCCCACTTCCATTCAGCTTGCCACAATTCTGGGTCGCCGAGTTCGCACGCGGGATCGATAGCCGGGTAGGCAAGCAAAAACGGATACGGCCGCAGATCGCCGCCCGAAGGCGCCTCGGCAATCTGTTCAAAAAATTGCACGGTTGGCAGCCAATTGCCCATCAAACGCTGCGTCACCGCATTGGCATCGAGGCCACGAGCTTGCGCCAATGCCTTTAGCGTCAGCGCTTTCGACACGCCCACACGCAGCGCGCCGGTCATTAGCTTGGTGATCAAAAAGCGTTCAGGGCGCGGAACGCTGCGCCAATATTCGGGCAGTAGTTCGAGTTGACGCTCGGGCGATTCGGCGGCCAAGGGTGCCAAACGCTGCGTGACCCACACCGGCAGCGTCGCGTCGTCAAAAGCTGTGTTGTCTGAGCGATCAATGACCAGCAGCGAGATGGTCTCGGCCAAATCGCCCACCACTTCATACGACGATTCAAATAGCCAAGGCTGCAGTCCGCTGGTGGCAATAGCCGCCTCGCGCAGGATGCGTGATTTGACCGTGCGCTTGAGCTTGTTGCCGATCAGAAAATACGTCGCCCAAGCGGCTGATTCGGCGTCTGCCTGCTCAAAATAGCGCTTCAGCGCGGCGAGCTTATCGTTGGTTTTGGTTGAGGCGTCGAGCGCCTCGTACAGGGCAGCAAATGCGCGCACAGCAAACCGCTAAAAGTTGACGCGCTGCGCAGAGCCGTTGGCGGGTGTGAGTTCCAGCGAACCACTGGCTTTGCTGCTGGTAAGCGAAAGCTTACCGTCCAGGCGCGCGTTACCGCCGCGATTGCTGACGGTGCAGGTTGAGTTTGTGGCGTCAGCGGCGGGCGTGCATTCCACGGTTAACTCGCCAAGCGTTGCTTCTGTATTGCCGAAGCGATAGCCGGCGTCACTGGCGCGCAGACTGCCTGTGACTGACAGGCTGTTGCGTGATGCCGCGATTTCAGAAAAATTAGCGATGACGTTGGGTGACGTGGCCGTCGCCACGCCACCTACGGTGAGCTGAATGGGTAAGTTTGCAGAGATGCGCTCGGCAATGAGTTTGTTTGCCAAAACGTCAACCGTGACCCGCGCGCTCAGCGATTCGTTTAGTTCGCAGCGCAACCCCAGTGGCGCGAATGATGCAGCGCACTGCCAAGCAAGCGACAGTGACGGCGGCACTCCAGCCACGCTGAACAAGGCACTGCCGCGCCAGATCGTTCCTGTGGTTTGATGCAGCTGAACCACGCGCGAAATTTCCGGCGGCAGTAGCCCCGCAATTAACGACGCCGGCGCGCGCCAAATGGCAACGGTCAACAGCACGGCAAGCACTGCCAGAAAAACAAAAAATCGCTTCACGGCGCACGCTCCGCATTAACCAGAAAATTACTGCCGTTGCGAGTGATCTTGGCCTGAGTGATGTTGATTTGTGCCGCCTCGAGCGCGCGGAAGCTAGTGCGTAATTCGTTGCTCGAACTGGCCTGCCACGTGAGTTCGGCATTGGCTGCCGCCGCTTTCATACTGAAACGACGGTAGACCGCTTCAGCGCTGGTTGGTGCGGGGGACGGCGCTAGGTTTGACTGCCATGACGACTGAATCGCCGCGTCGCGAGCGCGAGAATTTGAGCGCTCGGTCGCTGAAATCAAGGTCAGCGTAGCGGCAATGCAGAGGACCATCACAGCAACGTAGATCGCCCGGCGCAGTAGCAACGGGCTGGCGGAAGGAGACGTAAATTTAGGCATCATGGCAACTGCACCCTAATACGCGGGCTCGGCGCGCCCGTGGATTGCACCGCCAGCCCGTTGGCCTCCATCGCGCGCACGGCGCGTTGCAGCGTCTGCGCGTCAACCGCAGCTGGCAGCGCCAGCACCCACGCGCCGCTCGCGTAGGTTGCGCTTTGCGTTTGCGCCACCACGCCTGGCGCAATGGTTGCGATGCGCTCGAGCAGCGCCCCCGAGCTGGCGTAGCTGATTTTGTTGCCGTTCGCGGGCAATGCTGTAGCGACAGGCGCACTGGCGTATTGAATCGCGGCCAGTGCCACGCAAACAATGCTGGCCAACGCGGCAAACTGCAGCGCACGATCTAGCGTGGTGGTTTGCAGCGACACCCGAGCGCGAGGCGGTGCAAGCAGCGGCACAGACGCTGCGACGGGTAGCTCTCCGTCCACCATCAACACGCCACTGGCCGCCGTCCACCATGACATTCGCTCATCGCTGATCAACGCGCGGTCGCGATTAACCAACACGCATTGCGGCGTTTTGCCTGGGTCGAGGGCTGCCAATGTCGCTGTGACCACTGCCGGCAATTCGTCGTGTGAACCGGCAAAATCGACCGCCGCTGCGCCGCGCTCACTCACGATGTAGCCAAAAGGAGCGTCCACCCAATACGCTTTGCCGGGCTGCATCGCCGCCAGCAAATGGGTCGTAAACGTCGCTTCCGAATCAACAGGTCGGGTGCAAAAAGCTACGTTCGCTATGTCGCTGGATTCCGCCGCCACGTTAACGGCAAGCCGCAAGTGGGCGGGCTCAACACTTAACTCGCGATGCAGTGCCAATGCCGCCGCTTGCAGTTGCTCGGCCGGTTTAAGCGCCGCAAAACCGTTGATACGGAGTCGCGCAAGACCCAGGTCGGGCGGCGTAACAAGCAGGGTGGTCGTGGGGCGAGTGGGTGTCAAAACCGAGGTGTAATTAAGCGTTAGAAATCAGGCGCGAGATAACCCGCGGTCGGGCAGTAAGGGAGCGCGCAATCTGTAACTGTACGCGATGGGCGGCGCGTTCAAAGCGAATCACCGCTTCGACCGCAAAGTATTGGCTGTTGGCGCTGAACACACCGTCAAGCGTAGATTGTCCGAGCAAGCCTGCCACCTCGTTGCCATTTGCGAACGGCTGCTGTGAACGGCGGAGCAACATTTTGTCGATCGCGTCCGAACTGGCGGCCGGAAAGGCGGCGGCGATTAATGATCGCGGTGCCGTGTTGGCATTGATCGGACTAGCCTCGGGCAGCACCACCATCGTGGTCGCCAAGCTGCGCACCATGCCGTCGGTAAATCCCGGTACGTCGAGCAAATCAGCAAAACGCATCAGTGGCGCGTTGCGCAAGCCGCGACCGTAGCGCTGAGATTCGCTTTGGCCGTCATCGGTAAGCTCATCGCGATCAATCGCGTCGGCCAGCGTGTCGACCAGATTGCCCGGCACGCCTAGCTGCGTGAACAGCGCTTTTGCCAGCGTGACGTTGGCCGCGCTTTTGACGCCACGTGGTGCCAAGTTGTTTAGATTAAAGCGCGCTTGCAGGTCGGTGATGCGGCCTTCAATGGTGCCGCCTTCGACCGGTGTTGGCGGCAACGCGATGGCCCACAATTCGCCGTAGTGGTCAATTGGGCCAAGCCGCAAATCGGCCGCCAACACCGTGATTGCCCATGACGACGCAGCGTCGGCCAAGGTGTAGCTTGCCTGCGTGTCGCGCGCTCGATATTCGCGTTCCATCCAGCCCGAAAGTGGCACGATCATCTGCACCGCAACCGCCGCGCCAAGTGCGGTCAGCAGCATGGCAATGACCAGTGCTGCACCTCGCGATCGATGACGCGGAAGCTTCATTGCAACGCGAACAAACGCTCGACCGGAGCCGAAGCCCCGGCTGGCAGCATAGTGATACGCAGCGCGCGTGGATAGGCGCTGGCGCTGGGCTCAAACGTGCTGCCGTCCATGCTGTAGGCGACGCTCAACGACTGTACTTCGGCCAGCACGGTTCGTTCGCTGCCGGCCTCGCGAATGACGTTGCTGTTTGGGAAGCCGTTTGCCGCCGCCGGCGCGCCGGACGGTGCGAGCAAATAGCGAACCGTTCGCACGTCGATGCCACCGTCCAGGGAGGGTTGCAGCAGCGTGACCGTATCCGCACCGCCATTGAATTCAGAGATCGACGCACGGCGTAAATCTGCCTCGAGCGTCACGAACAAATCATCAATCCGTTGCCACTGCGCCGCCTCAGTCACCACACGATCACGGGACGATTGCAGCGCGTCCACAGCGCGCCACCCGGTCAGTGTCATCAGTGACGCAATGGCCAAGGCGATAAGTATCTCGACCAGCGTCATTCCGCGCGTCTTGTGCATCATTGACGTGCCGAAAAACCAACCGCAGTGGCCAGTATTTGGCCGTCGCCTGTGGTGCGGGCGACGGTGACCTCTACCCGCGAAAACAGCGGGCTTGGCGTGGCCGCCACCTTAGCAGTGGCGGTGAATTCAACGCCGGACTGCTGAGCTTGTTGCGTAAACGCGCTGCCCGCCTGCGCCTGTTGTGGTCGCAGCCGAATCTGGGCGAGGGTGTTGTGTGCAACCCAGCGAGCCAACGTGCGGTCACGCAGAATGCCTTGGTCGTTAGTGGCAACCAAGGCGGCACGCGACGCTGCGATCAAGCCAGTGGCAAGGATCGCGGTTGCGACCAAGACCTCAATAAGACTGAAGCCTCGGGCCCGCCGTTTTATAGGTTCCACGACCCAATATCCGCGCCTTCGCCTTCGCCGCCGGTTTTTCCGTCAGCACCAAAGCTGTAAACGTCAATGTCGCCGCGCAGTCCAGGACTTGCGAACTGGTATGGGTTGCCCCACGGATCATTGGGCAAACGCGGAATGTAGCCTCCGCTGCGCCAGTTATTGGGCAGCGGCGCGATGACCGGCTTTTCGACCAGCGCCTTTAAACCTTGCTCGCCCGACGGAAAGCGCGAGTTGTCCAGCTTGTACATGGTCAGCGTCTGCACCAGCGTGGCCACATCCTGTTTTGCCGCCGAAACCTTGGCGTCGTTAAGTCGCCCGATCACATTGGGTGCGATGATCGCGGCGAGGATGCCGATGATGACCACGGCGATCATCAGCTCAATGAGCGTGAAGCCGCGCACAGTCTTGAATTTGCGGGCGTTGAGGTGAGGCACAGACAACATAGGCAAAATTATAAGATTCCAATTTGAACGGCACGTTCTACCACGCATTGATGAAGAAGCTTTTTGTACTCATGTTTGGCGTAGCGTTGGTGCTTGCCGGGGCCTGGTTTGCTTTGCCGCTGTGGCCCGCCAGCATTCCCGCCGGTGGCGTCAGCATTAGCGTTCGCAACGGCAGTTCGCTGTCGCGGTTGGCCAACGACATTCAGCAGGCCGAGATTGCGCCCGCGTTAGTGGTGCAGGCCGTAGCGCGCATGCGCGGCAGCGCGCGCCGGCTGCGGGCGGGCGAATATTTGTTTGAAGCGCCGCAGACGGTAGCCGACCTGTTGAGCGCCATCGAGTCAGGCAACGCGAAGCAGCTGGCCGTGACGGTGGTTGAAGGCTCCCGTCTGTCTGACCTTTACAAGCAATTACTGCCCGTTTCAGCACCGCTCGGCACGGCGACATTCGCTGCGGGCTCGGTGCCCGAACGCGCAACGCTGCGCGACGTCTTGCCGGCGGAAATGACTGAATTGGAAGGTTATTTTTTTCCGGATACCTATTTTGTTGCGCCTGGCAGCTCGGCCAGCGCACTGCTGCAGCTGATGCACAAGCGGATGAAGCAGGAAGTGGCCAAAGCGTGGGAGCAGCGCGCGCCGGATACGCCGCTTAAATCGCCCTATGAGGCATTGATTCTGGCGTCAATCATCGAAAAAGAGACCGGTCGTGAGGCGGATCGTCCGCTGGTGGGCTCGGTGTTTGTCAATCGCCTGCGCCTCGGCATGCGTTTGCAGACTGATCCGACCGTGATTTACGGTTTGGGTGACAAGTTCGATGGCAATTTGCGTAAAGTTGATCTGCAAACCGACACGCCGTACAACACCTACACCAGGAACGGTTTGCCACCTTCGCCCATTTCCTTGCCGGGGCGCGCGTCGTTGCGCGCGGCAGTCGCGCCACCCAGCAGCGATTTCTTGTACTTCGTGGCGCGTGGCGACGGCAGCAGCGAGTTTTCGCGTAACCTCGCAGAACATAATCGCGCCGTGGCGAAGTATCAGTTGGGGAAATAGGGTGGCGTTGAAGGGAAAATTCATTACTTTTGAAGGCATCGATGGTGCAGGCAAAAGCACGCACATCGAGTCGGTCAACACCTTTCTGTTGGCTCGTGGCAAAACGGTGGTGATGACTCGAGAGCCCGGAGGCACCGAGTTGGGCGAGGCCGTTCGTGGCTTGTTTCTGGGTCGCACGATGAGCCCCCATACCGAGGCGCTGCTGGTTTTTGCGGCGCGTCGCGAGCATCTTGAAACGATCGTGTGGCCGGCTTTGGATCGCGGCGCCTGGGTGTTGTGTGATCGCTTCACCGACGCCACCTTTGCCTATCAAGGCGGGGGCCGGCAGCTCGGCTTTGAGCGCATCCAAGCGCTTGCGCGCTGGGTGCATGCCGACTTCAACCCTGACCTGACCCTGCTGTTCGACCTGTCGCCTGATGCTGCGCGTGAACGCGTGGCGCAGCGCGGTGAGCTCGATCGAATCGAGTCGGAAGCCGCAGAATTTCACCGCCGGGTTCGCGACGCCTATTTGCAGCGAGCTCAGGCCGAACCTACGCGCATCACCGTGTTGTCCAGCGAACAATCGAAGGATACGGTGCGTTCGCGCGTGCTTGTTTGCGTGCAGCAGTTACTCGCGAGCGAGAACTAAGCGATGGATTTCGCTGCACTTCCGTGGCACACGGCATGGCTCGCTCAGGCGCGGGCGCTGACGTCCAAGCATCATCACGCGTGGTTGGTGGTGGGGCGCACCGGCGACGGCGTGCGGCAGGCGGCGTCGGCGTTGGCTGCATCACTCCTCTGCCAGCAACCAAAACAATCGATCGCCTGTGGCGAATGCCCCAGCTGCCGCTGGCTCGCGGGGGATGTGCATCCAGACTTCAAAAAGCTTACGCCCGATTTGGGTGACGGCGAGACGGTCAAACTGCCCACCATTAAGGTCGATGCGGTGCGCGAGGCGCTTGAGTTCATGCAGCTTTCTGCGGCGGGCGAGCAGGGCAGGGTTCTTTTGGTCGATCCAGCCACCGCCCTTCCGCGCGAAAGCGCGAATGCGTTGCTCAAAGCGCTGGAAGAGCCGCCACCCAACACGCGCTGGCTGTTGGTTGCCGCCCAACCGGAGCGCCTGCTGCCGACCATTCGTAGTCGGGCGTTAAAGATTGCTGTTGCTGGCCCGAGCCCCGCCGAATCGCTGGCGTGGCTGCGTGCGCAAGGGGTGAGTTCGCCCGAGACGTTATTGCTGCAGTCGCGCGGTGAGCCGCTGTCAGCGCTCGCGGCGGCGCAGTCGGAAAGTGGCAGCGCTCGTGACCAATTTGTTCAGGATTTGTTGCGTCCCGGTCAGTTGCCAACGCTTAAGTGGGGCGCGTGGCTTGAAGCCGGACCGAAACCTGAGCGACGTGAGCGGTTCGCGGCGTTGCTGCGCGCGTTGCTGGATTGGACGGCGGATTGGGCGCGGGTTCGCGCGCAGTTGGCGCCTCACGTATTCGTCACCGAGCGCGCAGGGCTATCGTTGCTTGCTGCAGGCTTGCCGTTGTCGGAGGCGCTCCGCTATCATCGCGCATTGCTTCGGAAACTTAATCTGCCTGACACCACGTTGTCGGCACGGCTGCAGTTTGAAGCCTTGTTGCTCGACTACCGGGCATTGTTTTCGCGATAACGTATCAGCGTCACCACGTTTAGGAAGAGTTAAGTCGCACCATGAGTGATTCGGGCGGATTCGATACCCCAATGGTGATGGACGTCCCCGGCGCGCAACGCGCCGCGTCCGGCATGCGCTCGGGGGTGTTGTCGCTCAATATCCGCGAGCGCACCGCACTATACGCAGCCTACATCCCCTGGGTTGATGGCGGTGGTATTTTTATTCCGACTACGCGCACCTACAAACTCAGCGATGAAGTGTTCATGTTGTTAACGCTGATGGAAGACCCTAACCGCATTGCGGTGCAGGGCAAAGTGGTGTGGATCACTCCGCCGGGCATTCAGGGCGCGCGAGCGCAGGGCATTGGCGTGCAGTTCACCGGGGACGATACGGGCCGTGCCGCAAAGGGCCGTATTGAGAGCATTCTCGGGGCGCTGCTTGCGTCATCGCGACCCACCCATACGATGTAGTTCTGGCGTCACTGCCGATCGGTTGCACCTGTGTTTGTAGATTCCCACTGTCACATTAATTTTCCGGATTTCGCTGACGATTCCGATGAAATCGTCGCGCGCATGGCAGCGGCGAACGTCACTCATGCAATGTGCATCAGCGTGACCTACCCTGAATGGCCATCGGTGGTGGCCCTGGCGGAGCGCCACGCCAACATTTACGCCACAGCGGGCGTGCATCCTGATTACGAAGATATTGAAGAGCCGACGGTGGCGTCGTTGCTTGAGCGGGCGCAACACCCCAAGGTGCAAGCCATTGGTGAAACTGGGCTCGACTATTACCGCTTAAAGGGCGATCTGGAGTGGCAGCGACAACGTTTTCGCACCCACATTCGCGCCGCCCGTGAATGTGGCAAGCCGCTGGTAATCCACACCCGCAGCGCCTCGGAAGACACGCTGCGCATCATGCGCGAAGAGCGCGCGGACGAGGTGGGCGGCGTGATGCATTGCTTCACGGAAACGTGGGACGTGGCCAGCGCATCCATTGATATGGGTTTTCACATTTCGTTCTCGGGCATCGTGAGCTTCAAGACAGCAGCCGATTTGCGTGAAGTCGCAAAAAAAGTGCCGCTGGAGCGCATGTTGATTGAGACGGATTCACCCTATTTGGCACCGGTGCCGTTCCGAGGGCGGCGCAATGAGCCATCCTACGTCCCGCATGTGGCCGCTGCCATTGCTGGCGTTCGTGAAACCGATGTGGAAACAATTGGTCGCGTGACTGGTCAAAATTTTTTCTCACTGTTCCGAGTCACACCATGAAACTTTTCCTTCGCGCCACATTGGTCCTTGGCACAGCGTTAATCGCTGTCGCTGGGGCGCAGGTTGCGTCTGCTCAAACCGCAGCCGACTTGCTGAAAATGATTGAAATCGAGCGCCCGTCCGAAGTGCGGTCGCTGTTGCTCAAAGGCGTGTCGCCTGATTCCATTGATGAGCGCGGCGACTCGGCTTTAGTGGTGGCGTCGCGCTCGGGGCAATTGCCCATCGTGCAATCGCTGGTGGACGCGGGGGCCAAGGTTAATCTGCGCAACCGGTGGGGTGACACCGCGCTGATGGTGGCAGCCCTCAACGGGCGCGAGTCTGTGGTGCGTTATTTGCGCGGCAAGGGCGGGGACGTCAACAACACCGGTTGGACCGCGCTGCATTACGCTGCGGTCAACGGCCATGCTGACGTCACTAGATACCTGCTTGATCAGGGTGCCAATCCGATGGCGTCGTCACCTAATGGCGTGAGCGCGTTGATGATGGCTGCGCGCGAGAACAAAACCGACGTGGTCAAAATATTGCTTGAGTACGGCGCCGATCCCGCACAGAAAAACGACAAAGGCGAAACCGCGTACGACTGGGCGGTGCGCGAAGAGCACAGACCCGCAATTAATTTGCTACAAAAGTTCGCTAGCGGAAAAGGCTAGCTGGGCAAAATGGCGTCAGAATTTGCTCGCTGCGTCTGCGGCTAATGGCGTGGGCGCTAGCGCTTCTGCGCTAGGCACAACGCTTGGCGCCGAAAACGATGCACTCAGCTTCGGAACTGCTGCGTTTGCGGTTGACACCAGCGCGCTGATGTCGGGAATGCTGCCGACGATTCTGCGAGCACCGTTGAATGCTTTTTGCCAGTAAGCATTGTCAAGACTCACCACCTGAACCGCGCCGCCTCGGCTCGGGGCGTGAATAAAGCGGTTGTCGCCGATGTACAAGCCGACGTGCGAAAACTGGAAGCGCCGCGTGTTAAAAAACACCAGATCCCCAGGTTGCAGATTGTCCTTGCCCACCGATTCACCGACCCGCGACTGCTCGCGCGCGCTTCGGGGGAGCGATAAGCCCGTGGCTTGTTGAAAAACGTAGCGAATTAAGCCGCTGCAATCGAGCCCTTGGTCGGGGGTGTTGCCGCCAAAACGATAATCCACTCCAATGAGTGACAGCGCGTAGCTGGTGATGTCGGAGGCGGTGTCTTTTGCTTTGCCGCCAAAATCACGAAGGCTTTTTTCGGCACGCAGCAGCGGCGTGGAATCGTCTTTGGGCGCCGCGGAGACGGGCATCAGAGTGACGAGGCAGACCACCGCGGTGACCGTCGATCCGGCGAAACGCTTAATTAGGCGAAGTCGCAAAGCGGAAGTTTCAGGCGTTGTTTGGTGCATATCCATATTTTAATGTACTGCACAACGTTGGTGCAAAGTTATCCTTCGGGCTGCGCTAACATTAATAGTTAGCTTTTGCTTCTCAGTCGCCATCCCTTCATCTATGCAAAACGCCATTGTTACACCGATTCAGGGAAGTTTAGTTGCTATCGTCACGCCGATGCAAGCCGATGGCACGCTGGATTTGCTGGCGCTCAAGCAATTGATCGACTGGCACATCGAGTCGGGCACTGCAGCGATCGTGATTGTCGGCACTACCGGCGAATCACCGACAGTCAATGTTGATGAGCATGCGCTGCTTATTAAAACCGCCGTGGATCACGCCGCGGGTCGCATCAAGGTGATCGCCGGAACCGGAGCGAACTCAACGCAGGAAGCGATCAGCCTGAGTGGCTACGCATTGAGCGTGGGCGCGGACGCGACGTTGTCAGTGGTGCCCTACTACAACAAGCCGACGCAAGAAGGGTTGTATCAACACTTCAAGGCCATTGCCGAGGCGGTTGAAATTCCGATGATTCTGTACAACGTGCCCGGTCGTACCGTGGCCGACCTGGCAACCGACACCACACTGCGACTGGCGGCCATTCCCGGTATCGTTGGTATCAAAGACGCAACCGGAGACGTGGGGCGCGGCAGCCTGCTGATTCGACAACTGCGGAACGTCCGCCCAACGTTCACGGTCTACAGCGGCAATGATGATTCGGCATTAGCGTTAATGGCAATGGGCAGTGATGGGGTGATCTCGGTGTCTGCGAACGTTGCCCCGAAGGCAATGGCCGATATGTGTCGGCTGGCGCTTGCCGGCGATTTTGTGCAGGCTCGCGCCATCAACGACCAATTGCTGCCATTGCATTTCGATTTGTTTGTTGAGGCTAATCCGATTCCCGTGAAATGGGTGTTGGCTCGCATGGGGCGCTGCGGCGCAACGGCACGCTTACCCATGACCCCACTGTCACCAAAATTTGAACCCGTCTTGCTGCAGGCCATGCATCATGCAGGGCTATCGTAAAAAATTTTTCAGGATCAAAACCTCGGTATGAATCAAGTTAGAACTTCTGCGATAGCGGTTGCCATCGCCGCCACCGCGATCACCGGTTGCAGCACGCTCCAAGAGCTGAGCCCGTTTGAATCAAAACGGGTGGAATACAAGGCCGCGCAGTCCGGCCCCGCGCTGGAAATCCCTCCGGATCTGACGGCGCCTAAATTTGATGACCGTTACAAGGCGGGCACCGCCACGCTGTCTGGCGTCAATGCAGCTAATCGTTCGGCGATATTGTCGGGTGCGGGGGGGGTGTTGCCCGCGGTGTCCGGCATGAAGATTGAGCGCGCTGGCACCGAGCGGTGGTTAGTGGTGCCAGGCACGGCCGAAGCAACCTTTCCGCGAGTGCGCGAGTTCTGGGCCACCATGAATATGAATTTGGTGCTCGACGATTCGCGGATTGGCTTGATGGAAACGGACTGGCAGGAAAACCGCGCCCGCATCCCGCAAGACATTATTCGCCGCACCATCGGCAAAGTGCTTGACAGCGTTTATTCCAGCGGCACCCGCGACAAATACCGTACCCGCATTGAGCGCGGCAGCAACAGCACTACCGAGATCTACATCAGTCATCGCGGCATGGAAGAAAATAATGTGGGCACTTCCAGCAGCCCCATTTTTCGTTGGGACTTTCGCAAGCCTGAACCAGAGTACGAAGCCGAGATCCTAAACCGAATGATGCAGTTTCTTGGCGCACCGCGCGAAGAAGCCTCACAGATCGTCAAAGCCGCACTCGCCCCAGCGGCGGTTGCAGCGCGTCTAGATCAGTCGCAAATTGTGACGGCAGGCAACGTAAGCACGCTGGCGATAAACGACAGTTTTGATCGCTCGTGGCGTCGCGTCGGTTTGGCGCTGGATCG
>JACMNN010000136.1 GCA_014378555.1 Burkholderiales bacterium | reverse complement strand
TCACCGGCGCCTCGAAAGTCAGCCAAGTTCACGAAAACATGAAGGCGCTGGACGTGGTGCCGAAGCTGACCGCTGAGGTGATGAAAGCTATTGAGGCGGCAACGGCCGTTTAACCCGTCAAAAGGTGCGCTCGGCGCACCTAACGCAGGCTACGTCAGCCGCACACTCCACCGCAGCCCCGTTCAAGCCAGCCGCTGGTGCGAGTGCTTCGTAGCTCAATCAGCCTTCCCGTAAATCATCCATGGTGTGCGGGCTAACGCCCCATTTCCCTATTTATCGATAACCTCACTTTTTCGCATCAAGCATCATCAATATGAGGCTTTTGGCGTAAAGCTGTTCTGTTTCCAGTAGTCGCATTTGATCAATTTAGACCCTTATCGCACGCTGTTTGCCGACCACGAGCTGCGGCGCATCATCCTCTCTTCCGTTTTGCCGCGTTTGCCGATTGGCATGAACGCGCTGGGGTTGACGCTTTTGGTGCAGTCGCAAACGCAGTCGTTTACGCGCGCCGGGATGGTGAGCGCCGCGTACCTGTGCGCGTTGGCGATTCAGGCGCCGATTATTGGCCGCTTTGTCGACAACAATGGGCCGAAGGCGGTGATGATGCCGTTGGCGATTCTGCATGCCTTGGCGCTGCTGTTGCTGGTGTTCGCGGTCACGCAGGTGGCATCCCTGCCGCTGATGCTGGCGGCCGCCTTTCTTGCGGGTGCCGTGTTTCCGCCGGTGTCGATGACGATTCGTGCGATGTATCGCAAGTCAGACATGCCGGATGCGCAGAAGCGCTCGGCGTTCGCCGTGGAATCGGTGATCCTGGAATGCTCGTTCATTTTGGGACCGTTGATAGTGAGCCTGACGATGCTTGCCGGTTCACCCGCGTTTGCGGTGTTAGCGTCAGCGGTCATGGGCGCGCTCGGCACCTGGCATTTTTCACGCTCGGGCGCGCTCACTCGTTGGGGCGTGGTTGAGCGGGGCGAAAACGTGGTTCGGCACTGGCTCGGGCCGTTGAAAGTTCCCGCTGTGCGACGGGCCTTGCTACTGTCATTTTTTTTCGCGGTGGGCATCGGTTTGAACGAAATTGCCATACCCGCATTTGCCAACCACAGCGGCTTTCCGGCCCGCGTTGGCTGGTTTTATGCGGCGATGAGCATTCCGTCGGCAATCATGGGCATTGCCTACGGTTCGCGACATTTCGCGTGGCCGCTGAATCGGCAGATTATGGCGGCGGGATTGTGGCTGGCTGCCGGTTCGACTTTGATGGCGGTCAGCATGCAAACTTGGACCTTCATGCTCGCCTGCGCGTTCACAGGGCTCGCGTTCGGCCCGATGATCACGGCGCTGTCATTACAGCTCGGCAAGCTTTCGCCCATCGAGTATTCAACCGAGGCGTTCACCTGGAGCATGACGCTGTTCATGGTCGGGTTGGGCATCGGGTTTTGGGTAGGCGGCGGTTTGATTGAGCAATTTGGCGGCGCAACTTCCTTGTTTGCTTGCACCGGCTTGATGCTGGTGGCAGCCGTTTGTTGTCTGGCTGTCCCGGAAGTTCGCAATGAGCCCGATGTCGATGTGGCTGCAACTGCGTAGGATGCGTGGCGGCAAGGCTTCCGGGCTGCGTCGGGTGGGCACCCTTACCACACCAATATCGTTCGTTTAGCGTCCGAACCCGTTCGCCCTGAGCGGAGCGTTGGGTCTGATCACGCATCAAACCCAAAGCTCCGCTCAGGGCGAACGGAGTTAAACGACCAGTATTGGGTGCCCACCGGACCCATTTCACCGATACTCTGCGAGCGCGAAACGCTCTCTTTTTGAACCACGATAAGGCGCAATGACCAGTACCCCTCAGCAGCACCGCCGGGCCATTCTTACGATGGTTACCGCCGCTTTTCTTTGGAGCATCGCCGGGGTTTTTACTCGGCATCTCGACAGCGCAAAAAGCTTTGAGGTGACCTTTTGGCGCAGCCTGTTTTGCGCGTTCACTATGGTCGCGTGGTTTGCCTACACGCAGGGTTTTAGGGCGATAGCCTATGTGCGCGCTAGCGGCAAACCGGGCCTAGTGTCAGGGCTGATGTGGGCGGTGATGTTTACTTGCTTCATGATTGCGCTGACGATGACCAGCACGGCCAACGTGTTGATCGTCAACGCGCTGTCTCCGCTGTTTGCCACGTTGTTGGCATGGGCGGTTTTGAAGTCTGCCGTGGCCACACGCACCTGGCTTGCCATTGGTGCAGCCATGGTCGGCATGCTGATTATGTTTGCCAATCATGCACAAGCTGGTGCCGGCGTGTGGCTCGGCATGATGGTCGCGTTTGGCGTGCCGGTGGCCTCAGCCATTAATCTGGTCACGCTTAAAAAAACGCATGCGCATGTTGATCTCGCGCCTGCGGTGTTGATCGGTGCATTGATTTCGTGCGCGGTCACGTTGCCGCTGTCGATGCCGTTTGCTGCGAGCGGAAAGGACGTGCTGCTGCTGGCCATTCTCGGTATATTTCAGCTCGGCATTCCGTGTGTGATGATGGTTCGTGCAAGTGCACATTTGAGCGCACCGGCGATCGCGTTGCTGGGTTTGCTCGAGGTGTTGATGGGCCCGCTATGGTCGTGGCTGGGCGCTGGCGAAGTGCCGCCCGGCACTACCCTGCTTGGCGGTGCGATCGTACTGGCGGCGTTGGTGGCAAACGAGATTGTGCCAAAGCGCCGGTTGGCGTGATGCGGCATAAGGCTGCATAACAGCGCGTAATGCCGCGCGCCCAAAAAAATGGATTTGTCAATGAAACTATACGGTTCAAAAAACTCACGATCACTTCGCTGCACATGGGCGCTAGAAGAAGTCGGGGCGAGCTACGATTATCAACACGTCTGGCTGATGAAAGGCGAAGGTCAATCGCCCGCATTCAAGGCCATCAATCCTGCCGGAAAAATTCCGGTGTTGAGCGACGGAGACATGACGTTGACCGAGTCGGTGGCCATCGTCATGTATGTGGCCGAAAAATTTCCTGACGCAGCACTTATGCCCACAAATGCCAAGCAACGCGCCGAAGCTTTTCGTTGGATTTTCTTTGTCGTGAGCGAAGTCGAGGCCCACCTGTGGACCATCGCGCAGCATCGTTTCGCGCTCCCCGAAGACAAGCGGGTGCCCGCCGTTGAGGCCACCTGCGTTTGGCAACTACAACGCGAATTTCGGGTGCTTGAAAAGTTTCTTACCGCGCGACCGTTTATCAGTGGCGACAGGTTCACCGCGGCCGATATTCTGGTCACCCACTGCCTGACCTGGGCGCTATCGGCCAAGCTTGATGGGGTGGGCCAAGCTTGCCTTGCCTACATCGAACGCATGAAACAGCGCCCAGCGTTTGCTCGCGCTGTTGCCCGCGAGCGCGATGCGGCTGAACAACAGGATGCTGCGGCGACGCCGTCTGCCACGGCATAGACAGGCGATATTAGCGACCGCTCTTACGACGGCGCGCACATCACCGCGCCCTCGTTTGACCAGCCGCGAGCCACCATCAAAAGCATCGCATCGGCGTTGCTGGTGTAGCGATGATTGCCGTCTCTTCCGCGCGTAAATCCGTTGTTATAGGCACGATAAACAGGCGTCATATTCACCGGACACGCGCCGTTCACAGCGGGGGTGATCAGGAAATCTAGGCTCTCAAAATTGAGTCTGGGCTGGCTTGAAGGCGTGCTCGCCTGCAACGCTTTCAGCAGATCACATTCTTGCTGTACTGCGGTGTAGAAATGCGTGTTGGGTCCGGGCACGGCACTGCCATAAAACCGGCACACTGGCGTGCTGCCGCCTTGCTTGAACCATTCGCCAGTTCGTGACCAACCCGCGCCAGGTAGGCTGTCAAGCAGTGCGGTATCAGTGGGGCTGGCAGTCATGAAATACTGATCAATGGCTGCCATGTAGTATTCAACAACACTGTTGTTGGCGACCGGCCCGCCGTTGAGTGCGACCCGCTTGCCGTTGCCGGGTGGCAAACAGGTGAAGGTGATCGGCTGCGTCGTTGTAGCGATTGCGCGCAACGCGGCATCGTCAAGCCGAGCGCCACTTCGCATCTGCCATGTGCCGTCGGCAAGCAACAAGCCACTGTGCGCCCCACCACTTGCGGTGGCTCGCGCCACCAGGTCACATGCCGGTCGGGTGGTGTTCAAGCTCGGCCGCGCTTGTGACTTAAGTAGCGTAAGCCGTGCCTCAACTGAATCCGGCGCGCCGGGGCGCCACGTCACTTGCTGGCCAATCACCGGCAGAAAATCGCTGTCCATGACTAGTGCGAACGCAATCACCTGATCGCGAGTGGTTACCACCGGTGCCGGAAAGTTGAACACCGGATCGCTGAAAAAGCTGGTGAGTGTGTCAAGGCTGCCGTCGTTGCCAAATCCGAAACCGCGAATTTGCGGGCCTGTGGATACACTTGCGTCGGCGCTGGAACCAAACATGCCCAGCTTTTGGTAGACATTTCGCAGCTGCGGCACCTTGAAGTTTTCAGTGATGCGTCCGCCTTCAAATGACATCAGTCCGCCGGTGCCGAACTTACCCGCTGCAGCATCGAGCGTGTG
>JACMNN010000135.1 GCA_014378555.1 Burkholderiales bacterium | reverse complement strand
GAGGGCGCCACCGCGCTCACTTCTCCTGGCATAAAGTTAGTTGACCTGCCTGCCGGGTCGATCAATCATCACTGGACCAAAAATGTCATTGCTAGCGCTGACGGCAGCAAACTGTTTGTCACGGTCGGTTCAAACAGTAACGTCGGTGAACGAGGCGAAGCGGAAGAAGTGGGGCGTGCGTCGATCTGGGAGATAGAGACGCGCAGCGGGCGCCATCGCGTATTTGCGTCGGGCCTGCGTAACCCTAACGGCATGGCGTGGCTGCCGTCTTCCAACGTGCTCTGGACGGTCGTTAACGAACGGGACGAACTGGGTAACGATCTGGTGCCCGATTACCTCACCTCGGTGCGCGACGGCGGTTTTTACGGCTGGCCCTACAGCTACTTTGGCCAGAACGTCGACATTCGTATGAAGCCGGCTCGTCCCGATCTCGTCGCCAGTGCCTTGCCACCCGATTACGGCTTGGGAGCCCACACCGCGTCTCTTGGTTTAGCGTGGTCGCAGGGCGCGACGTTGCCGCCAAAATACAGCGGAGGGATGTTTATCGGCCAGCATGGCTCATGGAATCGCCGTCCGCACAGTGGTTATAAAGTCGTATTCGTGCCGTTCGAAAAAGGTCAACCGAGCGGTCTTCCGTCTGACGTACTGTCAGGCTTCCTGAGTGACGACGGAACCGCTTACGGTCGCCCAGTCGGGGTCGCCATGGACAAGTCCGGAGGACTCCTCGTTGCAGATGATGTGGGCAACGTCATCTGGCGTGTTAGCGGTTCGAAATAATCGGGCTCGTAGCCGCCGAACAGTCGCTCTTACGCATGCGGCCTGTTCGAATCTAAGCGCTCATGTGGAACCACTGCCCCCGTAAAAACCTGCCGCAAGCGCGCTGGCATTTACGGCATTCAGTCGCCCGCTATTTTTGCAACTGCAGCGACGCCAGTCGGTTGTAGAGCGGCGAGTTTTGCATCAGCTCCGCGTGTGTGCCCTGCGCGACCACTCGGCCTTCGTCGATAACAACGATGCGGTCGGCGCTTTGCACGGTGGACAGCCGGTGCGCGATGATCAGCGTGGTGTGTTTTCTAGCGAGGCGAGCGATGGCGTCGGTAACCAGCACCTCACTTTCAGCATCCAGCGCGCTGGTGGCCTCATCAAGCAACAGTACCGGACGATTCGCGAGGATGGCACGGGCGATGGCGACGCGCTGGCGCTGGCCGCCCGACAAGCGCACACCGCGCTCACCCAATTCCGTATCAAGACCGCTTGGCAGCGCGTTGGCGAATTCGGTGACGTGTGCCGCAGCGCAGGCGGCGCGCACGTCGGCGTCGGACGCTTGCAAATCGCCGTAGCGCACGTTCTCAGCAACACTGCCGGAGAAGATCACAGGGTCTTGCGAGACGAGTGCGAAGCGTTCGCGCAATGCATTGAGATCAGCCGATTTAACGTCGACGCCGTCGATTGAAATCGCGCCCGCTTGGGGGTCGTAAAAGCGCAACAATAGTTGAAACACCGTGCTCTTGCCCGCGCCGCTCGGGCCAACCAAAGCGACAACTTCACCCGGTTTTATCGCAAGAGAAAAGTCCGTTAATGCCTCCGACTGCGGACGCGTGGGGTAACTAAAAGTGACATGGTCAAACACGATATCGCCACGCGCGAGCTTGCCGATCGGCAACGCAACGGGATGCGTCGGCGCGGCAATTGCGGTTGGCGTGGCAAGCAATTCGCGAATGCGTTCAGACGCGCCCGAAGCTCGTTTCAACTGCCCAAACACTTCCGATATTGCGCCGACGGCGGTGGCCACCATCACCGCATAAAACACAAACGCCGACAGTTGGCCCGCCGTCATTTGCCCCGCCAACACTTCGTGTCCGCCGATCCACAAAATGATCGACACCGCCGTAAATGCAAGCACGATCACAACGGCTGCCAAAGATGCGCTAGTGCGTTCACGCTCAACCGCGTTTATGAACAGCTCGTTGATGCGATCGGAAAAACGCTTTTGCTCAAAGTCCTCGCGTGCGTAGGCTTGCACGGTGCGCACCGCGTGAATAGTTTCGTCGCCGCGAGCCATAGCGTCGGCTAGTCGGTCCTGACTTTGTTTGGCGAGTTTGCGTACTTTGCGACCCAGCAGCACCACCGGCAGAATAACCAGCGGAATGCCAAACAACACATAAACCAGCAATTTCGGTGAGGTAATCGCGAGCATCACCAGCCCGCCCAACAACAGCACGGCGTTCCTAAGCGCAAACGAAAACGCGCTGGTGACCACGCCCTCCAGAACCTGCGTGTCGTTTGATAAACGCGACAGCACATCACCCACGCGCTGTTGCTCAAAAAACGCGGGCGACAGCGTCAGTAAGTGCGCATAAATTTTCTGGCGAATGTCGTTGACAACACGGTTGTTGACCCACGCGATGTTCGAGTAGCGCACGTAAACGCCAACGCCTTGCGCGAGAGCCAGACCGACCATGATCATCAAAATGCGGTCAAGTTCGCCAGCGCTGCCGGCCGTAAAACCCTGATCGATCACTCGCTTCAAGCCCTCGCCAATGGCAAGCACCGCCCCAGCCGCTAGCGCCAGCCCGAGCATCGCCCAAACCACGCGCCGCCAATAGGGCCGCACAAACGGCCACATAAAACTGAGCACTGCCGCGCGGGCGTTGGCAGGAAGAGGGGCGGAAGTTTCGGCTGGCACTCTCAAGAGGTGTGGGCAAATTAGTGGATTGAAAGAGGAGCGATCTGCACTTTTGACTTGGCGGCGCCCGCGGCACCGTAGTTCTGACAAAACAAGGGTGGGCACCCCGCGCCCGCAAACCGTGGTCAAGTAGATGGTTGATATGCCAACGCTTAGTGGGCACCGGGTGCCCACCCTGCGAGGACCCGTCTCCCCAATCTATGTTGCGAAGTGGCCAAGTGTTGTGCGAGGTGCTTTTCTGTATGGGCAGTCCACAGTAAGCGTGTACTTACAGTCGGCAATACTTTCTAATCCCGAGCAAAATAGTCGGGAACTATTTACAATCATTGGCACTCCCATAGTGTGAGTGCTAATATGGTGAACCGAATCAGTCACCTGATGTGCTTGGGCGGCTCTAGTTAGGGCAGCTCGGCGGAACTGGCAAGCGACCGATGCTTGCGCCTCCGCCCCCTCGTAGGGTTACCGGGCTAGCTTGCAGCGCAGCAGACTTTTGAATTGTTGCCTTGCACACAGCGCGCCGTCCGCTCTGCGTTTTGACGGCTTTTTTGAATGGGGAGTATGCATTCCATGTCCACAATGAATTTGAATCCGACAGCCACATTAAATTTCCCGGTGCCCTCGTCACTGGGCACCATCGATCAGTACGTCACTGCGGTCAACAAGTACCCGCTGCTCACGCTCGAACAAGAGCAGGCGCTCGGTATGCGCTGGAAGTACACGCAGGACGTCGATTCTGCACGCCAGCTGGTGATGAGCCACCTGCGTCTCGTGGTGTCGGTTAGCCGCAATTACATGGGCTATGGCCTGCCGCAAGGTGACCTGGTGCAGGAAGGTAACGTTGGCCTGATGAAGGCGGTGCGTCGCTTTGATCCGGAACGCGGCGTGCGTCTTGTCTCCTTCGCGCTGCACTGGATTCGCGCTGAAATTCACGAATACATCCTTAAAAACTGGCGTATGGTCAAGGTCGCCACGACCAAGGCACAACGCAAACTGTTTTTCAATTTGCGTTCGATGCGCTCAGGCGAGCACGCGCTCACCATTGCTGAAGCTAAACGCATTGCCAAGGAATTAAACGTCAAGCCAGAGGAAGTGTTCGAGATGAACATGCGCCTGTCTGGGCGTGACATTCCGATGGACGGCACGCCGGACGACAGCGAATCTGAGGCAATTTCGCCGGTGGCTTATCTGGCTGCCGATGAAAACGTTGACCCGGCGCGCATCATCGAAGCGCAGGAAACCGGCCGCGTGCAAAGCGAAGGCTTGAAGCGTGCGCTCACGCTTCTTGACGAGCGCTCACGCGACATCATCACGCGCCGCTGGCTGGCTGAAGATCAGGAAGAAACGCTGCAAGTGCTGGCCGACAAATACGGCGTGTCTGCGGAGCGGATTCGCCAGATCGAAGTAAAAGCTATGAAGCAGATGCGCAAGGAAATTGAAAACTAGGGCTTAACGCGCAGGCGATAAGCCGCCTGCCCGACCTTGTCTAAGCCCGGCTTCATGCCGGGCTTTTTGTTGGTTCGACCGCCCTCATGTACAACTAGTCATTCCTGCAAAGGCGGGAACCTAGGCCGAAGCCTTAACCGCCCGCGAAGCGCCACACCTATGATTCCCCTCTCAGTCCTCGATCTCTCCACCATCGTTGAAGGCAGCACCGCGGCCGAAGCGCTGCGCAACACGCTAAACCTTGCGCAGCACGCCGAGGCGCTCGGCTATAACCGCTACTGGGTTGCCGAGCACCACAATATGGACGGTGTTGCCAGCTCGGCCACCTCGGTGCTGATCGGCTACATCGCAGCCGGCACCAAAACGATGCGCGTCGGCTCTGGCGGCGTGATGTTGCCGAACCACGCGCCGCTGGTCATTGCCGAACAATTTGGTACGCTGGAAACGATCTATCCGGGCCGCATCGACTTGGGGCTGGGCCGCGCGCCGGGCACCGACCAAATGACTATGCGCGCACTGCGTCGCTCGCTTTCCACGCAAACCGAAGACGACTTTATTGGTGACGTCATTGAGCTCGGCGAATATTTCAAGCCGCCGGTTGATGAGCGCAGGCCGGTGCGCGCCATTCCCGGCATCGGCTGCGACGTGCCGATTTGGCTGCTCGGGTCAAGCCTTTACAGCGCGCAGGTGGCGGCACACTTGGGCTATCCGTTCGCCTTCGCGTCGCACTTCGCCCCCGCGATGCTGCTGCAGGCGCTGGAGATTTATCGCGCTCGCTTCAAGCCGAACGGTTCAGCCGGCGCATTGACGAAGCCCTATGCGATGGTCGCCGTCAACGTTGTCGTCGCCGATACCGACGACCAAGCCAACGTGCTGTACACGTCGATACGGCAACGCTTTCTCGGTATGCAAACCGGCAAACGCGGCCCGTTGCCCAGGCCTATCTCGGTGGCCGAAATGAACGCACTCGGCTCGCCCGCAGAACGCGCCGGTGCAGATCAAATGCTAAGCGTGGCAGCCGTAGGCGCGCCCGCCACCGTTCAAGCAAGGCTCAACGAAATCATCGCGCAAACCCAAGCCGACGAGCTCATTATCTCCAGCGCCGTGTATGACCATGCGGCGCGCAAACGCAGTTATGAGTTGCTGGCGAGCGCTATGCGCGGGTAGCTCGCATGGGTGCCCTGACGCGGCGCCAAACGGGGCAGGTGATCGCGACAAGATCGTCCAAAAATGTCTGGGAAGTACGGATTTATCTGCCCTTCTCGTCGTCCCGGCGTAGGCCGGGCCGGAATGACGATAGCAGTAGGTAGCTCCGTGTTTCCCTCGAGCAACCATGCCGCCAAAACTCGGTTTCGTAAAACCAACCAAAAGCCACGGCGTGATTGCAACCGGCGTAGACTTTGATCTATGCAAAATACCGCGTCCAATACCCCGTCCAAGCGTCCCCGCATAGTCATCATCGGTGCCGGGTTCGGTGGCCTCGAAGCGGCCAAGGCGTTGCGCAAGGCCGATGTCGACATCACCGTGATCGACCGCACCAACCACCATTTGTTTCAGCCACTGCTGTATCAGGTTGCGACCGCCGGCTTGTCGCCACCGTCGATTGCCGCGCCCACGCGCTTCCTGTTTCGCAGCCAGCCCAACGTCACCACGTTGCTCGGCGAGGTGGTCGACATCAACGCCAGTGCGCGCTGCGTAGTTCTTGAAAACGGCGAAGTAGTCGCCTATGACCACCTGATCGTCGCCAGCGGCGCGACGCATAGTTACTTCGGCAATGATCAATGGGCCGAGCATGC
Source organism: Burkholderiales bacterium (assembly GCA_014378555.1). Taxonomy (GTDB): domain Bacteria; phylum Pseudomonadota; class Gammaproteobacteria; order Burkholderiales; family Casimicrobiaceae; genus Casimicrobium. The sequence continues at coordinate 4,817 of JACMNN010000135.1, read as the reverse complement.
GCCGGGGCTCAAGACGCTGGAAGACGCCTTCAACATTCGTCGCCGAGTGCTGCTCGCGTTTGAGCATGCTGAGCGCGAAAGTGACGAGGCAACTCGTGAACGCTGGCTTACTTTCGCCGTGATCGGTGCCGGGCCGACCGGCGTGGAGATGGCCGGCACTATGGCCGAGATCGCAAAACACACGCTGGCCGGAGAGTTTCGGCGCATCGATTCGCGGCGCGCGCGGGTACTGCTGATCGAGGCCGGCGACCGGGTGTTGCCCGCGTTCCCGCCGTCGCTTTCGCAGCGCGCGGAGGAGCAACTCGTCTCGCTCGGTGTAGACGTGCGAACCTCGCACAAAGTCATTCATATCGACGCCGACGGTATTCGTGTCGACGTCAAAGGCGTCGAGCAAACGATTGTTTGCAAGACCATCGTGTGGGCGGCCGGAGTTGCTGCGTCGCCGCTCGGCAAGTTGCTTGCGCGCGCCTGCTCGCTCGACGAGGCGAGCGTGGATCGCACCGGACGGCTCAAGGTTGAACCCGATTTGACGGTGCTCGGCCATCCGGAAATTTCGGTGGTGGGCGACCTTGCGTTGGCGCAGAGCTTTGAGAAAAGCGGCGAAATCAAGCCGGTGCCTTGTGTCAGTCCAAGCGCCAAGCAAATGGGTCGCTGCGCTGCCAAAAACATTTTGGCGCGCATGGCAGGCGGCAAAACGGACGTGTTTCGCTACATGGACTACGGCTTGCTCGCCACTATTGGCCGCAAGTCGGCGGTGGTTGATGTGGTCGTACCGCTGTTCGGCCACGTTCGCTTCAGCGGCCTGTTTGCCTGGCTGTTCTGGCTATTCGTACACGTCTACTTTCTGATCGGTTTCCGTAACCGGATGATTGTGCTGATGGACTGGGCGTGGGCCTACGGCACGTTCAACCGCACGGCACGGGTGGTGGTGGGGACCGAAAAGTTTGCGTCGAAATCGGAGCGCAAGCTTTAGGGGCGGCAAACCGTTTGCAGCGTTTGCCAAAGCCGATCATCAAGCAAACCCAGCGATAATTCGCGCTTCGCGAATTGCACGCCTCTGGATTCCCGCCTGTGCAGGAATGACGATTAAATGAATGCCCTCCACACCTCCAGCATCACCTCCCTGCCACTCCTTGCTCGTGGCAAGGTGCGTGACAACTATGCGGTGGGCGCTGATCGTCTGCTGATGGTGGCGTCTGACCGCATCAGTGCGTTTGACGTGATCATGGCTGAGCCGATTGCCGGCAAGGGCGAGTTGCTGACGCAGATGGCTTTGTTCTGGTTTGATAAGTTGACTGGCATCGTGCCGAATCACTTGACCGGCGAGGCGCCTGAGGACGTGGTGACGAGCGCCGAAAAGTCGCAGGTGGTTGGTCGTTCGATGCTGGTGAAGCGGTTAAAACCGTTGCCGGTGGAGGCAGTGGTGCGCGGCTATCTGGCAGGCTCCGGTTGGGCGGAATATCAGGTGTCGCAGTCGGTGTGCGGCGTGCCGTTGGCTGCGGGATTGAAAAACGCGAGCAAGCTACCGTCGCCGATTTTTACGCCTGCGACCAAAGCTGAAATGGGCGAGCATGACGAAAATATTTCGTTCGCGCGAATGATTGAAATTATCGGCGAACCGTTGTCGAATCAAGTGCGCGACGCCGCGCTGGCGCTGTACACACGCGCTGCCGATTTCGCGTTGAGTAAGGGCATCATCATCGCCGATACCAAATTTGAATTCGGCCTTGATGACAACGGTACGTTGACGCTGATGGACGAAGTGTTGACGCCAGATTCGTCGCGCTATTGGCCCATCGAAGGCTATGAGGCTGCATTCGTAGCAGGCAAAAATCCGCCGAGTTTTGACAAACAATTTTTGCGCGATTGGCTTGAAGCCGTGCGTGTTGATGGTCAACATTGGGATAAAAAAGCACCCGCACCCACGCTGCCGCCTGACGTCGTTGCGCAAACTGCAGCGAAGTATCGCGAGGCTTTGAATCGGTTCACGGCCTAGGGATATGCAGACTAAAGTCATCCTGAGCGCGGCGAAGGATCAGTTCGCATGCCGCATGCGAGGGCAGTTGTAAGTCATTGCATGACGCATGATCCTTCGCTTTTCGCTCAGGGTGACAAGTTGATAAATCCGTGTTTCCCCGAGGCAACCGCGTCTGCAAGCACCCGGTTGCGGCATGCCGCCTTCATGCGATTCAAGCGCGAAGAGGCAATGACCGTAGCCAATCGCTGAGCGCTGCAACCGGCGCGCGGTCATTGAATAGTTTGTGCCGGTTTGCCATGATCGTTACGTAGATACGGGCTCTCGCGGCATCGTCGCGCAACAGCGAAAGTGCACGTTCGACAAACTCGTTTTCGTTGCTGGCGATTAGTTCATCACCAACTGTCGATTGCAACGCTTTGAGCATGGCATAAGTCTGTCGTCCGCGCATAAACTGGCCGGGCAGTGTGGCGATGGGTAAGCCGACGGAAAGCGCGTCTAGACTGGTATTGCCGCCAGAGAAGCCGAAGGTGTCGAGCGCGAGATCACACGCAGCGAGCACTGCTAGAAAGTCTTCGCGACTGCGTTGCGGTAAACGAATAATTCGCGTGCTGATATCTATCTTTTTCGGTGCGAAAAAATGCTTCAGATAATCGTCGAACACGCGTGAACGACTGGCGATTGGGCTGTCGAAAACGACCAGTCTTGCATCGGGTGACTGGCGCAAAACTTCGGCTGCGGCAAGCGTGAAATTTGGCGACCACTTGAATGGCGATTGCGCGCAGACGATGAGTTGGCAATTTTCAGGCAAGCCCAACTCAGCGCGGCCCAGCGTGGAGGGCGCGGGGGGGGTGGGGTAACAGGTGCCAAGCGCGGGAAGCAGTTGCAACCGTTCGCGGTAATGGCTTTGCGCATTGTCCGGCTCCAAGGCCGCGGCGCTGAAGAACACGTCCATCGTCGGCAAACCGGTGGTGATCGGATGGCCCCACAGCGCGCATTGCAACGGCGCCAGACGCATCGCAGCGAGTTTTTCGATGATTGGCTCCATGCCAATTTCTGGATAAATCAGCACGTCGAGCGCGTCGTTGGTGATAGCGCTCGCCATTGCGATCAACGCGTGGTCGTCATCCTTGAAATGGGTGAGTTGATCAACGCGTGATTGCACTTCGTCGGTGAACGCGTCGCGCTTGCCGCAGGCGTAAACATGCACGCTGATGTGTGCGTCACCCAAGTCAGTGAAAAAATGTTTAAAGTATTGTCCGACGGTGCAATCGCGAATGTGTTTAGACGCGAAACCGATGCGTAGTTGCTTAGTACTGCTTTGCTCGCGCGAAGTAAGTGAAGGCGCAGGCGCGGGAGTGAGAGGCAGCAGCAACGCGCTCAACATATCGCCGCGAGCGTGCTGCAGTTGCCGGTCATCGCGGCCGTGATACGCAAGTCGAAACGCGGTGTGTCGCACCAGTGCTTTTCGTGCGTCATTTGCGAGTGATGTGCGTGCCACAGCCGTGGCAATCGCGGCCATACCAGCTGCGTAACGCTTACGCCATGAGGTGATCGATGCGTCATCAGCATATTGCTCGGGCACAGTCAGCAAGGCATCAACGGCATCGGGATCAAGTACCTCTTGTGTAGCGACAGGCACCCGCTGCATTTCACGCCATGCCGTCAGCGGCGTCTCGTCGGTAAGTCGTTTGATCCACAACCAATGCGCAGCGTACGAATCGGGATGTCGTTTGACCACTGACTCTGTAAGTACGAGCGCCTCCGGCACGCGACCGTCATCAGCCAGCGCACGCGTCATCGCCCACGCGACATGAACGTCGGCAGCGGCATCCAGCTTGAGTGAAAGTCCTAGTTGCAGTGCCCGGCGGGCAGATTGCGTGGTCGTTGCTGAATCCCACAGGTAGCGCCAAAAACCCATCTGCTTGGGCGCGATTTGCACCAACGCTTCAAACTGTACGAATGCGTTGGCAGGTTGTTTGAGATCTAGTGCAATTCGACCTGCGAGTGCGCGCGTGGCGGGCTCAACCGCGCTCGAGGCCGCATAGTTCAGCGAACGTTGAATGGCGGCTTGCGCGGCAAGAAAATCGTTGCGTTGCGCATACGCAGCGGCCAGCGTTCGTTGCACCGCTTGCGTTTTTCGTTGCACCGACGGCGCGGACTCGATGGCTGCGATCGCCTCCGCAGGTGCGCCTTCACGCAGCGCCTGCATCGCGCGTTGAGTCAATGCATCAGCGGTCACAACAGCCCCGCCACGAACGTCTCGGGCGCGCATGTTGGTGCATCTGCAGCGCAATCTGATTCGGCTCACGCGGCATGCGGAGCTCAGTGCCGCGTAGCAAAGCGTACAGTGGCGATATCGATGGCGACACCGCGAGCGCGCGGTCCGGAGGCTGAAAATATGCGCGCGTGTGGGGTCCGTCTATCGACAAGCGGACAAGCGGGCCGTCGAAGGCGTGCCCCGTCCATGCGTCATAGCCCGAACGATTATCGAACAGCATGGGATGAAGCGGCTGCACCTTAATACCGAGGCGCTGCGACGCATCGGCATCGTCGCCGACGTGACCGGCAGCGACGTGAGATTGGATGGAGAGCACAGTGAAAGGCATCCGCCGATTTTGTCATTGCCCGGGTTTGCGCCGCGCTTTGTTAAAGGGATGCCGTGATGAGCAGACAGCACGCGCCGTAATGCTGCCGTTTCACGCGGATCACGCTGCGCTCGGCCGCTGCTGGCGCTGGTAGTTAAACGGCCCGCCGGTAAACGGGGCGAAACCGCAGCCGAAGATCGCGCCTGCGTCGGCAAGATCGCTGTCGGTAACGACGCCTTCAGCCAATGCAAGGT
>JACMNN010000134.1 GCA_014378555.1 Burkholderiales bacterium | reverse complement strand
TCAGGTGTGGGACGGCAAAGCATGGAAAGCCATCACGCCCAACTGGATCACTGGTGACCGCGTAGCGGTGCAAAAAATGGTCGCAGAATCGTCTGCTAAATACGCGGCCGAGAAAAAAATTACGCCGGCCTGCGCCAGCTAGGTTCGACTCCCTCTCCCGCAGCGCGGGAGAGGGTTGGGGTGAGGGTGGTGGAGAAACACTTTCTCGACTACCCTCCCTCCAACCCAGAAGTTGCGCTTAGCGCACCCTACACAAGATCGTGAGCGCGCCCAAATGACAGCGTATCTGAGTATCAACAACATCGAGGTCATCTACGACCACGTCATCCTGGTGTTGAAGGGCGTGTCGCTCGAAGTACCCAAGGGCAAGATCGTCGCCCTGCTCGGAGCCAACGGCGCCGGCAAAAGCACCACGCTGAAGGCGGTATCCAACTTGCTGCGAACCGAGCGCGGTGAGGTGACCAAGGGCAGCATCGAGTTCGACGGCAAGCGCACCGACCAGCTCACTACCAATGACCTAGTGCGCATGGGCGTGTGTCAGGTGATGGAAGGTCGGCACTGTTTTTCGCATCTGACCATCGAAGAAAATTTGCTCACTGGCGCCTACACCCGGAAGCTTTCGCGCGCTGAAATCAAGGCCGAACTGGAGCGTGTTTACCACTACTTTCCACGCCTGAAAACACGTCGAACATCGCAGGCGGGCTACACGTCTGGAGGCGAGCAACAAATGACGGCAGTGGGTCGCGCGCTGATGGCCAAGCCGTCAATGATTTTGCTCGATGAGCCGAGCATGGGTCTGGCACCGCAAATCGTCGCCGAAATTTTCGAGATCGTCAAAGGCCTGAATACTCAGGAGGGCGTGAGCTTTTTGCTTGCCGAGCAAAACACCAACGTCGCGCTGAAATATGCCGACTACGGCTATATCTTAGAAAGCGGTCGCGTGGTCATGGACGGAGAAGCGGCCAGCCTCGCCAGCAACGAAGACGTCAAAGAGTTTTATCTTGGCATCTCGTCAGGCGAGCGCACCAGCTTTCGCGACGTGAAAAGCTATCGGCGGCGGAAACGTTGGTTGGCGTAGGCAGCAGCGACGATCAGTCCACCGACGTTGCTGGCCTGAAACGCATCAGCCGTGCTTGATAACCACCGTCTTCATTACGCTAAATCCATACAGCGCCTCGAAACCTTTTTCGCGCCCGTAGCCCGACGATTTGACGCCGCCAAAGGGTAACTCGACACCACCGCCTGCGCCGTAGTTATTAATGAACACTTGCCCGCCTTTGACCGCGCGGGCCATGCGCATTGCGCGTCCGCCGTTTTCTGTCCAGACGCCTGCGACCAAGCCGTAGGCGGTGGAATTGGCCAGGCGAATTGCGTCGGCTTCGTCCTTAAACGACATGGCCGCGAGGACGGGTCCGAAAACCTCATCTTGGGCGAGCGATGCATCGGCGGCGACGTCGGCGATGAGCGTGGGTTTGGCATAGAAGCCGGTGGCGGGGGCTTCGGGAACGATGCTGCCTTGAGCGACGATGGATGCGTTGCGCGCGTCAGACCCTTCACTGCGTTCAGGGCGAACGGAGGCGAGGAATTCATTTACTCGCTGCAACTGATTGGCTCTAATCAACGGCCCGACGTCGCAGTCCGTCAAAGCAGGCCCGACCTTCAACGCCTTAATCCGTTGTCCGACCGCCGCCAGCACCCGCTCGTACGCGCTCGCCTCAATCAACAAGCGCGATCCGGCGCTGCACGTTTGCCCGGCGTTTTGGATGATGGCATTGATGATGACGGGAATCGCTTCGTCTAAATTGGCGTCAGCGAACACAATCTGCGGGCTTTTACCGCCCAACTCGAGCGTCACCGGTACATGCCGTTTTGCCGCACTCTGCGCGATGATCGTACCGACACGCGCAGAGCCGGTAAACGAGATGTGATCGATGCCTTCTGCGTCGGCCAACGCTTGACCTGCTTCATGACCGTAGCCGGTAACAATGTTCAACGCGCCGTCCGGAAAGCCACACTCAGCGGCCAGTTCCGCAATCCTCAGCAGTGACAAACACGCATCTTCTGCAGGCTTGACCACGCAGGCGTTGCCCGCTGCGAGCGCGCCGCCGACCGAGCGGCCAAATATTTGCATGGGGTAGTTCCACGGAATGATGTGGCCGGTGACACCGTGCGGTTCGTAGAACGTCATGACCGCGAAGCCCGGCGTGTACGGGATGGTGTCGCCGTGCAGCTTGTCGCAGGCCCCGGCGTAGTATTCGAAGTAGCGAGCGACGGCGGTGGCATCTAGCTTTGCCTGCTTGACCGGCTTGCCGCAGTCGCGCATTTCCAGCCGCCACAATTCGTCATGATGGGCAAGAATCGCGTCGGACAATTTGTGCAGCAGGCGACCGCGTTCAACCGGCGCGAGCTGACTCCATGCGCCGCCGTCAGCCGCCTTGCGAGCAGCAGCCACAGCTTTGCGAATGTCCTCGGCATTGCCGCGAGCGAGATGCGCGAACACTTGCCCGTCGCTCGGGTCGAGCACGGGGATGGTGTCGCCGCTGCTGCCGGGGACTCGTTGGTTGTTTATGAAGTGGGTTGTCATGTTTGGTTCTGTCCTGCGACGCCGGTGCGCGCGAAGGGAGCTGAGGGTGGGGTGGTTATTTGGCGTTGAGTGGCTGGCGTCGCTTCTGGCCGGCCCTCACCCTAACCCTCTCCCGCGCGGCGGGCGAGGGGATTAAATTGCAGTTACTTTCCGACCGGCTTAAACATCCACGCCGACGTCGTTTCATCGGTGCGTGGCGTGTACGTCAGGTTCTTTTTCATGGCCCACACGTTCATCTGAAAGTGCAGCGGGATGATGCCTTGATCGGCCATCGCGATCTCAGTGGCGCGGCCCAGTAGCGCTTCGCGTTTGGCGTCGTTAATGGTGACCAGCGCGTCCTCGAGCATCGCGTCAAACTTGCCGTTTGAGTAGCGACCGCGATTGGCGTTGCCCCACCCTTTCTTCGCGTCGAAGGTGCCGAGCAAGGGCCGCAAACTGTCCGACATTTCGCCTGAACCTGCCGACCAGCCGAGCAGCATTAAACTGAAGTCGAGCTTGGTCGCCCGCGTGAAATACACGGATGACGGCATGGCGTCCACCTTCATCGCAATGCCGATGCGCGACAGCATTTGCGCGACCGCCTGCGCGATTTGTTCGTCGTTCACATAGCGATTGTTCGGCGCATGAATGGTCATGGCGAAGCCGTCGGGATAGCCGGCATCGGCCAACAATTTCTTCGCCTGCGCAGCATCAAATTTATCGGGCTTTAATGTCTTTGAGGTGCCGGGATAACCGTCGGGCAAAGGTTGCCCCGCCGCAATCGCTTCGCCTTCCATCACGCGGCTCACCATCGCGTCGCGATTGATCGCGAGCGAGATGGCTTTGCGCACCAGTGGATCCTTCAGCGGATTTTTCGCCAGTGGCTTGCCCTGCTTGTCGGTGACGAATGGCGTGACGTCGCGATTGGAATCCAAGTGCAGATAAATCAGGCGGTTGGCGCCGACGCGTGCCAGAGATACGTTTTTGTCAGCCTTGAGTCGAGACATGTCAGCGGTTGGCGCGTTCTCTATCGCCTGCACATCGCCCGAAAGCAGAGCTGCCACGCGCGCCGGGTCGTTGGTCAACAGGCGCAAGGTGGCTTTGTCCCACGGTGTTTTGCCACCCCACCATGCGTCGTTTCTGGCTAGTTCAAGGCGGTCACCCTTGGCGAAACGCACAAATTTGTAAGGCCCGGTGCCCACCGCTGCTTTGCCACTGTTGAAGTCCTCGGTAGTCGCGCCCGTGGCCGCCTTTTTCGCGATGATGTACACCGTTGAAAGGTCATTCGGCAGCAGCGGATGCGGCTTTTCTGTGGTGATAATCAGCGTGTGCGGATCGGTAGCTTTGATGGCTTTGATCGGACGCACGTAGGTCGAAAACGACGACGGAGAATTGGCGACTTTCGGCACCCGATCGACAGTGAAGATCACGTCGTCGGCGGTAAAGTCGCTACCGTCGTGCCACTTGACGCCCTTGCGCAGTTTGAACTCCCAGTTGAGATCGTCAATGGCCTTCCACGACAGCGCAAGGCCGGGCACCAGTTTTTGCCGCTCATCCATGCCCACCAGCTTCTCAAACACATGCCCGACCGACGCATTGTTCGGGCCGACGTTGTGATAGTGCGGGTCAAAAGCGGTGATGTCGCCGGCGAGACCGATGCTGATCGACTGCGCAAATAGAGATGCGCTCAGCACGGCGGCCGCGCATAGGGCCATAATCGGTTGCAGAAACTTTTTAGTTGAACCCACGGTTATTCCCTGCTGAATTTTGAGTTCGCAGGATAACCGACTGCATAAACGAATAGTAGCCATGAACCCTCCCATCGAAACGATTTTTCCTGACATCCAAAAATGGGCCATCGGCAACACTGACGTTGCTTATGTGTGGACCTTTGTTGCCGACGCACCCGGGCCCCATGTGTGCGTGAACGCGCTGGTGCATGGCAACGAGGTGTGTGGCGCCATCGCGGCAGATTGGTTGCTGCGCGAGCTTACCGCCGATACGCAACATGTATGGCCGCTGCGCGGGACCTTGTCGGTGGCATTCGCCAACGTTGACGCGTATCTTTCGTTTGATGCAACTAAGCCGTTTGATTCACGCTGCATTGACGAGGATTTCAATCGGCTGTGGGACGAGTCCACGCTCGACGGCCATCGCGATTCACGCGAGCTGCGCCGTGCGCGCGACTTACGCCCGTTCTACGACACCGTGGACCACCTGCTTGACCTGCATTCAATGCTCGAGCCCGCGCCGCCGATCTCGCTGGCGGGCGATACGGCCAAGGGCTTGGCGCTGGCCAGAGCGATCGGTTCGCCGGAACACATACTGGTCGATTCTGGTCATGCCGCGGGCAAACGGCTGCGCGATTACGCCGGGTTCGGCGACCCTTTGAGCGCCAAGAGCGCAGTGTTGATTGAATGTGGCCAACATTGGGAAGCTGCGGTCGGCGATGTGGCTAAAGAGGTCACGCTGCGATTTTTGCGGCACTTTGATGTTCTCGATTCAGGCTGGATAGAGGGCCATCTGCATGCCACTCCGAGCACGCCCTCACAACGTGTGGTGGATATCAGCACGGTGGTGACGCACCGCAACGCGTCGTTCCGCTGGATTCGCCCGGTGCGCGGGCTGGAGGTGATTGCCGACGCGGGCACGCTGCTCGCAATGGACGGGGAGCATGAGGTTCGCACGCCGCAAGCCGATGCCGTTTTAGTGATGCCGGTGCCGAATCCGAAAGTGGGCCAGACTGCAGTGCGGATTGGGCGTTTTCGGTCGCCCTAGATCCGCCCTTGGCCGTAAACACTCTGCCCAAGATATTGGAAATGCGACCCAGGCGCCTACTACCCATCACTCAATCGGCCGACCATCCGCGGGATCAGGCCGATCTACCCAATAGCGCTGCCTGGTGTCGCGCTCATTTGCGATTTTCGCCAGCCCATCGGCGGAATTGATAGTGATCGCGCCATGCCAATCGGTGCGCAACACTGGAATATTGCGCTCGACATAACGCGACAATACGCTGTCGCGAGGGTGTCCAAATCGATTGCGATACCCCGCATTGACGACCGCTAACTTTGGCGCGATAGCGTCAATAAAACTTGGCGTCGATGAGGTCAAACTGCCGTGATGCGGCATCATCAGTACGTCGCTCTTGAGAACCTCGGGCTGTGCCGCGTAGCGCTCAATGAGGTTGGCTTCGCTCTTTGCCTCCACATCGGCTGTTAACAAAACGCTGAACCATTTACTGCTCACTTTCACCACGCAGGAGCGGTCGTTGGTTTTGAGTTTTGCATCCCTGTAGTTATCCACATCCGGATGCAAAACGTCGAAACGAACACCGTCCCACGTCCACGTCTGACCCGCCGCACAGCCAAGTGCGGTGACGCCGCGTTGCTGGGCGGTTTTCACGATGCCCGCTTCAGCAAAAACAGAGGTCAGCATCCAGTCCACCGGCACGCTGGTCAACAACGAGCGTGCGCCGCCGCTGTGATCAATGTCGAGATGGCTGACCACCAGCCCGTGAATGTGCGATGAGCCGGCTGCGCGCAGGTACGGCACAATTAATCTCGACCCTGCGTCGCTAAGATCTGTCCACTTGGGCCCGGTGTCATACACCAAGGTGTGGTTTGCCGTTTGCACCACCGCTGCGGTGCCTTGACCGATGTCAAGAATGGTCAGTTTAAATTCGCCGTCGGCGGGCCGCTCAGGCGTAATTGCGAACAGCGGCACGCACCACAGAATGCCCAGCCATTGATGTGGCCAGCCGCGCGGTGCGAGCAGCAACAGGCTGCCGAGAAGCGCCAATAGCACCGTCCACCACGGCGGCGCATGCTGCGTCCACAGCGGCGACGGCAGTGTCATCAACCATTGCAAGCCGAGCGTCAGCCACGCAATGAGTTGATGCGCAATGGCGAGTAACGCGTCGATCGGAATCAGCATCCACAGCAGCGTGAGCGGCACCACCAGCATCGTCACCAACGGAATTGCGACGGCGTTAGCTATCGGCCCGACCAGTGAGACTTGCTGAAATAGCGCCACAGACAGCGGAACTAAACCAAACGTTACTGCCGCTTGAGTGACCAGCAACGTATGCCACCACGGTCGCTCGCCGACGCGGCCGACGGTGACGTACATCAGCATTGCCACTGCCGAAAACGAGAACCAAAATCCGACCGCGAGCACCGCCCACGGATCAATCACCAGCACCACCAGCAGCGCCCACGCAAGGATCAACCACGGCGACAACGAGCGGCGCAACGTCAATGCGAGCGCACCGGTAAGCAGCATGTAGCAGGTGCGCTGCGCAGGAACTGCGAAGCCGGAGAGCACAGCGTACGCCACGGCAATGCCAGCGGCGGCGATTGCTGCGGCTTGTTGTGCCGGCATTCGCGACATCAGGCGCGGCGCGCGGCGCCACAGCGCGAATACGCCCCACGCGACCCATGTGGC
>JACMNN010000133.1 GCA_014378555.1 Burkholderiales bacterium | reverse complement strand
GCGTAATCGAGCGGATTTAAGGTGTGCGTGGCAGGGGCCGAGAATTGCAGTGAATCAACGCTGCGGCAGAGCGTGCGCGCGGCGGCAACCAGCGCGTCACCGCTCACTTTTCAACTGGCCACAATACCATCTGCGTGCAGCGAAACAGCGCAATGGTTTTTGCCGTCTCGCGGTGCTTTACAACCGCGTCCCACACCTGTGTGGTGCGGCCCAGGTGTACGGGGCGTGCTTCAACGTAGATCGTGCCGTCGAGCGCGGTGCCGAGGTAATTACTCTTAAGTTCAATGGTGGTGAAGCCCTTCGCGCCCTCAGGCAGATGCGAAATGCAACCGTAGCCGCACATCGTGTCGGCCAGCCCAACCACGGACGCCGCATGCAGATAACCGTTCGGCGCAAGCAATGCTTCACGCACTTTCAGCTCCGCGATTAAAAGCCCTTCGGCAATCGAGATCAGCTCGACACCAAGCAGCCCCGGCAGCTTGCCGATGCCACGATCCTTCATTGATTCAACGGTATAGCCCGCGCGCAGTGCCATGGTGAGGGCGCCCTATCGGAAGGTGTAGCCGACGGCAAATTGCATGGCCGCGCCGCCGAGCAAGATGCCTTCGATGCTGAGGTTGCCGAAGCGAACGCCAATGGCCGGGACGACCGCGGGCGCAATCCCGGCGCGATTAAACGGAATTTTGTCGCGATATTTGCCGTGATAACCATGCAGCAAACCCGCCGTTACCTTCGCGTAAACGTTCGGATGCAAGTCCCACTTTTGGCCCCAATAAATGTACTGCGAAAACTGGCCAAACGAGTTGTCAAACAGCGCCAAACCAAACAGCGTTTGATCCGCGCCCCAGACCCTGTCGTACTTTGACTGGATTTCGACGTTCACCATGTTGGTCCACTTGGCGTGGTTCGGACTGGGGCGAAAGTGAATGGTTTTAGGTGCGTACTGAAAAAGTACTACGTCACCATCGCGGAGCCAGGTGTCAGCGGTGCGGCCATCAGTGACCGCGTCGGCGAGGGTTGGCGAGATTTGCGCAAACGATTGCGCAGCGCACAACGTCACGGTCGCCGCAGCGAGTGGTTTCCACAGTTTCATGAAATCAGTATTCTTTCTTCATCGGATCATCAATGTCGCGGATCGCTTCGGCTTTTTTCATCGCCGCATCGATATCGGCGTTGACCTTGTCTATCGTTTTCTCTTTAGTGGGCAACGGCGTAGGTGGCGGATTCGCGGGCTGGCAGGCAGCAAGCAGCACAGCACACAAAACCAGCAGCGCGCAGCGCATCACTAATCGCGAAAGTTGTTGAACTGTAGCGGCAGGTCGGTGATGTCTTTTTTAATCAACGCCATCGCCGCTTGCAGATTGTCTTTTTTGTCGCCAGTCACGCGCACCGCCGTGCCCTGAATCGAACCGCTCACTTTAAGTTTGCTGTCTTTCAACAGCTTGACTACCTTTTTTGCGATCTCGGATTCGAGTCCGTCTTTCAAGGTGTCGACGCGCTTCATTTTGTCGCCGCCAATTTTTTCGGGCTTGCCCTTTTCAATTGAGCGCGAGTCGACGCTCCGTTTGGCAAACTTGTTGAGCAGCACTTCGTCGACCTGGGCGATTTTGAAATCGTCATCGGCGAAGACCGTCATCGTCTTCTCTTTTTCATTCAGCTCGACCCGCGAATCCGAGCCCTTGAAGTCGAAGCGATTGGTGATCTCTTTATTCGACTGATCAAGCGCGTTCTTGATTTCAACCCAGTTGAGTTCGGAAACGGTGTCAAACGATGGCATGGTAGGGCGGGCCTTGCAGCGGTTTAGTGCGTGGGAAACAAGCTGCTATTTGAACAGATCGTCGAGCGATGCGCCTGCGTCTGTTTTGCCTGCCTTACCGGTGCGCTTGCCTGAGAACGATTCTTCAATCTTGTCCTCGAAAAAACTGTTCGGCGAAGGCGATGCCATAAGTTGCCGATAAAGCTCCGGCGACACCGATTTGTACTGGTAAATATCGCCGTTCACAAACTCAATTTCCATCACGCGCAAACGCTCGTCGTAGCCCGCCGCGCGGAGCTTGCTGGATTTGAGTGGTCGGCGAATGATTGTGGTCATGATGGGCGTTTGCCGGACTAACTCAGCAAATTGTTGAGCTTGCGTTTGTTGGGCAAGCGATAAATGTCGAAGTCACTATCAATCGAAATGATGTCGGTGACGCGGGTCTCAATGGCTAGCGTCACCAGCGACGCATCTGCTAAATCCATTGGCCGGTCGCGATATTTTTCCGTGTAAATTATTATGCGCTGTACGGCTTGCGCGTCGATATGACGAACTTCTAGTGCGCCACGTTCAATCCATTTCAACAGCGCGATTTGCGCGTTTATGCTCGGCGACAGCAGGTGCGACGCCTCGGTGATTACCGGCCAAGTGGTGATCAAGCTGCCGGTGTAGCTCTGTAAAAACGCGACGCATCGCGCGTGGTCTTGATCGCGCGGATTAAGCAGCGCGATCAACGGGCCCGCGTCGACGAGCGTGGCGTTGGGCATAGTAGTCGCCTAAATATTTTTTGCGGTTCGCGGCAAGATCGGTAGGGAGGGGGGCCGTGGTTGGCGCCGCTTGCACATTCTCACGCACCAAGCCGCTCACCAAGTCGTTGATCGCATCCCACGCGGTCGGACGAGGCAGCGCCTCACGTTCAAGAAACTCTGCCAATGCCTGCTTCACCACGTCGCTCTTGGTCTGCTTGGTCTGCACGCAGTATTGCGCCAACGCCTCGGACACGCGGTGGTCGGTGCGCACGGTCAGTGTCATAACGCGTCCAATGTGTAATACATCGGCGTATTACAGCACTTTTTTATGAAGTGCGCAACTAAGCTCGTGGCTTGATCGATGCACAAACCGATGTCACGCCGAGCCCGTTAATTCGCAATCGCTCGAATTAAATCACGGGCAGTGAGCTCAAGCGCGGATTCCAAAGCGTCGCGAGGATTTGATAGCAGCGAGACTTGAACGCTGTTGAACGCGCCAAGCGTCTTGCCGCCGTATTGCACTCCCGCAAGTACGCTGAGTTTGGGTCGTGTACCGGCCCATTGCAATGCATAACCCACAGCACTTCCGACAACTACGCCACCCGGCCCCAACGCTGCTGCGCCGTATAGTGGTTGCACCGATGGCGCAATCACATTGGCAGTCACAAGTAGTGAAACGAGCGTCAAGTCTTTGCCCGCTAGCGATGGGTTGCCTTGTCGCGCAAGTTCGCGTTCGAGCAGCGCCACCGCAGAAGGCGATATCGCATCATCGCCAAGCGTGCGCTCCTCCATTCCGCCAGAACCTGATCGGTCTGAGTGCTTTTCAATATCGGGCCTCAGATCAATGAGCTTGAAAGTTGGCGTTATTGTTGAAACGCTTGAAGCCACCGAAATGTGTTGAGGATTACCTGCGCAACCCGCAAGTAACAAAGATGTAATCGCGCCCAAAAGTGCGATTCGCATAGCGCAGCCCTTAAGATTTATTCGAATCACTCTTGTCATCTAACAAATTAGCCGCCCCAGTGCCGGCAGGCAACATCCCGGCCTTCGCATACACGCTCAACTTATCCCGCGAGTCCGAAATATCCAGATTGCGCATGTGCAATTGCCCGATGCGGTCCAGCGGCGAGAAGGCCTCATCCTCGACGCGCTCCATCGACAGGCGTTCCGGGTGATAAGTCGCGTTCGGGCTTTGCGTGTCGAGCAGCGTGTAGTCGTCGCCGCGCCGCAGCTCTACCGTGACCTCCCCGGTTACCGCGCGTCCGACCCACTTTTGTAGCGTGTCGCGCAGCATCAGGCTTTGCGGATCGAACCAGCGGCCCTCGTACAGCAGGCGTCCGAGACGGTGGCCCATCGAACGGTAATTTTCTATCGTGCCTTCGTTATGAATGGCTGAGATCAGGCGCTCATAAGCGATGAACAGCAGCGCCATGCCGGGGCCCTCGTATACGCCGCGGCTCTTGGCTTCGATGATACGGTTTTCGATTTGATCGGATATGCCAAGACCGTGGCGACCGCCGATTTTGTTGGCTTCGAGCACCAAATCAACCGGGCTTGCAAACGTTTTTCCGTTGAGCGCAACTGGAAATCCTTCTTCAAAACGGATGGTGACTTCTTCAGGCGCAATCGCAATCGACTGATCCCAGTGCTTCACCGACATGATCGGGTTGACGATGCGCAAGCCTTTGCTTAGAAATTCGAGATCCTTGGCCTCATGCGTTGCGCCCCAAATGTTGCTGTCGGTGGAGTACGCTTTTTCGGTACTCATCTTGTAGGCAAAACCTTGCTTGTTCAGCCACTCGCTCATTTCTTTGCGACCACCCAGCTCTTTTACAAACGCCTGATCGAGCCACGGTTTATAAATTTTCAGGCCCGGATTGGCCATCAGACCGTAGCGATAGAAGCGCTCGATGTCGTTGCCCTTGTAGGTCGAGCCGTCGCCCCAGATATTGACGGCATCTTCCTGCATCGCCTTAACCAGCACCGTGCCGGTAACGCAACGACCGAGTGGCGTGCTATTAAAGTAGGTGCGGCCTGCGGTCGAAATGTGGAACGCGCCGCATTGCAGTGCGACCAAACCCTCATGAACCAACGCTTCGCGGCAGTCGACCAGCCGCGCGCCTTCCGCGCCGTACTCCAAAGCCTTCTTTGGGATGTCGTCGTAATTGGTTTCGTCGGGCTGCGCAAGGTTCGCCGTGTAGGCATAAGGAATCGCGCCCTTGTGACGCATCCAGGCGAGTGCGGCCGAGGTGTCGAGGCCGCCAGAAAAGGCGATGCCGACTTTCTGGCCGACGGGGAGGGAGAGGAGGATTTTGCTCATATTAGGACTGAATGTTAGCGGGCGGGGAGCTGTGCGTAGGGGATTGCTGCGCCTAATCTTTTGCGCCTTTCGCCATGGCCGCCGCAGCGCGCGTTTTGACTGCTGAACGGTTTGGCGCTTTTCAGGCTCGCGGGCAGACGCGTGTGATTGGCGAACGTGAACTCATGCGCTGTGCGGCAGCGTTTGAGAAAAATTAGCACTCCACCTGCGCCAACGCTAGTCCGCCTTGCGACGTTTCTTTGTACTTCGACTGCATGTCAGCACCGGTGCGGCGCATGGTGTCGATGGCTTGGTCTAGCGAGACGCGGTGCGTGCCGTCACCACGCATGGCGAGCGAGGTCGCGCTGATCGCTTTCACCGCGCCCATCGCGTTGCGTTCAATGCACGGGATTTGCACCAGACCGCCGATGGGGTCGCAAGTCATGCCGAGGTGATGCTCCAGCGCGATCTCGGCGGCATTTTCGATCTGCTCGTTGCTGGCGCCGAGTGCCGCGGCAAGTCCAGCTGCGGCCATTGCGGCGGCTGAACCGACCTCGCCTTGACAACCGACTTCAGCGCCCGAAATGGACGCATTCATTTTGCACAGCGCGCCTACCGCAGCGGCGACATACAGGAAATCATGCATGCCCTCGTGACCTACGCCGCAAAAGTCGCGCGCATAGCGCAGCACTGCTGGCACCACACCTGCCGCGCCGTTAGTGGGGGCCGTGACGACGCGACCGCCCGCTGCATTTTCTTCGTTCACGGCGATGGCGTAAACACTCACCCAATCGAGCACTTTGTGCGGTGCGGTGCCCCGTTGTCCGCGCTCGACGATCAGTTGGTGATGAATATCCGGCGCACGACGTTTGACGTTGAGCCCGCCTGGCAATTGGCCGCGCGTGGCGATGCCGCGATCAATACAGGTAAAAAATGTTTCGATGACGCGGTCGAGAAATTGCCGCGTTTCGGCTTCGCCACGCAGGCTGTACTCGTTGGCGCGCAGCAACTCCACCATCGACGCATTTTGCGCGACAGTGCGTTGCAACAGCTCCACCATATGGGCAAAAGGATGCGGTACGCTGATTTCAGCACCGCGCGGACTGCCGACAAAAGCTTCGTCTTCGTCGACGATAAATCCGCCGCCAATCGAATACAGCGTGCGCTCGGCGATGGGCGCTTTCATGTCATCGGCAAAGGCACGAAACGTCATCGCATTTGAGTGCAACGGCAACACGTCTTTCAGGTTGTAGCGAATGTCGAGCATCGGCTGAAAGCGAATGTTGCGGGTGCCGAGCAGCGCGAGAGATTGGTTGTTGGCAATGGCCGCGATCATCTGCGGGATCGCGGCCGTATCGACGATGTCTGGCAATTCGCCGCTGAAGCCAAGTTGCAACGCCACATCCGTGCCATGACCTCGCCCGGTGTGCGCCAGCGAGCCGAATAGTTCGACACGCAGGCGCTTAACTTTTTCGAGTGTGGCAGCGGGCAGCTCAACCAAAAATCGTCGCGCCGCACGCATCGGTCCCACGGTGTGCGAGGACGACGGTCCGATGCCAATTTTGAACAAATCCGTCAGCGAGATATACATGGTTGCCCGATTTACGCCAAGGTGACCCGCGTAAATTTGCGCTTGCCTGCCTGCAACACGTAGCTCGCGCCTTTGCTGAGCTTTAGATGACGGTCCTCGATCACCACGCCATCGACCTTAAAGCCACGTCCTTCAATCAAGCGGCCCGCGTCAGAGGTGCTGGCGACCAGATCAGCCTGCTTGGCAATCTGCGTCACTAGCATCGAATCTTCAGCGCAATGAATCGTTACCTCCGGCATACTTTCCGGTGCAGCGCCCGTTTTTCGCGCTTCAAACGCGGCCAGCGCACCGTCGGCATCAGCTTGCGTGTGAAAGCGCGCGGTGATCTCTAACGCCAGCGCCACTTTGGCGTCACGTGGGTTCATTTGCTTGTTCGCGCAGCTTGCTTTGAGCGCTGCAACCGCTGCTGCGGATTGGGTCGAGAGCAGCTCGAAGTAATTCCACATCAGCGTGTCCGAAATCGACATCACCTTGCCGAACATTTCGGACGGCGCGTCGGTCACGGCGATGTAGTTGTCCTTCGATTTGCTCATCTTCTCGACGCCGTCGAGCCCGACCAGCAAAGGCATGGTCAGGATGCACTGCTCTTCCTGACCATACTGCGTTTGCAGTGAACGACCCACGAGCAGATTGAATTTCTGATCGGTACCGCCGAGCTCGATGTCCGATTTGAGTGCAACTGAATCGTAGCCCTGCAGCAGGGGATACAAAAATTCATGAACGGAAATGGGAATGCCCTTCTTGAAGCGCTGCGTGAAGTCCTCGCGCTCCATCATGCGCGCCACGGTGTACTTGGCGGCAAGCTTGATCATGCCCGCCGCGCCGAGCGGATCGCTCCATTCGCTGTTGTAGCGAATCTCGGTGCGCGCGGGGTCCAACACCTTACTTGCCTGCGCGTGATAAGTCTTCGCGTTCTCCAGAATCTGCTCGCGCTCGAGTGGCGGACGCGTGTCATTGCGGCCCGACGGATCGCCGATCAACGACGTGAAATCGCCAATCAAAAAGATGACGGTATGACCGAGATCCTGAAACTGCCGCAGCTTGTTAAGCACCACCGTGTGGCCAATGTGAATGTCGGGTCGCGTTGGGTCAAGTCCGAGCTTGGCGCGCAGCGGCGTTCCGGTTTTGATGCTGCGCTCAATTTTTTTGAGCATTTCGGCTTCGACGAGCAGTTCGTCGGCACCGCGTTTCATGATTTCTAGCTGTTCTTGCGCGGAAATTTGCATAATATTTTTTATCATTTCGGCACCGGCCGGGATACATCGTTGCTGATGTTTTTTGCTTCGATTGAGCGTGAGTCTTCGGTTTCTGTGGGTTCCGGCCTTTGCCGCATCCGCAACCGTAGCCGAAACCACAGCGGCGACGCGTGGCACTGACATTATCGAACGCGGCGAGGTTGTAGGATTAAGCCAAATTTTACGATTGATTGAACATGCTTTTGAATGAGCGCTACATCGGTTTAATGTCCGGCACATCGGTGGACGGCGTTGACGCGGTCGTTGCCGACTTTAGCGATGAAAAAGTGACGACGCTCGGCCACGTCTACATGCCGTTCACGGCCGCGTTGCGTGCGCAGTTGCAAGCGCTGATGCAGTCGGGCGCGGACGAGGTGGAGCGCGCAGGCGACGCATCGGTGGCGCTAGCGCATGCGTATGCAGACGCGGTGGCGCAACTGCTCGCCAACACCCAGCTCGCAGCTATTGACATCGCAGCGATTGGCGCGCACGGCCAAACCATTCGTCATCGACCTGAGCGTGGCTTCACCACACAACTTAACGCTCCGGCGCACCTGTCAGAACTGACAGGTATCACGGTGGTGGCTGATTTTCGGTCGCGTGATGTAGCGGCGGGTGGGCAGGGCGCGCCGCTGGTGCCCGCATTTCATGCGGCGGTGTTTCAGGGTGAAAAGCCGCGTGCGGTGGTGAATATTGGCGGGATTGCCAACGTGACGTTGTTGCCCGCGAAGGGTTCGTTAGACACGGTGCGCGGTTTTGATACCGGTCCAGGCAATACGTTGCTGGACGCGTGGTGTGAGCGGCACACCGGCAAGCCGTACGACGCCGGCGGCGCATGGGGCGCGCAGGGCCATGTTGATCACAAGCTACTTGCCGCGTTGCTCGATGACGACTACTTTCGTCAAGCGGCGCCGAAGAGCACCGGGCGGGAGCGGTTTAACTTGGCGTGGCTTGATGCAAAACTGCAAAACCAAGCCCGTGACATTGCGCCCCAAGACGTGCAGTCAACACTCGCTGCGCTGACCGCGCGAACTATTAGCGACGCAATTCAGGGGTCTGGAGCGAGCGCTTGTTTTGTGTGCGGGGGCGGGGTGTTCAACCTTTCGGTCATGCGCGGCTTGCCGGTCGAATTGCAGGCGCAATCAACAGCGGTGCTCGGCGTTGCGCCGATGCACGTTGAGGCGCTAGCCTTCGCCTGGTTAGCGCGCCGCTGTTTCGCTAGCGCACCGGGCAATGTGCCTGCCGTGACCGGCGCCAGAGGGCTGCGAATTCTGGGTGCGGTCTACCCGGCTTGACGGGGAGCTACTTGGCCTTTAACCACCCGTTCAGCGCTCGCAAACGAATCTCACCGCCCTCGGTGAACCCGGTCACGCCGAGTGACTTCAGGATGATCTCGCCCGCTGGGCTTTCGTCGTACGAGGCGAGCGCTTTGGCAATCGCGGTGCGATCGGCTGCCGGCAAACCCAAACCGGCTACGACCGGCATCGCGGGCTGCGGACGACCTTCGTACAACACCTTGATGCCCTTGGCGGCGAGTGTGTCCCGCGCTCTGGCGATGGACGGAATACAGCCCACCGCTGACAAATTGTTTTCAATCGCATAGACCACGGCGCTGTATTCAGTGTTGAAGCGTCCGGTGTATTGACGACCCACGAAGTCGCGTAGTTCGGAGGCGCAGACTTGCCCGTACATGCTTTCGGCGCGCGGCATGGAGACAGCGCTACCGCTGAACGCTTTCAGGCTGTCGACTGGCGCCCCCTTGCCGATAAACAACACGGTGACGTCAGGGCGGCCCGAAGCGATGAAGCTGTAGCCCAGACCGGTGAGTGCTTTGGCAGCGAGATCGGCGGCGTTGGTCATGAATACGTCGCCCAAATTTTGCTCCATCCAGTCGTACATGCGCTGGCGGTCACGGGTCAGGGCGATTTCCACCGGCCGCCCGAGAGCGGTTTCCAGCGAGCGTTTGAGGGCGATGTATTTGGCGACGGGTGGCAAGGCGTCGCCCTCTGCGCCGCTTTCTTCGTGGATCACCAGTTTAAGTGGCGCGGCGTTGATGGCCGTCGACATGATGGCAATCAGCGCGACAGTGCTCACCGCGAGCGCGTGTAGCGTCGCCACTAAATTTCGTTTCATTCGCTTCCCCGGATTATGTTTAACGATCAAGCGCGCGCGTGATCGATTCCGAAGCATATTCTGATAGCCAAACCGTTGATAACTTTTCGCCGAAAGCATCGTTCATTCAGGGATTAAATGCTATATCGACTTATAGTCGACTTTACCAAAAAAATCGCTGCGTGCTAATTGCATTAGGGCATAGCGCATAAAGCTGATGGCAGCCGATAGTGAAAAAAACGGCATCCTGAGATGCCGTTTTTCCTTTGAACCACTGCCGATAGCTAAGCGCTGAAAGAATTTCCGCAGCCGCAGGTAGACGTGGCGTTCGGGTTTTTGATGACAAACTGCGCGCCTTCCAAGCCGTCGCTGTAGTCGATTTCAGCACCGATGAGATATTGGTAGCTCATGGCATCGATCAACAACGTAACGTCGTTTTTGAGCATTTGGGTGTCATCGTCGTTGACTTCCTCGTCAAACGTGAAACCGTATTGAAAGCCTGAGCAGCCGCCGCCGGTGACAAACACGCGCAGTTTAAGGTTGGGGTTTTGCTCGTCGATGATCAAATCTTTCACCTTATTCGCCGCAGCGTCGGTAAAGATAATCGGGGCGGGCAGTTCGGTCATTGCATTCATTAAAACACTCCAGGTGCGACGTTCACATCAAACGGCTTCAGAAAAGTGAGCGGATGGTTTACACGCACTCCTATTATCGGGGCGCGGTGCATTCATTTCAACCGTTTCCGGCGTAGGGTCAAACCAAAAGGCAACAGATCAAGTGCCGCCGCCGGTGCCGATGCGTTTGAGCTCCACGACGTCGACTGTTTCTGTTTGCATGTGCAGCAAACGACCGTCGACCACCGCACCCACCTGCATTTCAAGAGTGCGGTAGCTTACGTCGCCGGTGATGCGGGCGTTTGGCAACAATTCGAGGTATTCGCTGGCATAAATGGGTCCGTTCACCTCGCCATCCACAACGACGTGCGACACCCGAATTTCGCCGTCAACAACCGCTTTTTCGCTGATCACCAGTGTCGATGGGCCACTGCTTGATGAATGAATGTGCCCTTTAACCCGGCCATCCACTCGCAAGCCGCCAACAAAATCGACATCGCCTTCAATGGTGGTCGAAGCGCCGATCAGGCTGTCGATTTGCTTTTGCGGTACGTGTTGTTTTTTGCGCCCGAACATAAGGGTCTCCTGAGATCACTAAATTCTGAAGCGCGTCGTTGCTGTCGCCACGTCAGAGCTGGATGGACTGTTGCGCCTTGGCTGTAGTGCTGCCGGCTGGAAACACCCGAATTTGCAGCATTTTGAGCTGCGCATTTGCGGGCACATTAAATACGCCTTCGACCCGCTGATAGGCCTTGAAGTCGAGCGCTAGTGAGGGTAGCAGGGCGGGCTGCTCTTCCGGCAAATTTATGTTGATGCGCTTACCGTCGCCATCCATGACAATGGTGGCGGTCAACGACAAACGCCCTTTGAACGGAGACTCGGCGTTGCCCTGCACCACCAGCGCGCGAAAGCGATAGGTGCCAACGCTGTCACGCTCGGCCTGCAGACGCTGCACCGCGAGACCATTTTTTGCGCCGTTTTTGTTGCCCATCAATTTTTCGAAAAATGCCGCTTCTTCTTTCAGCTGGGTGTTTTCTTGTTGCAGCGTGACGATTTGTTTTGACAGCACTTCTTTGGCGCCGAGCGCCATTTGCGAATTGTTGGTCAGCTCGATGGAGTCGCGTTTGAGCTGCGAATTTTCGGCGCGCGCAATATTCAACTCAGCGGTCAAACGCTGCTGCTCTTCTCGTACCTTGCCCACATTGAAGCCAGCAAAAATGCGGCCGGCATCGAAACCACCATAAAACAGCCCAGCCAGCACCAATGCGGTCACACCGAGAATAGTGCCTTTAACTTTCCACGACCAATGCGTGCGCACCGACAGCTTTGGCGCAGAAATGCCAAAGCGACGACGCAGCTCGGAGACGATGCGGTCAGAACGAAGGATGGCCATGCGAATGCTGCGTGGCTGAGGGGCGCGCTACGGGCGGCATCAGGGAGACAGCGGCAAAGTCAACAACCCCGCCGTTTCCGGCGCGCCAAACATCAGGTTCATGCACTGCACCGCCTGCCCGGCAGCGCCCTTGACCAGATTGTCCTGCACCACCAGCACGATCAACGTGTCGCCACCCTGCGGGCGATGCACCGCTATGCGCAACGTATTACTGCCGCGTGTAGAGCGAGTGTCGGGCATCGAACCAAAAGGCATGACGTCAACGAATGCCTCGCCTTGGTACGCATCAGCGAACAGTGACTGCAATTGCTCATCGCTTAACGCCAAACCCCTTGCGTTCAAACGTGAATAAAGCGTGGAGTGCATACCACGAATCATCGGCACCAGATGCGGTGTAAACAACAGCCGGACTTTGTCGCCCGTCATGTTTTGCAGACGCGCTTCGGTCTCGGGATGATGACGATGACCCGACACACCGTAGGCCTTGAAGTTGTCGCTGGCCTCACTAAAAATCAAGTCCATGTCGGCCTTTTTGCCGGCGCCAGAAACACCCGAAGCGCACGCAGCAATCAGGCTCGACGCGTCGATCACTCCGGCTTTTAACAACGGATGAAAGCCTAGCTGCATCGTGGTCGGATAACAGCCAGGGTTGCCGACGATACGCGCCTTTTTGATCGCATCACGATTGAGTTCTACCAGACCGTACGCGGCCTCTGCTGCCAGATCAGGACACGAATGTGACAACTTGTACCACTGCTCGAAGACCGCCAAATCTTTAAAGCGAAAGTCTGCGGCGAGATCAATAATTTTCACGCCTGCCGCGACAAGCTTGGGTGCATCGGCCATTGCCACGCCATGCGGCGTTGCGTAGAACACTACGTCACACTGCGTCAAATCGGCGGTCGCTGTATCGCTGAATAAAAGATCACAACGGCCACGAAGACTTGGAAACATCGCATCGAGACGCGTGCCCGCGTCTTTGCGCGAGGTGATGGTGCTCAGCGTCACGTTCGGGTGCAGGGTGAGCATCCGTAGCAGTTCGACGCCGGTGTATCCGGTACCGCCGACGATGCCTACTTTGATTTGTTTTTTGTCTGCGTTCACAGTCGTAAACCTTTCAGTTCTTTGTCTCAGGTAAGCAACAAAAAATCGGATTGTATAAAGCACAAAGGCCACGGGGATTGCCCGCAGCCTTTGCTCGAATCGCTTGCGCGTTTCTCGCGCTCCCCGTTCGGGAATGCGTTGTTAGCGTTTCGAGAACTGCTTACGACGGCGCGCCTTGCGCAAACCGACTTTTTTACGCTCGACTTCACGTGCATCACGTGTGACCAAACCCGCTTTTTTCAGTTCTGGTTTGTAGCTAATGTCGTATTCCATAAGCGCGCGAGTAATGCCGTGGCGCACTGCACCTGCTTGGCCCGATTCGCCGCCGCCCTGCACGCTCACCATAATGTCGAGGTTGTCGAGATTGTTGGTGATGACGAGCGGTTGACGCACGATCATGCGGCCCGTTTCACGAGCAAAAAATACGTCAACGGGCTTACCATTGACGACAATCAAGCCAGTGCCGGCCTTGATGAATACACGAGCTACAGCGCTTTTGCGACGACCCGTACCGTAGTGGAAATTACCGATCATTTTGTTAATTCCTGGTGAGGTCGATTAAAGCGTGACAGCTTTGGGTTGTTGGGCAGCATGCGGATGAGCGTCGCCGACATAGCACTTAAGTTTTTTAAGCATGGCGTAGCCGAGTGGGCCCTTTGGCAGCATGCCTTTGACGGCGTGCTTCAACACACGATCAGGGTATTTGTCTTGCAGCTTCTCAAAGTTAGTAGACGACACGCCGCCAGGGTAACCGGAGTGGCTGTAGTAGGTTTTCTGGAAGGCTTTTTTGCCGGTAACGCGAAGTTTTTCCACGTTGGTCACGATGACGAAGTCACCGGTGTCCATGTGCGGCGTAAAAATCGGTTTGTGCTTACCGCGAAGGCGGATTGCAATTTGGCTGGCGAGGCGGCCGAGAATTTTGTCGGTGCCATCGACCAGAAGCCAGTCCGGCTTAATGTCGGACGGTTTGGCGGAAAAGGTTTTCATTACTTTAGACTCGTTTAGTGTTTTGCCAAGTACGGTGATCGTCGCAGCGGGCTGCGTCGGCTCTGTCGTCCAGGGCGTTATGAGTTTTTCTAGCCACTGCACCCCAACCAAAAAGGTTTAAGGTTCAACGGCGAGCCGGTAAGTATAGTGGCAAAGGGCTAGTTTGGCCAAGAAAAGTGCTGCTCCCGCGTAAAAGCCGGCGGCACAAAAGAAAACGGTAAGCCCGAGGGCTTACCGTTAATGATGTCGTACCAAAGGAGGAGGAAGGACCGACACCAGTCGCCTGCTAAGGAGGAGGAAGCAAGCGATGACTTATTTAAGCATGCTGCACTGCACAAGTCAAATGCTTTTGTTGCGTTGCGGCATGAATTACGTAGACAAGTTACTCTAGTAATAGAACAGTCAAAGAAAGCGCTTATGAAATCAACAATCAAGTGGGTCGACAACGTTCAATTTGTCGCAGAAACCGGTTCAGGTCATGCAGTTGTCATAGACGGAGCGCCCGAAAATGGCGGACGAAATACCGGCCCACGGCCAATGGAGTTAGTGCTCGCTGGCGCTGCGACATGCACCGCGTTTGACGTTGTACTGATGCTCAACAAATCCAGACAGAAATTCACGAGTTTTCATGTCGATGCTGAGGCTGAACGAGCCGAGGTAGACCCGAAAGTGTTCACAACCATCACACTGACCTTCAAGCTCGCTGGAAAAGGTCTAGATCCAGCAGCGGTAGAACGCGCAGTTAAGCTGTCGAAAGAAAAATATTGCTCTGCAACAGCGATGCTCGGAATGACCGCAAAAATCAGCACCGAAATTGTTATTTCGGAGGCTTGATTTCACAACGCCTTTGAGCCAAAGTCGCGACTGATCGAGCGTTTACGGCAACGTCTACCAAGCGGTGTTCAGCAATCAGACGTCGTTAACGTGTGCGATCAGCAAAAAGCCGATGTCGGCGGGCACGCGCTCCACATCCGTTCGCCCTGAGCGCTGCGAAGGGTTTGATGCAGATCAGACGGATGCGACTTCGCGGCAGCGAATTTCACGCGCGGCGCGCCGATGGCCGACCGTCAGCCCGTCGTGGGCGACCGGCATCGTAACGGGGCGCACACCATACCAAGCCCGGCGTTGCTCGCACAAAGCGTCGCGGCCTGCTTAAAAATCAGTTTGAACAGCGCTTGCGAAAAAACCGCTGTTCAAAACAGTGGCCTAAAACGGAATATCGTCGTCGAAATCGTCAAGCTTGGCTTTTTTCGGCGCACTTGCGCCAGCCGAACCGGAACCCATCGACTGGCCGGTTGGCCGGGGAGCAGGGCTGCTGCGTTCGCTGCCGCTGTCGTCGAAGGACGTGTCGCTGCCAGCGCCGCCACCGGTGCGGGCACCGAGCATTTGCATGCGGTCGCCGCGAATTTTGGTCATCGTCTTTTCGACCCCGTCTTTGTCCGTCCACTTGTCGTAGCGCACGCTGCCTTCAAGGTAGACCGAGCTGCCCTTTTTCAAGTATTCGCCGCACACCTCAGCGATGCGGCCAATAAACTCGACGCGGTGCCAGTCGGTGCGATCCTGCTTACCGCCTTGTTTGTCTTTCCACGTTTCAGTGGTGGCCACGTTGAAAACCGCGACCGCCTCTCCAGAGGGTAGATAGCGCATTTCGGGGTCTTTGCCCAAATTGCCGATTAATGTGATTTTGTTGACTGAAGCCAAAGCTTGTTTCCTCTAATTTTTACCTGGCGGTATCGCTTGCCTCCCCGCTCGGCGCGACGGGTCGCACTTTCACGGGAGGTTTCATATTCCAGGCCGCCACGAACCAAAACGCAGTTAATCCTGCGCAGACATAAAACACCGCATTATCGCCAAATCGCTTGGCAAGTGTTCCCCCAAGAATGCCACCGAGAAAAAGACCAAACGCCTGCGTGGTGTTGTAGACCCCCATCGCAAAGCCCTTCAAGTGCGGCGGGGCAAGTCGCGACACCAGCGACGGCTGTAGTGCTTCAAGCAGGTTGAGCGCAATGAAAAAGAGCAACAAAAAGACCACAATTCCGGTGAGCGCAGCGCTGATTGCAAACGGCGCCGCCATCATCGCAACAAACAGCGTCGCCACCGCGCCGAGGAATACTTCTCGCGTTTTGCCGCGTCTTTCGGCGGCCAGCATCGGCGGAATCATCACCGCGAACGAAAGTAACAATACCGGCGCGTAGACCATCCAATGTTGCGGTGAGGGCAACATGCCGCGCTCGACCAGCAGTGTTGGCACCACCACGAAGATGGCTGTCTGGCAAATGAATAAAACGAACACGCCGACGTTGAGCCGTAGCAATTGCGGATTGAAAAGTACGTCACCGTGGCGCAATCGTTCAGCAGGCGCAGGTTTAATAGGTGCCGGAGGCACCACCCACATCACCACGGCAATGCCGCACAGCGAAAAAAACGCTGTGATCCAGAACAACCCGGACAAGCCGACCACAGCCACCAGCGGTGGCGCGCCGATCAGCGACACGGCG
>JACMNN010000132.1 GCA_014378555.1 Burkholderiales bacterium | reverse complement strand
ACGCGCCACGGCTGGGTGTTGGTGCCGCTGGCTGCGCGTGCTGCCACGTTGAGAATATGTTCAATCACTTCGCGAGGCACCGGCGTTGGCAAAAATGCCCGCGCTGAAAATCGGCTGGTGATCGCTGCATCCACGCTATCGGCGTCGGCAATACGCACACTCACTTGGTTGCGTTGAAAATTTTGTTTCACTGCGTCGCTCACGTTTTTCGTTCTCCAATAATGGCTTCTGCGTCATGGCATCTTAATCACCCGCACCACGGGTTCAGGCAAATTGCCGCTTGCTTATTGAAACGCTACTTCGGCAAAACTCCGCAGCTTCCTGCTGTGCAGGTGTTCGCTTCCTGCCTCGCGCATCAGCTCGATCGCGCGGATGCCGATCAGCAGATGCTGGTTCACGCGTTCGCGGTAGAAGTGGTTGGCCATGCCGGGCAGTTTGATCTCGCCGTGCAGCGGTTTGTCGCTCACGCAGAGCAGGGTGCCGTAGGGTACTCGGAAGCGAAAACCATTGGCCGCAATCGTCGCGCTTTCCATGTCGAGCGCAACGGCGCGGCTTTGCGAGAAGCGCCGCTCTGGGGTGCGTTGCGGCAGTAGTTCCCAGTTGCGGTTGTCGGTGCTGGCGACGGTGCCGGTGCGCATGATGCGTTTAAGTTCGTAGCCGTTAAGTTTCGTGACATCGGCCACGGCGGTTTCCAGCGCCACTTGAATTTCGGCCAGCGCCGGGATCGGCACCCACAGCGGCAAATCCTCATCAAGCACATGATCTTCGCGCACGTAGCCGTGCGCGAGTACGTAGTCGCCCAGTGCCTGCGTGTTGCGCAGGCCCGCGCAGTGACCGAGCATCAGCCAGGCGTGCGGCCGCAGCACGGCGATGTGGTCGGTGATGGTTTTGGCGTTGGCGGGGCCGACGCCGATGTTGACCATGGTGATGCCGGAGCTGTCGGCGCGCAGCAGGTGATAGGCCGGCATTTGCGGCAATCTCGGCGGCGCCATGCCCAACGCATCCATCGCTTGCGCGGGCAATCCGGCGCGGCGGGTGACGACGTTTCCCGGCTCGATGAAGGCGACGTATTCGCTATTGGGATCGTTCATCAGCTGGTGGCCCAGGCGCACGAATTCGTCGATATAAAACTGGTAGTTGGTAAACAGAATAAAGTTTTGGAACCACTCCGGCGCGGTGCCGGTGTAATGGCGCAGTCGATGCAGCGAATAGTCAACCCTTGGCGCGGTAAACAACGACAGCGGCTGATGCGCGCCGGGCGGTGGTTCGTAGGTGCCGTTGGCGATGCCGTCGTCCATCGCGGCCAAATCGGGCAGGTCAAACACGTCGCGCATCATTTGCCGGCGTGCGGCGGTTAAATTGCCTTCGATGTGATCATGTTCAGCGAACGAAAAATGCACCGGAATCGGCTGGGTGCTGGTGCCCACCTCTAACGTGGTGCCGTGATTTTTCAGCAGCAAGCGAAATTGTTCTAAGTAATACGAATTAAAGAGATCGGGCCGCGTGAGGGTGGTTTCGTAGACGCCGGGGCCGTGAACGAAACCGTACGACAACCGCGAATCTGCTCGCGCCACGGTGCGCGTGTGAATGCGAACAAACGGGTAACAAGCGCGAATGTGGCCGCCGAGATCCTCGCCTGCAACAAATTTGTGCAGCGCGTCGCGCAAGTGCGCAATCGAGGTGTCATAAATGTGTTTGACCTGCGCGAGGGCCGCTGCCGGATCATCGAAATTCGCCGGAGCGATAAAGGTAGAGGTGCGTGACTGGTTATTTGCGGTTGCTTTTGTCATCGTTCATTGTCGCCTGAGAAGCCCGGCATAGGGCATAACATTGATGAATGACAAAAATACCAACTATTGAAACCATCGCGCCGCCAGCGGAATTGGCAAAAAGCGCGGCGGCCACCGGCCCCGGTTTCGCCGAGCTGCCGCTATCCGCGGCGATGCTCGCCAATCTCGATCGCCTGAATTACACCGTAATGACGCCGATTCAGGCGGCGAGCCTGCCGCCTGCACTCGAAGGTCGCGATCTCATTGCGCAAGCCAAGACGGGCAGCGGCAAGACCGCCGCGTTCGCCATTCCGTTGCTGGCAAAACTTGACTCGTCGCGCTTCGACATTCAAGCATTGGTGCTGTGCCCAACGCGTGAATTGGCTGATCAGGTCACCCAAGAGCTGCGTCGCTTGGCGCGCGCTGAAGACAACATCAAGATTTTGACGCTGGCCGGTGGCGTGATGATGCGCGGACAGCGCACCAGCCTCGAGCACGGTGCACATATCGCGGTGGGCACGCCGGGACGCATCATGGACTTGCTGGATCGCGGCAATCTGAACCTTGAACACGTCAACACGTTAGTGCTGGACGAGGCCGACCGTATGCTGGACATGGGCTTTTACGACGACATCGCGTATGTTGCCAAGCGGGTGCCCACGGAACGGCAAACGCTGATGTTTTCAGCGACCTATCCTGAAGGCATCGCCA
This sequence comes from Burkholderiales bacterium, assembly GCA_014378555.1. GTDB lineage: Bacteria > Pseudomonadota > Gammaproteobacteria > Burkholderiales > Casimicrobiaceae > Casimicrobium. The sequence goes on along the minus strand of JACMNN010000132.1, from coordinate 6,382 downwards.
AACTGAGCGCGCAGTTCCTCAAGAATCCGCAACGCATCACCGTTGAATCGCAGCACGACAGCGGCAAAATTCGCCAGCGTTTCTATGAAGTGGCAGATAGTGATCGTCTGCACACCGTGTCGCATTTGCTCAACCACTATCGGCCGGTCAGCACGCTCGCCTTTTGCAATACCAAGCATCAATGCAAGGCGCTGGCGGAACTGTTGCAGGCGCAGGGTTTCAGCGCGCTGGCGTTGCACGGCGAGCTGGAGCAACGAGACCGCGATCAGGTGCTGGTGCAGTTCGCCAATCGCAGCTGTTCGGTGCTGGTGGCGACCGACGTGGCCGCGCGTGGGCTGGATATTGCGCAGCTTGAAGCGGTAATCAATGTGGACGTCACACCAGAGCCGGAGCTGCACATTCACCGCATCGGTCGCACCGGCCGCGGCGAGCACGAGGGCTGGGCGTTAAGTCTTGCCAGTCCCAAAGAAATGGGCCGCGTGTCGCGCATCGAAGACGAGCAGAACCGGCGCATGGAGTGGCTTGATGTCGCGACACTGACGCCGGTCAGCGATGAGCCACTAATCCCACCTATGGCGACGCTGCAAATTCAGGTCGAACGCAAAGAAAAAATTCGCGCGGGTGATGTGCTGGGCGCGTTGACTGGCGACGGTGGCATTGATGGCCAAAACGTCGGCAAGATCAGCATTTCTGCGTTTTCGACCTATGTTGCGGTGAAACGCGAAGTGGCGCGCGCTGCGTTGACCCACCTTGCGGCCACCAAGATCAAAGGCAAGACGGTGCGGGTGCGGTTGCTTTAGCGGCGGCGTGGGGCGGTCGCTACGTCATTCTTGCAGCGTCAGACGCTACAGGCCCAACCAAGTACCCAACGCCACAAATGCGGCTTGATCGTACGCTACGAAACCCTGTTTGAGACCGATGCGCTCCAATTTGGCTTGGCCATCGGCATTGGCACTCAGCTCAAGAAAATAGTTTTTGATGAGCTCAATGGATTCTTTGCCAAGTGCGTTGGACACGATGACGTCTTTGATCGGCGCTGGCTTCGATGTGGCGATCACCTTGCCACCGCCCGCGACCCATTCCTTAACGATGGTCTCGGATGCTGTTGCAGCAATGTCAACAAAACCGTTGCTCACCATGAAAGGAATCGATTCTTGATAGCGGGTGAATTTGAGTTGCGGCGCCGCACTTTTGGAGGCGACGGCGGCGTCACGCAGCGTGGCGCGGATAAGCCATGCGGTGATGGAGTTGGTGTCAGGCGAACCAATCATCTTGCTGCCGCTGGCCAGCAATTTTCCCAGCTCCGCAGGTGTTTTGGGTTGCGCGCTGAGATTTGACAGGAACGAGGCTTTGTAGCCGATGTGCGCCTTTGATACGGCGACCAGCGTGTAGGTGCCGAGCTTCACCGGGGCGATTGCAATGTGCGTCGGATGAATAAAAGCGATGTCGTAGGTTTTCGCCGCGAGATCTTTCTCAAGCGTTGCATATTCGCCGATCACATCCACGCGAACTTTGGTCTTCAGCAAACGCGCCAGATCATCAGCGATGGCTTTGTAGTTTTGCCTAGAAGCGTCACCACCGGTTTTGTAGGTCACGCCTTCGCTGACCGCAAATACCAGGGTGTCCGTTTTTGACTGGGCGTTAGCGGCGAACGCCAGCCCGAGCGCGGTCATCGCGGTCAGTAAACTTCTTGGGAACACTAGTGACTCCTAAACTTAAAATTTGATGCTGTCCATAACCCCACTCATGCGTCGACGTTATGGCGCGTAGACGACTCGAAGCTAAAAAATCATCCCACTGCCCAGTGGCGAAATTCTCAATGAAAGCGGGCTGTAAATGCAGGATAAATTGAAGTTGCAAGTGATATGCCAGCGGCATGGTACACAAGTCGGTCAGCCTTGGGATGCATTGTGAGCTCCGAGGCAGCGATTGCTGCCACCACGACATGGCTGGAGCGCGCCGTGATCGGCCTCAATTTGTGCCCGTTTGCCAAAGCGGTGCACGTGAAAGGGCAGATTCGTTACGTTGTGAGCGATGCCACGACGCCCGAAGCATTGGCCGAAGCGCTGGTGCGCGAATTGGAGTTTTTGGCCGAAGCGAATCCAGAAGCAGTCGATACAACGCTGCTTATCCATCCGCATGTGCTGCAGGACTTCCTAGATTTCAACGATTTTCTGGAGGTGGCGGACGGGATTGTTGAAGAGCTTGAGCTCGACGGCATCCTGCAAGTGGCGAGTTTCCACCCGCAGTTTCAATTTGAAAATACCGAGTTGGACGACATCACCAATTACACCAACCGCTCGCCGTATGCGATGTTGCATTTGCTGCGCGAAGACAGCGTGGAGCGCGCGGTTGCTGCGTTTCCGGAGGAGTTGGAGATAGCGAGCACTAACATCGAGACACTGGAAAAGCTCGGGCACAGTGGCTGGAAAGCGCTAGAAATTCCGTCTGACGCGTAACAACTTATTCAGGATGCGTAAGTTGCAAAAGGCCTAGCAAGTCATTCGTTGATAAGTCGCTTCACAGCATTTTGACGGTCTTGCCCTGATTTTTAGGGTGTTACCGCTTGAAGCTGTAAGCCGGTAACTGTCAAACGCTTGCTATTTTGGTCGCCATGGGTGGGCGAAAAAAACGGCTTCGCAAGCTTCAAGAAATATTTCTCCGCAACTGCATCCAAACGTATGACTGATTCGTAGTGGAGGTAGTGACGCTGAGTTCGCGTCCCCTTCACTTTCGCAACGAATCAATCTTTCAGGAGACATTTCATGACACGCAAATTCCTTTCGACCGCATTGGCAACCACCGCCATCGCATCGGTACTGACCGCCTGCGCCACAGCGCAGATGGCCCCGATGTATGACCAATCCGCGCTGCCAGATGCGGTCAAAGTACCGGCTGGCAACATGGTCGCCATGGAAACTGTCGGTATTGGCCAGATCACTTACGAATGCCGTGACAAAAAAGACGCAGCCGGACAGTACGAATGGGTGTTCGTCGGCCCTGACGCAGCATTGAACGATCGCAGCGGCAAGAAAATCGGCAAATACTTTGGTCCACCCGCCACGTGGGAAAACATGGATGGCTCAAAACTGACCGCTACGCAGATCGCTGTTGCCCCGGCAGGCGCAGGCAACATTCCATCACAACTGGTCAAGGCCAACCCAGCGATGGGCGCGGGCGCAATGACCGGCGTCACCTACATTCAGCGCGTTGCGACTAAGGGCGGCGTGGCCCCAGCGATGGCCTGTGATGCGGGTAGCAAAGGCAAAAAAGAAATCGTCAACTATCAAGCTGACTACATTTTTTACAAGGGCGCTTAATCGCTTTCGCGGGCAATCGCGCGCGCCATTGCCCGCCTCGCTGCGTCACGTCGCCCTAAATGTCGCCGACACCGATCACCCGCTGAAGGGTGTCCACGCAACGTAATCTGCGTGGCGCGATACGGAAGGCGGGCTCGGGGGTGATTAGGATTGGCGACCGTCAGTTATCATTTTGTGGCGATGGTGAGTTGGTAAATCTCGCCCTGCGATTCGCACCAGCTTCGCTGAGTGCCAGACAATTGATTGACCGATTAGAGCCCGCCTTGCCCGTCAACCCGCAACCTTTTGATTACGAAGTGGCACTTGCGGCATGCGCTAAAGGCGACCGCAGCGCGCTGCAATCCATCTACCAATTTGAGAACCGCCGTCTGCTGGGCGTAGCGCTGCGCATCGTGCGCGACCATGCGCTTGCGGAAGACGTGTTGCACGACGCCTTTATGAGTATCTGGACCAAAGCGGTAAGTTTTGACGCCCTGCGCGGCACAGCAAGGGGCTGGATCCACAGCATCGTGCGCAATCAAGCGTTGAGCGTGGTGCGCAACCACGGCCGCGAAGTGTCAGCCGATGAGGAGGCTATCGAGGCGCTCGAAGCTGAGCGGGCGACCCATGCCGCGCCGATGACCGAGCTGTTCGAAATCAATGCTGACATCGGTCGTCTTGATGAATGCCTGCAAGCGCTTGATGCGCCGAAGCGCAACAGTATTCTTGCCGCCTATCTCGACGGCTGCTCACACAGCGAAATCGCCGCCAAACTTAACGCGCCGCTAGGCAGCGTCAAAGCTTGGATCAAGCGCGGCCTGCTGTCGCTGCGTGAGTGCATGGCATGAACACGCCGGTTAGCCGTGGCGACGATATTCAGTGTCTGGCTGGCGAGTACGTGCTTGGCACGCTGTCTGCTTCCAGTCGCGCAGGTGTAGAGGCACGCATGGCCAACGACGCGGCATTGCGCACTGCTGTTGAACAGTGGCAGGAGACACTTGCGCCGCTGCACGAATTAGTTGAGCCGGTTGAGCCATCAGCGCAGTTGTGGACGCGGATTGAGTCGTCAGTGGCCGTGCAGATTGATGCCGCGAAAGCTTCCGAATCTTTTAGGCGCGCCGTTCCGCCCGACGTAACACCGATCACCACGTGGTGGGACAGCCTGCGTCTATGGCGTGGGCTTGCCGCATCTGGGCTCGCGGCGACCGCTTTGATGGGTGTCGTCGTGTTTACCCAGCAAGCGCTGTCGCCCACTCCCGGCTACATGGTGGTGCTGGTCGGCCCACAAGATAAATCGCCCGGCTGGGTGGTGCAGGCAGGCACCAACTCGCAGCAAGCGCGCCTTATTCCGCTCGGAAAAATGGAAGTGCCAGGCGACAAATCACTACAGTTCTGGACTAAAGGCGACGACTGGAAAGGCCCGGTCTCGCTCGGTCTGGTCAAGCCTGGCCAGTCACTCGAAATCCCGCTCGACAAGCTGCCGCCGTTGCAGCCGAATCAGCTGTTCGAAATCACGCTTGAGCCCTACAACGGCTCGCCACTAGATCGTCCAACTGGTCCGATTCTGTTCATCGGACGCGCGGTCAAGATTATTTAGCGGCGTGCCTCACGCAGACCTACGCGCTGGCGTAACTCTCAAGCGGCGGGCACGTACACATAATGTTGCGGTCGCCGTAGACGTCATCGACACGCCCGACCGGTGGCCAGTATTTGTTGCCGCGCAGACTGGCCAGCGGATAGGCCGCCTGCTCGCGGGTGTAGGCATGACTCCAATCGTCGACCAGCAACGCTTCAACGGTGTGCGGTGCGTTCACTAACGGATTGTCATCCTTCGGATAAACGCCCATTTCAACCGCGCGAATCTCTTCGCGAATCGCGATCATGGCGTCGATGAAGCGATCAATCTCAGCCTTTGGCTCACTTTCGGTCGGCTCGATCATGAGCGTGCCTGCTACCGGAAAACTCACCGTTGGCGCATGAAAACCGTAGTCCATCAAACGCTTGGCAACGTCCATATTACTGATGCCGCAGCGCTCCTTGATCGGCCGCACATCCACTATGCATTCGTGCGCGACGAAGCCGCCGTGCCCGGTGTAGAGCACCGGGAAATGTGGCGCTAACTTCTTCGCGATGTAGTTCGCGTTAAGAATCGCCACCGCGGTGGCTTCCCGTAAACCGTCGCCGCCCATCATGCGAATGTAGGCGTACGGAATCGGCAGGATGCTGGCTGAACCCTGCGGTGCAGCGCTCACTGGGCCAACCTTGCCGCGACCGGGCAGGAACGGTGCGAGCTGTGACTTAACGCCAATCGGGCCCACGCCCGGCCCGCCGCCGCCGTGTGGAATGCAGAACGTTTTGTGCAGATTCATGTGGCTCACGTCCGCACCAATTTCTGCCGGATAAGTCACGCCGACCTGCGCGTTGAGATTTGCGCCATCCATGTAAACCTGGCCGCCGTGCGTATGCACGATCGCGCAAATTTCTTTGATGGCTTCCTCGAACACACCATGCGTGGACGGATAGGTAATCATCAGCGCGGCGAGATTTTTAGAATGCTTTTCTGCCGCTGCTTTGAGATCGGCGACATCCACGTTGCCCTGATCGTCGCATTTGGTCACCACCACTTCCATGCCGCACATCTGTGCCGAGGCCGGATTGGTGCCATGCGCGGACGAAGGAATTAAACAAATGTTGCGATGCGCTTCATCACGGCTTGCGTGATAGCCACGAATGGCCAGCAGCCCCGCGTATTCACCCTGCGCGCCGCTGTTGGGCTGCAACGTGACCGCATCAAAGCCGGTGACTTTGCACAGCATGTCTTCAAGGTTTTTTGCGAGTTCGGCGTAACCCTGTGCCTGATCAGCGGGCGCAAACGGATGCATATTGCCAAACTCAGGCCAAGTGATCGGAACCATCTCGGTGGTGGCGTTTAACTTCATGGTGCACGAGCCAAGCGGAATCATGGTGCGGTCAAGGGCCAAGTCTTTGTCGGAAAGGCGGCGCAGGTAGCGCAGCATTTCGGTTTCAGAATGATGGGTGTTGAACACCGGATGAGTGAGGATCGCTGTCGTTCTGCGCAGGTT
>JACMNN010000131.1 GCA_014378555.1 Burkholderiales bacterium | reverse complement strand
GCAAGGCGTACTGCCGCCGCTTCGCGTAATGGCGTTCTTGCTCAACCTATAGCTAACTGGGTAGCCATCACCGGTCGTAGTGTAGGGACCGATTTCGATGCCCGACGAGTTGCTGTCCTCAAGCCGGTTTTGTCGCATGAAAGAATTGCTGCCACCCTGCGCTGTGATTCCCACACCACAGCTGTCAGGATTTGTTCCTGGTTGACTGTTGAGAATCGAATTGTCATCAATGCGACTGTTTAGCATGCGTTGCAAATGAACTGCGGCCTCATGTTGGGTGTTGGTAATAAGGTTGCGCGAAATGCTGCCGTTCATCGCTCCCCAGAGCTGAATGGGGTTGCCGGTTGAGCTGAAACCGTAGGCGGCAAAATCAAAGAAATTCTGTTCAATATTGATAACGGGCAATGCTTGTCCCGCAGGCCCGTCGAATCCGCCCAGTAGTATTCCGCCGTTGTTCAGGTGCGCCATGTAGTTGCCGCGAAAATTAACGGTTGCGTTGTTGAGCCGAGAATCCCCATCGTAAACCAGGGTGACATTGCGCAGGCGCGCTGGACGGCCCGGATCTAATCCGGCGCTGCCCTCGAAGCCGAACACCGAACCAGTTACGTTTAAGGTAGAAATGGTCGGAGTCGCGGTTCCGTTTTGAATATCAATGGCGATCGGGCCGCTGCCGCCAACGGCGGTAAAGCTGGCGCCGGCCCCGCGGGTGGCCGCAAACTGCAAGCCATTAAGCGTGACGGTGTTGACTGTGTTAATCCTGATCATGCCACTGTCGGCAGCGCCGAGCCAGTTAGCGTCACCCGCTGGCGCAATCAAAATCACCTTGGGCTGCGGCACGCTGGGCAGCAAAAACTCGTCGCCAGTGCCAACAATTCCGTCGGGGCCGGTTCCGACTCGAGTCGGTGTTCCGACCACCGCGCTCAGCGCGCTGGGTTGGGATGCGCCATCAATGCTTAACTGCAGGCTTGCACCGGTCAGCAGTGGCAGCGGGCCATTAGTAAGGATGATTTCCGCGACATTACCCGCCAGCGAGGCCGGGGGGATGTTGAACGTGATGCTGTTGGCGCCACCTGCAAATACGGCCTCTTGCATGGCAGCCCGTAAGGTGCATTGACCACTTACATCCGCGCAAACTCCGTTGAGCGTGGTGTCAGCGTTGTCGGCTGTGCTGTTGACCACGAAGGTGGCGGCGCTGACTGTTCCCATAATGGATGCACAAAAAAACGCAGTCAGTAAGCCCGCCAATTGCCGCCCGGTAGTCAGGCGTGCTGATCGGAGGGGCTCAGGCACCCTCTGTTCAAAGATTTCTATTTGGTCAGCCATGTTTTTCTCCATAAGTGTTTCTAAAAAAATTTAGACGTGTTTATCTATGTGGCGTTTATGAATATTTTTAGGCGGCTAAACTTGCTCCCGCAGACTGACCGAACTGCAAATTCGCTCCTGTCGTCCACGGTGGATTGACGCTCCGGCCGATCGCTATCGACAACAACAATGAGCGCGTGACCATCCACGATACTGCTAATGCGCCCATGCCCAGCCTTACGCTGCCCGCGCCCTGTTGTCGGCGAGGTTGTTCGGCGGATTGCATCAGCGCGTCGGGGGCTATGAAACTAGGCATGAAGTGCTCTTTCTGACTTTTTTGAATTTGTGTGAGCTTTGCGCATCCGTCGGAACGACCGGTGGGTTCGGTGCGAAAAACGGGCGGCAAGCCTCCGCTCACGAGCGGCAAAAAATTAAGGTTTACTAACAGGGTCAATTTCGGCGGCAACTTCACAGACATGTGTAAGCCGAGCCTCGGTTCCCAGCGACACAAGTGGTTCGCCGGGCTGCGTTAAATGTTTGGCCATCCGTGCACAGAGTCGCCCTCGTCGGCCAGTTCGGCGTGCGACGCGCTGGCTTGGCAATGGTTGATGCGGTTTACGGGGTTGACCGGGTGCCCCGGCGTTTGTACGGTGACGCGAGGGACAAAATTTACGGCATCTAGCGACGAGGATTTACAACAATTAGTCAAACGAACAATGTTTCAGACTTGTCTGAGACGAATGTGTTGACAAGTAATTTATTGACGCGGTGTTACTCGGCGCCCATGTGTGTAGAGATTTAAAAGTTGAACGTCGCGATGCTTAGTGCCGGCTTCGCCAGTCTGAAGCGAAGTCATCACGCCAAATCGGTATCGGCGAACCACTGACAGCACAGTACTAGCCCGTCGCGCTGCCGCAAATTGACAACGGCTACGGCCAAGCGCGGTCTGACCATGGTCGGCAGAAGCCGAGCAATTTAATGGGCCACAATGAGCTGCGGCTTGGTGGGCAATGGGTGTTTGTTGGCTGGCCTCGCGCGCGGCTTGCGTCCGAGAAATCAAACGCCCTAAGCCGCTAAGTAAAAACCAATGTCGCAGTGCAGTGAATAAAGCCGTTATGACCAATCCCGCCCGCCAGAACAGCGATTTTTTATCGCTGCTCGTGCAAAAACTATATTGACGTTAGCGACATTGCGAACCGGTTAGCAGATAAAAAAATTTCTGCACGCGCCACCAGATTATTCGGTCAACTAGCTGCAACTAAACAGTGAAAATATGCTCGCCAATGTCTGCGCAAATCAGCGCAATGCCGATCGCGTCGATAGAGCGCTACCCTGCGCGGCGAGTGCTCCGCCATTGATGGCCAGCAGCGCGCGAACTACGCGGATCGGCGCGCAGAATCAATCACCGCCGTGCAATAGGTAATTTGTGTGGAAGGGTGTGCCAATCAAACAGGGCGTCTGCAAAAGCGTGGTCCCCATGGCCCTCTGCTCTCCCCACGCTTGCTGGTCATTTTTGCAGTCGGTTTAGCCTGGCTGCAGCAGCCAATTCCTGCTAACTGCGGGCGATGCCACGCTAGCTCAAAGAGTTCTGAGACTGACGAGATGTTTACATGACCCAACCACTCCGGGCTTGTGATTTATCGTGGAGGTACCGCGCAAAATCGCAATTTTTCGCGTTTTTCTCCAATTGCATCTCAGTCTTAGCCTTGCAATAGAAGCGTAGAGATCGGCTTCGGGTGGTGTTTGCCAAACTCAGTCCAACCTCGCTCGTCGCAGCGCTGGCGACATGATCAATCTAGCCGCCCCGATTGACCCTGCCCTGCGAACGCCGCATGAAGATGCGACTGTGAGCGACGCGCATTGCTTCGGGCCGAACCTGCTTCGGTTTTATGTATCGGTGGGCAACCCGAATGCGCGCTGTGTAAATTTGTGCTGCCACTTCGCGAGTGGCTACTTTTCGGACGTTTGGCTAGCGGTCCGAATTCACACCTGTAGCTGTGAATTGATGATTTGTTCGGCGCTTGGATCTGCGGTGGCGCCCACGGCTACGATCTCGCCGCGCTTGAGCACGCTGTAGCGGTCGGCCACCTGCAGGGCAAAGCCCACGTTCTGCTCGACGATCAGCATGGCGGTGCCATGCGTGGCGCGTTCACGGCGTAGCGAAGCGGCGAGGCGCGTGATGACGGAGGGCTGCAGCCCTTCGGTGATTTCGTCGATCAAAATCAACCGCGGCCGCATCATCAGGGCGCGCGCCACCACTAGCATCTTCTGCTCGCCGCCCGACAAGGTGCCGGCCAACTGCGCGAGGCGTCCGGCTAAAAACGGAAAGTGTTCGGTCATAGCCGCGTAGCCTTCATCAAAGCCTTTGTCGCTGCTCAGGCCCAAGCGCAGGTTGTCGCGAATGCTAAGTTCGGCAAAAAGCGCCTGCTCTTGCGGCGAATAAGCGACCCGCTGTCGGGCCACCCGGTGGGCCGGCCAATGGGTGACGTCCTGGCCAAACACCTGCACAGTGCCGGCGCGTTTTGGCAGATACCCAATGACCGCCTTCAGCAACGTGGTCTTGCCCATGCCGTTCTTGCCGAGAAGCGCCATGATCTCGCCCGGCGCAATCTGCAGCGACACGCCGCGCAGCACCATGGCCTGTTCATAGCCACTTTCCACGTCCTTAAGCTCTAGAGCTGGGATGATCATGCGGACGCACCATGGGGAGTTGCTGCAGCGCCCGAATAAATGGTGCGCACCAACTCCGACTCCACCACTTCCTGCACACTGCCTTGCATGGCAATGTGGCCCTCGTGCAGCACCACTAGGCGAGTTGAAATTTCGCGCACAAACTCGATGTCGTGCTCCACCAGCAGCAGGCACAGGCCGAAGCGGTGGGTCAGGTCCAGGAACACCTGACCAATCAGCGTGCGTTCGGCCAACGTCAGGCCCGCCGTGGGCTCGTCGAGCAGCAGCACGCGCGGCTCCATCGCCAGCACCATGGCCAGCTCAAGCGCCTGCTGTTCTCCATGAGAGAGGTTGCGCGCTTCGGTGTCGAGCTTTTTATCGAGCTGGGTCACCTGCAGTACCGCCAAGGCATAGGCCGGCAGTGCCAGTTGCTCGGCGCGCCGCCACAGCGAGGGTGGGTCGAGCCGGGTGCGTGCAATGCGCAGACTCTCGGCCACGGTCAGGGTGGCAAACACATTGGCGGTCTGAAACTTACGCCCCAAACCGTAGCGCACGGCCACATAGGGCGGCGCACGGCCAATGTCATTGCCGGCAATATGCACCGTGCCGCTGCTGCGCTCGGCACCATCGCTCATGCAGCGCATCAGCGTGGTCTTGCCGGCACCGTTGGGGCCGATTAGGCTCACCAATTCGCCCGGTGCGGCCACAAGGTCTATGTCCTTCAGCACCCGTAAGCTGCCGTAATGCTTGCCCACACCGCGCAGTGCCACCGCTTCGGTTGCCTGCGCCCCTGAGGTGGGTCGGGCCGCTGCTTCAACTAAGGTCACGGCCGGCTTGGCGGAGGTAGCCCAATGCTTCGGCAGCCAGCGCGCCAGCAGCGCCGGCAGCAGGCCTTGTGGCAACAGCACAATGACCCCGACAAAGGCCGCGCCGAGTAGCAACTTCCAGACATACGGCAGGCTGCCGCCAAGGTAGGCGCTGGCGCACTCAATCAGCAGCGCGCCAAACACCGGTCCGATGAGCGTGCCACGGCCGCCGAGTGCCACCCAAATAATGATCTCGGTGCCGAATACAAAGCCGGCCAACTCCGGCGCCACCACACCGCTGAAGCTGGCATAGCCAAAACCGGCAACGGCGGCCACCAGCGCGGTGGCCACTAACAGGCCGATCTTTAAGGTCGAGGTGTTGATCCCTAGGTAGGAGCAGCGCATTTCGTTGTCGCGCGTGGCAACCAGCAGCCGACCGGCGTCGCTGTGCACAAAGCGCCAAGCCAGCGCGGTGATGGCAATCAGCGCAAATCCGGCCCACCAAAACCAAGCTTCTAGCGACAAATCAAAACTTACGTAGCCAGTAAGGCCCGAGCTGGAACCGGTGAAGGTGCCCCCAGAGAACAGCAGCTGCGTCATCACAATCGGCAGCACCAGTGAGATCACTGACGCATACAGTGGCGTAGCACCGTGGTAGAAAGACAACCAGCCTACCAGCAAGGCAATCAAGCCTGCGCTTAGCAGCGCTTCACCTAGCGCCAGCGCTGCCATTTCTGGGCTGAAACCGAGGTGGGTGAACACTAGACCCGCGGCATAGGCGCCCGCTCCAAAAAAGGCCGATTGACCAAAGGTCAGCACGCCTGTGTAGCCCCACAAAATGTCCACGGTGAGCGCCAACATGGCGAAGAAAATCGCGCGAACCAGAATGCTCAGCGTGTAGCTGTCCAGCATAAAGGGGGCCACAGCAACCACCAGCATGGCGGCGCCACACGCCAAAAAGAACCCTCTGCCACTTGGCGCTGCGGAAACTGCAGGTTCAGTCACGGGCAAATCCCTTGGGTCGAATACGTAGCGTGATGGCGGCCAACACCACAATGGCCAGGCCACCCAGAATCGGGCTGAAATAGGTGCTCACCACCACTTGGATAGCGCCGAACAGTAGTGTGGCCAGCAACAGACTGGCCATGGATGCGCCCGACACCATGACCAGCATGAAGGCGTTCATCAGCCATGGAATGCCCATGTTCGGATCTACGCTGGACAGCGGCGTGATCAAGCAACCAGCGAGGCTGCCCAAACCAGCACCCACGCTGAAGGTGATGAAGCGCACCGCACCCGAGTGAATGCCCAGGCCGCGCGCCAGTTGCTCGTTCATGATCACGGCCCGGGTGATCAAGCCAAACCGAGTACGCGTGAGCAGTGCGGCCATGCCGATGCCGATGACCGCCGCGGCAACCACCAGCAACAACCGGTAGGCCGAGTAGTCGGTACCCCAAACATTGACCGTGCCCTGCACCGGGCTGGCAACAAACTGCACCTCTCGGCCAAAGGCCAGCGTGATGAGCTGACCGATGACCATGCCCAAGCCCCAAGTGGCAAGAATGGCATCGAGCGGTCGTGCATACAGTGGCCGCATGATCAGCAGCTCGACCACCATCCCGGCCAGAGCACCGACCAGAATCGCCAGTGGCACGCCAGCCCAAGGCGACAAGCCCAGGTTTGAAGCGACTAAGCTCGCGTAGGCACCTAGCGTGAGAAAGGCGCCGTGCGCGAAGTTGATGATCTTCATTACACCGAAGATCAGTAACAAGCCGGACGCCACCGCATACAGGATGGCGACAGTTGTCAAAATATCGAGCAGCAGCGCCATCAGTGCGTTGTCTTTAGCAGCGAGGAGTTGCGTTGATCATTTCAGGTTGGGGCATTGGCTGCCGGGATCGACGTTCTTGAACGATGCAATCACCTGCACCGCCCCGTCGGCCTGCACTTCGCCCAGATACATGGTCAGCGGCGCATGACGTTGCTTGCCCATCTTGATGCTGCCACGCGGGCCGTCCACGGTGACTTCGGATAGTGCAGCGGAAACCTTCTTTGAGTCCGTGCTCTTGGCCTTCTCGACCGCCGCTTTATAGGCATACACCGCTTCGTATTGCGGTACCGACAGGTCGTTAGGGGTCTTCAAATCGGCACCAAACTTCTTGCCCATTGCGGCGAGAAATTTTTGGTTAGCCGGGGTGTCAATGCTGGTGACGTAAGACGCCGAGATAAAGATACCTTTTGCATCGGCACCCATGCCTTTAGCCGTGCCTTCGTCGACCGCCAGATTGCCATAGGGGATGTTGATACCAGCGGCCCGCAGTTGCTTGGTCAGCGTGACGTTGGGCGCGCCGCCGGCAGTCGAGGTCACCAATGCATCGGGCTTGGCAGCGCGGATTTTGCTGATCACCGCGGTCCAATCGGTGCCGTCCATCGGTAGGTATTCCTCGCCGACCACCTTGGCGCCCTTGCCCTCGGCGTACTTACGTGTGAACTCGAGCATGCCGCGACCGAAGGAGTAATCGCTGCCCACCAGGAAGAAAGTCTTGGCGGCCTTGGCCTTCATGAAATGGTCGACCACCGGCGGCACCTGCTGCTCAGGTACCCAGGCGTTCACGTGCATCCACGGGCTGCATGAACGGCCTTCGTAAAACGAGGTGTAGATATAGGGCACCTTGCCACGCGCCAGAATCGGCAGGCCGGCATTCCTTGCGGCACTAGTTTCCATGGAGATCAGCACGTCGACCTTTTTCTGAAAAATCAGCGAGTCAAACGCTTTTTGTGCGCCAACTGCGCCCGAGCCGTCATCGGCCACTACCAACTCAACTTGGCGGCCCAAAATGCCGCCTGCTGCATTAATTTCTTCCACCGCAAGTTGCGCGGCTTGAACGACCGACGGTGCGACAACGCTATTGGCGCCGGACAGGCCTACAGGCACACCGATCTTGATGGCATCGGCGGCAACAGCCGGGGATGCAGCCAGTAAATAAGACAGTCCTAAGGCGGCGGTCAAGGCATGAGGTTTAAAGCGCAGCATGGAAACTCCTGAAAAAAATTAGTGTTAATAAATTGTGGAAATCAGTACCAGCCGGGTGCATCTTTTGAGCCCAGCATCTCATCGTAAACATCGGTGCGCCGATCGCGCAGCACCTGGTTGAATGCGTTCCAGTTGCGTGAGCGTCGCGCTTCGCCGAGGTCGACCTCGGCCAGTAAGATTTCTTCGTCGTCGCGGCTAGCGGGGCCGGCCACCGGCCAACCGGTACAGCCGACGATCACGCTCTGGCCTTCAAAAGGTTGGCCGCGCTCGATGCCAACGCGGTCGGCGCAGGCGATGAAAAGCGAGTTGCAATGCGCTCCCGCCATCGCCAGCACCGTGGCCATAGCTTCGCGCCCAGGGGCTTGACCGGGAATGGGCACCCAGTTGGTTGGCACGCAAACGATATCGGCGCCCTTGAGTGCGGCCAAACGAAAGGTTTCCGGAAACCAGATGTCGTAGCAAATCGCCACGCCAATGCGGCCTAGTGGCGTCTTGAAAACCGGGAAGCCCAGATTGCCAGGCTCGAAGAACAGGTTCTCGGCATTCCACAAATGCACCTTGCGGAAGGTTCCGATATAGCCCGTGGGGCCAATGACCACCGCAGCGTTATAGAGCGAGTCACCCTCTCGCTCGGCAATGCCGGCCACCAGCGTCACGCCCAAGCGTTGTGCCACTTGCAACCAGGCCTGACAGGTGGGCCCGGCCGGCACTTCTTCGGCGAGCGAAAAAACCTCTTCGCGGCTTTCAAATACATAGCCGGTGCTGGCCAATTCGGGCAGCACTACGAGCTGCGCGCCCGCTTTTGCTGCCCGCTCTATGCTGGCGATGCTGTTGGCCAGATTGGCCGCCTTGTCGCCAATGCGCGGATGCATCTGCACGCAAGCTACCTTGACCTTGTTCGTCATTGTTGTCGCTTCGCTTAAAGACTGATCTGTCATCAAAAACTCCGTAACGAGAATGAAAAAAACCCCGGATATGCATGAGCGCGATCAGGAGGCTGTGTAGCTGTTATGTGGGCGCGGCTTTATCGCCGCGCCAACCAAGCCTCTGGATAGAACTCTACGAACCCGCGTTCTATTTTTTTAGGTGTCAATTAGTGTTAACCAAGTGTAGTGGCCTAATAAAAGCAAATATCCCGATAGGTTGTTAAAACGAAATTGCTCGACTGGTGAGCGCCACACAACCTTGAAGCTTCGTTGATACAAGCTCCGACTGTGCGTGGTGCAGACCAAAAAAACGCGAGGCTTAATCATCAGTAAAGAATGAACGAAGATTCAATACTTTGCCGATTTCGATTTCGCTATTTTCGTTCGGTCGTCGTCCTCGCCGGCGCGGAAACCTGCGCGCGGTTACGTCGACTTCGGGCGATGAGTTGAGAACCACACCTTGCAAAAAAATGCAGGCTGTAGTTCATGCAGCTGGCACTGCTGCAACCCCTTTTCACGCTTTGATTCCAACTATATTGTTGAGCCCAGCGGGTACGTGACCAAAGCCCGCGTTCGCTGCTGCTGACGCTAGGGCGGCTGCCCTTTCGATCTGGTGACGTTGCATTAATTTAGTGCATCCAAGTTGTATCGAATATGGCATATCAAGATTTGTGCCAGTGATGCGCGCTTTGCGAGCGATGGTCCGACACACGCAGCCGTTTAACTGCGGAGTCGAGGCACCATCGATATTGCCAACCAAGAACAATAAAAATTTAAGTGGGCGCTCTCACAAAATAAATTGTCTATTTGCTGCAATTTTTGTGTCGCTTAGCTACGCCTTCTGTTTTTCTGCTGCGAACCAACTTAGTACACGTGCGTGCGCTATCGCACAGATCAAACTGATGGAGCGCGTTAACTTCAACCCTGAATCTACACCGATTTTTTACGCCTTTTCTGTCCCTTTTCCAAAGGAAAAACTTATGAACTACGAAGAACGCGATACATACGGCATGTACCCGACTGAAATGTTGAACGCACCCTCCTCGCCCGAACATCACGGCCCCGGCCCACGACTGATGGGTGCTGATACGTTGATGGGTAACGACGTGTACAACCCAGGCGGCGATGACTTAGGTGACGTCAAAGAAATCATGCTCGATATGCGTAGCGGACGCGTCACCTATGCAGTGCTGTCATTTGGCGGCTTCCTCGGAATGGGCGAAAAATTGTTTGCGGTTCCATGGAGCGCTTTGAAGCTGGACACCGTTAACAAACGTTTCACGCTCGACATCGACAAGGGTCGCCTCGAAACTGCGCCGGGATTTGACAAAGATGCGTGGCCCAATATGGCTGATGCCAGCTGGGCCAAAGGCATTCACAGTTACTACGGCACGCAGCCGCATCCGGACGAGATAGGCCTGTAACCGCCAGCAGTCGTCACGGTCTGTCGACGCGTAGAAAAAACTTTATTTCGCGTCGCCAGAAACTTCATCCATAATGTTTTTCCGCCACCACGTAGTTGGAAGGCGGACCAGGCGGCCACATGATTTCAAACCTAAACATCATCGATGAGGGCGCTGAGTTTTTCGAAATATCCCGGCGAAATATGTTGAAAGTTAGCGCCGCGATGTTTTCCGCGCCGCTCGCGGAACGCGTGATGTCCGCTTCGCCGCCGGCCCCATCGGGCGTGCGCTCGCGCGATCTCACTCAACCCGCAAGAACGCATCCGCCGGTGATGCTGCCGGTAGCCCTTAACGTCAACGGTCGCCAGTTTGACGTTCGCATTGATAGTCGCACCACGCTGCTCGATGCGCTGCGCGAAACATTGGCGATGAAAGGAAGCAAAAAAGGTTGCGACCATGGGCAGTGCGGCGCATGTACGGTCTTGCTTGGCGGACGCCGAATCAACGCCTGCCTAACACTTGCGGTAATGCATGACGGTGAACCCATCACAACCATTGAGGGATTGTCCAACGGCAATCCACTGCATCCGATGCAGGCTGCGTTTCTTAAGCACGATGGCTTTCAGTGTGGTTACTGCACACCGGGGCAGATTTGCTCAGCGATCGGCATGCTCGACGAAGCGCAACGAGGCGTCCCCAGCCACGTCACCGAGAATTTAAGTGTCGCCGCGGTACCGCTTACGCAGCAGGAAATACGTGAACGGATGAGCGGCAATTTATGTCGCTGTAGCGCGTATCCCAATATCGTCGCAGCGATTGGCGATGCGGCGGGGGTATCGCCGTGAAGTCGTTTTCGTTCGAACAACCTGCGACGGTTCAAGCCGCCGCGGCATCACTAGCAACGCACGCAGACGCGAAGTTCATCGCCGGTGGCACCAATCTGCTGGACCTGATGAAACTGGAAATTGAGGCGCCGACGCATCTCATTGATATCAACCGGCTCGGTCTCGACCAGATTGAAACCACTGACGACGGAGGCGTACGCATTGGCGCGATGGTTCGCAACAGCGATCTCGCTGCGCATAGCCGCATCCGAATCGACTACGCTGTGCTTAGTCGCGCCCTGCTCAGCGGCGCCTCCGGTCAGTTGCGTAATAAGGCCACCACCGGTGGCAACTTGTTGCAGCGTACGCGTTGCTATTATTTTTACGACACCGCCCGACCTTGCAATAAGCGGGTGGCCGGATCTGGCTGTTCGGCCGTTGCCGGCTTCAACCGCATGCACGCCATTTTGGGTGCGAGTGATCAGTGCATCGCCGTCCATCCGTCCGATATGGCGGTGGCGATGCGCCTGCTTGACGCTGAGGTTGAAACGATTAACGGCAGCGGCGTCCGGCGCGTGATTCCGATTGCTGAGTTTCATCGGTTGCCAGCAACAACACCGCATCTAGAAACTAATCTTCGTCGCGACGAAATGATTACCGGCGTGAAACTTCCTGCGCCGCTGCCAGGACGCCAAACCTATCGCAAAGTACGAGACCGCGCCTCCTATGCGTTCGCACTTATCTCCGTGGCCGCGGTGATTGATGCGTCGGGCGAGCGCGCTCAATCGGCGCGCATCGCATTAGGTGGGGTCGCGCACAAGCCGTGGCGCGTGGAGAGTGCAGAGCTGGGTCTGTCCGGCGCTACGATCAACGTAAAAAGCATCGACGCGGTGACCGATCAATTGCTGGCTGGCGCGCGCGCCTATAGCGACAATGATTTCAAGCTCGCGCTGGTGCGTCGAACAGTACATGCAGCCGTCGCTGAAATTTTGAAGAACTCACCGCAGTGGAAATGAATGACGCTGCCCCGCACGACGCGCTAGACGACAACCGGCAAGGGTTGATCGGAACACCGGTTGACCGCGTTGATGGCCGACTCAAAGTGATGGGCCAAGCGACGTATGCACACGAGGTGCAGGAAGGCGGGCCTACGGCGTACGGATTTATCGTCGAGGCAACCATCGCAAAAGGCACGGTGTCACAAATCGACGTGACCGATGCGGAGCGGTGCGAAGGCGTTTATCTGGTAATGACCCACCACAATGCGCCCAAGCAAGCGCCGTGGGGGCCATTGCTGGCCAAAGATCGCTTTGCTCGATCGGCCCCACAACTCGCCAACAATCGTGTTGATCACTATGGTCAAGCCGTCGCCTTTGTAGTCGCTGGCAGCTTTGAGCAGGCCCGGTCGGCGGCGCGCTTGATAAAAATACGCTATGCCGAATCTGCGGGACGCTTTGAGCTCGCGCCAAATCTAGATCGCGCCGTTATACCTGCCGGTCGTCCCGGGCGCGAAGCGGATAGTCGCGTCGGAAATTTTGAACCCGCTTTCGCAAGTTCAACGCTGCAGATCGACGCTCGTTTCACCACACCGGTGCAGATGCATGCGCAGATGGAACCGCACGCCACGCTGGCGTACTGGAAAGACGGGCAGGTCATCGTCCACTGCTCGTCACAGCTATTGATGAGTGCGAAAAATGCAGTTGCCAATACTCTGCGCATCGCGCCCGAGCGGGTGCGCGTTGTCAGTCGATTTATTGGCGGCGGCTTCGGCGGCAAGCTGCCCATCTACGGCGACGTCATATTGTCGGCAATGGCAGCGCGCATCCTGAAATGCCCGGTGAAAACCGCATTGACGCGTCAGCAAATGTTTCACTTCACCACGCATCGCAGCGACACCATTCAGCGGGTGCGTCTGGGTGCTAATGCGGACGGCAGACTCAATGCGATCGCGCATGAAACGTGGTCGCATAGCGCGAGCTTTGACAATTTTTACGAGAGCGCTGGAATGCAAACGCGAACGCTCTATGCGGCCGCCCATCGTTTAACGACCCACCGCTCAGTCAGTCTCGATCTTCCGGTGTCGGACTCGACGCGCGCCCCGGGCGAGGCGGTGGGTATGCTGGCCTTGGAACAGGCGATGGATGAACTCGCAGAACAAGTGGGTATTGATCCCATCGAACTTCGCGTGCGCAATGAGCCGCTACAAGATCCTGAACGCAATATTCCTTTTTCCTCACGGCAACTTATCGCGTGCATGCAAGACGGCGCGACCCGCTTCGGATGGTCACGACGCAACGCCAAACACAGCGCGGTCAAGGAGGGGAATCTTTGGGTGGGCATGGGCATGGCTGCGGCAACGCGTGGCAATCTGCTTCAGCCGTCCAAATGCGCGGTACAGTTTGACGATCAAGGCGTGCTCACGGTTCGCATGGCGATGACCGATATTGGCACCGGCAGTTACACAATTTTTACCCAAGTCGCCGCCGAAATGATGGGTGTGCCAATGGCTCAGGTGCGCATGGAAATGGGCGACACTGACTTTCCGCCAACGCCCGGTTCTGGGGGCTCGTTTGGTGCAGCAAGTGCCGGTTCAGGATTGTTTGATGCGTGCACGCAATTGCGGACAAAGTTCGCGCGAAAATTCGGTGTAAACGCGAAAGACGTTACTTTTGCAGGCGGCCGAATTTCTGGGGCTGGCCGTTCAGAAACACTGGCCTCTTTGGCGGGCTCGCGTGGCCTTGATGCGGTGGGCGAGATCAAGCCCGGCGCCATGGTCAAAAAGTTTTCGCAACAATCGTACGGTGCGCATTTTGCGGAGGTGACGGTTGATGGCGACACCGGAGAAATCCGTCTGCGCCGCATGATAGGCGTGTTCGCAGCGGGCAGAATTCTCAATCTGAAAACGGCGACTAGTCAGGCGGTCGGGGCCATGATCTGGGGCGTCGGTGCGGCCCTGCATGAGCACGCGGTCATTGATCCGCGATACGGCTACTTTGTCAACCACGATCTGGCTGAGTATCACGTGCCAACACACGCCGACATCCCCGCTATAGAAGCGTACTTTCTGCCAGAGTTTGACGACAAGACCAATCCTCTAAAAATTAAAGGCGTGGGCGAACTCGGCATTTGCGGCGCGGGTGCGGCCATCGCCAATGCGGTGTACAACGCCTGCGGCGTGCGAACTCGCGATTTCCCACTGACGCTGGATAAAGTAATTGCAGGCCTGAAACTGCAGAACACCCTTTCGACCGCAGGTGTGCCGCCTCATTTCAAAAGTTAGGGCATCATGACCGCGCTTGACAGCAACTGGATAGACGCGCTGCAGTGGCCCGCCATGGTGGTGACGGTGCTCGCCTCATGGCTCGTGGCATCATCAAAATCGTCACATCGAAACATCGGATTTTGGGTGTTTATCGGCAGCAACCTGTTGTGGATTACATGGGGTATTTACAGCAACGCTCCGGCATTAGTGGCGCTACAACTATGTCTAGCTGGCATGAACATTCGCGGCGCACGAAAAACCAAAGACGCATGAGCCGGAAAAGACTCGCCTAAGCGGACGCCATGGATTGAGTAGGTTCACTCAGTCGCAGGCACGGCGGTCGAAACGTCAATTTGCTGGAGTGAATTCCCGTGATCTGTTGGCACCGCATTGATCGACCACCACGGTGGCAGTAATCGGCGCACCCGCGCAGACGCAAATCGGTCGTCCATCAGGTGCAGCGTGCCTTGGTCATTCAAGGTGCGGATCACGCGACCACTTGCCTGAATTACTTTGCGCAGCGCTGGCAACGTGTAGGTGTATTCATATCCCTTGCCAAACTTGCGATCAACAACTTCGCGGAGCGTTTCGTTGACCGGATCGGTGGGCGGTAGACCGAGGGTGGCGATGAACGCGCCAATGAGTTTGCTGCCAGGCAGATCAACGCCTTCGCCAAAAGCGCCGCCCAACACCGCAAAACCCACACCGGCGCCATCCTCGACAAACGACTGCACAAACTGTGCACGGTCAGTCTCGCTCATGTCTCTGGTTTGTCGCCATTGCGCAACCTCTGGAAAGCATTCGCGCAGGTCATTCGCAGCCAGATCAAGATAATCGAAGCTACTGAAAAAAGCCAAATAGTTACCCGGACGTTGTGATTGCTGCTGGGCAATCAAACGAGTGATGGCACGCAATGACGAATTTCGGTCGCGAAACCGGGTTGAGATATCGCGCGCAATGCGGATGGTCAACTGCTGGTGCGAGAACGGCGACGGCACTTGCAGCACGGCCGCGCTCTCCGCTATGCCGAGCATGCTGCGGTAAAAAGTCACCGGCGTCAACGTTGCTGAAAAAAGCACCGCGCTGTCCGCTGCAGCGATACGGGGGCCGACGTAGGGCGCAGGCACCACGTTGCGCAACATCAGTGCGGCGTCGATTTTGCGCCCGCGTTGCATGCCGCACGTCAGGTCAAACACGCTGTTGTCGTCAAAGGTTTCTGCCCTGCGTAAAAAGTGCAGCGCAGCGAGATAGAAATCGCGCAGCTGCACCGAGGCGTCGGCGTTGCTGACCAAATGGGCACCCACTTCAACGCTCGACGATTGCAGCGCCTTCAAAAACTGGGCGGGTGGCGCATCAAGCACTCGATAACTATCGACGTCTGACGCGCTTAGCGCGCGCCAGCTTCGCATTAGCCGTGCCCACGTAGTTTTGAGCGCCGGCACCTGCTGCCGAAGCAGCTCAACTTGCGATCGTTGCAATTCTGCGGAGTAGGTGATTCGTGCGCGCTCAATCAAGTTGTGCGCCTCGTCTACCAGCACACCCACCCGCCAATCACTGTCGACCATGGTCGTATAAAGCGAGCCGCTGCTGTCGAAGTAATAGTTGTAATCGGCGACCACCACGTCTGCCCATCGCACCAAATCCTGTGCCAAGTAGTACGGACAAATCTGCTGGTTGTGTGCCGCCACGGTCACCGCACTGGCGTCACCTGGATTGCCAGAAATGCCCAGATTGCCGGCCACCCATTCAGCGCGCGCCAACGGCAGTCGGTCAAAAAACCCCAATGCCAGAGGACAGGTAGCGCCGGTACATGCGTTGCCGGGATGCAGGCATGCCTTTGCTTTGGCGATGAGTTCCACCACACGAATCGTGGTGCAGTGACCGGCGGCGTGTTCGGGCGCAACGCACGCCACGGGCTCGGTGCTGCTTGCACACAGCGCCATTGCATCTAGCGCCAATTTCCGTCCCGACGTTTTTGCCGCAAGAAAATAAATCTTATCGAGCGAGCGAACAGGCATCGCTTTGAGCATCGGGAACAGCGTCGCAATCGACTTGCCAATTCCCGTAGGGGCTTCGGCTAGCAGGCTGCCTCCGGAGCGCGCCACCCGAAACACAGCAGCGGCCAATTCGCGCTGGCCACTGCGAAAACCGTCATGAGGAAATGTCATCCCCATCAGCCAGGCATCACGGCGCAATCGATGCGCATGTTCCTGCTTTGCCCACAGTGAGTAGCGCGAACAGAGGTCACTGAAATAGGCACGCAGGTCAGTTCGCCAAGCAGTTTGGTCAAACACTACTTCTTGTTGCGTGTCGATGTTGAAATATACGAGCGCCAGCGTGATCGACGGCAGCTCATCTCGGTCGCAGATCAGCGAGCCGTAAACTTTTAGTTGTGCCCAGTGCAGTTGACGTTGGCTCGACGGCTGTCGCGACAGGTCACCACGGAAAGTTTTGATTTCTTCAAGGCGGTTGAGGGTGGGGTTATATCCATCCGCCCGACCGCTCACCGTCAGGTCATCATGACAACCTTTGAGCGCGACCTCGCTTTGATATTCCGCGCCGCGACGTGCCACTACGGTCGAGTGGCCCGCGACACCCTCACGCGCGTTCGGCGACATTCCAAAGCGCACGTC
>JACMNN010000130.1 GCA_014378555.1 Burkholderiales bacterium | reverse complement strand
TGCGTAGCGACCACCCAAGATAGGTACTCACGTCTTGGTCCAGCGCCAGCTTGCCGTCCTCCACTAGACGCAGCACGCCCAGTGTAGTGATCAGCTTCGAGATGGAAGCGATGCGATACATCGTGTCGCGATTTGCCGCTATGCTTTTTTCAGGTGTTCGGGTGTCAATAAATTTGCGACCAAACTGGCCCTCAAACACCACCCGACCGTCACGGATGACGAGTGTCGAAACGCTCGCCAAGGGATGATCAATGTCATGCGTAATCGCGTGGAGTTCAGCACGAAGCACGGCCTGGTTGGACGCGTCAGGCATTAACGCGCAAGCACTCGCCAGTGACGCGCAGGCCACAGCCACAATGCGCAGCACACGTCCGTAGATTTGCATACTCACGCTGCGTCACAATTAATGCTGATGCTTGTCTAGCGGGTCCGCCTGCACAGCCGAGGGCGCAGACGCGGGCATGATGGGCATCGCCGGCATCGACGTCAGCACATCCAAAATCGCCGCCGTTTCTGCATCCGGAAAACCGTCAAAACGGGCTGGCCGATACTTCTGCTGAAATGCCGAAATCACGTCAGTAGTGAGCTTGTCCTGCTCACCCGTGACTGGCAGCGTGAAGCCATGTTTCACCAGTTTTTCCTGAAACCAGGCGACGCTCGGTAAGGCCAGTTCATACGCGGCTTTTCGCGCTGCCACCGCGTTCTCATCAGGCCACGGAATCAATCCTTCATCGGCCAATCGTTTCCAAGGAAACTTGGGGCCCGGATCGTTCTTGCGCGTCGGCGCAATGTCGCTGTGGCCCAAGATTCTGTCGGGTTTGATTTGATGTCGAGCGACGATATCTTTGACCAACTCGACCACACGATCGATTTGCTCACGGTCGAAGTCCGGAAAGCGCAGCCCATTGGCGCCGCGGCGCCCGCCCAAATTGACAATTTCAATTCCGATCGAGCTGGCGTTCAGTGCCGTGGCGCCTTTCCACGAACTCACGCCGGCATGAAAAGCGCGACGATTTTCGTCGACCAGTTGATAGACCTTTGCCGGATTATTACCGTCCCGTTCACTCACCAAATAATGACTGCTGACTGGCCCTTGCGTCAGCACTTTCAGCGACCGCGGAAAGTCCTCAGCGGTGAAGTGAATAATCAGGAACTGGACACGACTGTCTTGACTCGTTGCGGCGTAAGTCGAATCAATTTTTAAGCTTGTAGCGCAGCCGCCTAACAGCAACGCCGCAAACATCAGTACGCACGCGGCGCTTCGCTTCATGTTCAGCATAAATTTCCTTACAAATTAACCTAAAGAAGCACGGATTTATCAACTTGTCATCCTGCGCGAAAAGCGAAGGATCACTCGACATGCAATGATTTCCATGACTTACAACTGTGCTCGCTTGCGAACTGATCCTTCGCTGCGCTCAGGATGACATTGATCTGCGTATCCCTGTTCCATTACCCCAATCGTGCGGCCATTTTCGCCGCCGCGATATGCGCTTGCACCTGTCGAAACTCAATTACTGCGTCCGCGGGCATAGCTCGGCGCAGCGCGGCTTCAATCAACGGATGCAATTGTGACGCGCGACCCGCCACCACGACGGCTCGCTTGCCGTAGCGATGGGTCATCGCATTGGCCAGTCGCGCCAACTCGGTGCCTGCATCAGTCAAAATCTCCGCCGCCAGCGCGTCATTACTGGCGTGCTCGGCGACCGCAACAGCAAGCATTCCGATCTCTCCACGCTGTTTCTCCATCAAGTAGCGCGCTGCAAAAATGGACGATTCGCCGCCAACAATCGCAAACAGCGCACGCGCCATCGCTGAGTTGTGCCATGCGCCCGGTTGCTCGTCTTCGCGCCGCCAGATGCGGCGCAACGCTTCGCGCGCGATCCAGTAGCCCCCGCCCGCGTCGTCAAGGCTCACGCCGCGTCCACCAGCACGGTGCAACACGCTGGCCTCATCGATGAACGCTGCGATCGAGCCGGTGCCCGCGTAGACCAGATAGCCCTCGCCCGGTGCAAGCACTGCGTGAAAACTGAGCTCGGCATCACTGGTGACCCGCACTTGATCGCCGTCGAGATCAAACGCGCGAGCGATCATGGAGGCCAATCGCGGTGCGTCGGTACCAATGCCCGTCACCCCAGCGCGCAAGCCACAGAGGCGGCGCTGCTGCTGCTGCGCTCCACGCACCATTTGCGCGATGGTGCTCAGGCGGTAATTGACGCCTTCGCTTTCCTGCGCCACCGCCAAATGCATGCCTGAAAACCCCTCGGCCACACCCTCCGCAATCAGCGCCCCAGTCGACTCCACCAGCGCCCAACGTGTTTGCGTGCCACCGACGTCTATGCCTAAAAAGCACGGCTCTTTTGCAACGCCGTTCATGGTCGGGTGAGTAGGCTGCGCGGGCCTTCGACTGCATATCGATCAACCCGAGAAATCACCACTTGTCGCAGCGCCTGACCCGATGATTGCTCGGGCAAAAATGTGCTGCTGGTGGCGGCGACGGAGAACTGCCACGTGGTGCCGTACTTCGCCCAAATCGCCCACAGCAGACCCTCGGTTTTCGTCACGTTAACCACATCAATCCGACACGGTGCAGCAGCGCGCGCATCGACATTTGCGTCGCAGCGGAGGGTCGCCGTCGGCGCAGCCATCAAAACCACAGCGTTCTGGCGCAGCCAAGGTGTGGCAGGAACAAGCGCGTCGGTCGCATAGATGTGTTGCGCCAGCACATCACTCAGGCCTCGCCGATTTTGCGTTAACGCAACCGCACTGAAATGTATGTGTCCGCTGCTACCCGCATCGTTGCGCAGCAAGCCAATTTGCTGCCTGATTTCGTCAACCTTCCATGACGCTTCGGAATCATCAATTTTGCTGGTGAACAAGCCGGGCCACAAGTGACGATTTTTTGCGTTGGAGCGCGACCAATAATCAAGCAACACCGGAAACGCTTGCGCCGTCTGCGCGATCGGCCAATACAGTTGCGGCGCCAGATAATCGAGCCAGCCCTGCTGCCACCACAGCTCAACATCGGCATAAAGCTTGTCGTATTGACTGAAGCCCACAATGCCCGCAGGCCGACGATCTGCGCGCGGCAAGCCGAATGG
>JACMNN010000129.1 GCA_014378555.1 Burkholderiales bacterium | reverse complement strand
CTTGTATTAAGGTTTTGGGCGCGCGATTTCGCGCAGTACGCTGTCGTGAAGAATGACAAACGCGGGGACGTTTTCTTGTCTGGCGATGTCAATTCGCCAGGCCTTTAGCGCGTCGTAGAGCGCCTCATCGGCCTGCGTTAACACCGCTTCTACTTTTCCATCTTTTCCCGCCACAACCTTCGCGGCACGCTTCGCCTTTGCGGCTTTGCTGCTGGCGGTGACGGCGAGTTGCTGGCGGAGCATAGCGGGCACTTCACCGCGCAATACCGGACGGGCGGCGGCGGTGAGGTGCAGCGCGCCGTAAGCGGTAACGTCGATTTCGGCCCAGCCGTGGGTGACGATCTGGCGGAACACGTTCCGCCATGCGGCGTCATCGTGCGCTTTGCCGATGCCGTGTACGGGCGAGGTATCGTGGCCGCGATCCTTGATTTGCGTGGTGTTTTTACCTTGCAGCACTTCGATGATGTAGGTCGCACCAAAGCGCTGCCCGGTGCGATAAATCGCGGAGAGCGCCATGCGGACGAGCTCGGTAGCATCCCACTTTTGCGGCGGATTCAGGCAGGTATCGCAATTGCCGCAGGCATAGCCTTCAGGCTGCAATTCGCCGAAGTATGAGAGCAGTCGCCCGCGACGGCAGGCGGTCGTTTCGCAGAGGCCGAGCAGGGCTTCAAGCTTGGCGCGCCCCGCCCGTTTGAAGTCGTCGTTGGCCTCAGATTGTTCGATGAAGCGGCGCTGCTGCACCACATCGGCGAGACCGTAGATCATCATCGCCTCGGAGTCGTCGCCATCGCGACCTGCGCGTCCAGTTTCTTGGTAATAGCCTTCAACACTTTTTGGCAAATCGAGATGCACCACAAAGCGCACGTCGGGCTTGTCAATGCCCATGCCGAAGGCGATGGTGGCGACCATGACAATGCCCTCTTCGCGCAAAAAGCGCGACTGGTTGCGCCGACGCACATCCTGGTCCATGCCCGCGTGATACGGCAGCGCCTTGGTCATCTCGGCGTTAAGCCATTCCGCCGTGGCGTCCACCTTTTTGCGCGACAGGCAATAAACGATGCCCGCCTCGCCGGCATGCTCACGCAAAAAGGCGCGCAGCTGTTCGCGCTCGTCGACCCGCTCGCTGATGAGATAGCGAATGTTTGGCCGGTCAAAACTAGAGACGAATTCGCGCGCGTCTTGCATGTGCAAACGCAGGCGAATTTCGGTGCGGGTCAGCGCGTCGGCCGTGGCGGTCAGCGCGATGCGCGGCACGCCTGGAAAGCGCTCTGCCAGCACCGAGAGCGCCAGGTAATCGGAACGGAAATCGTGGCCCCATTGCGATACACAGTGCGCCTCGTCGATGGCGAACAGCGCGAGCTGGTTATTGGCTCTCAGCTCATCAAGGAGCTCAAGAAAACGCTCGGTGAGCAAACGTTCGGGGGCGACGTAGAGCAACTTAATCTGGCCGGACATCACGCGGCGCTCAGTCTCGTTGGCCTGCTGGCCTGAAAGGGACGAATTCAGAAATGCTGCCGCCACGCCGAGTTCATGCAGCGCGTCGACCTGATCTTGCATGAGCGCGATGAGCGGCGAGACGACGATACCCACGCCGCTACGCGTGAGCGCCGGGATTTGATAGCAGAGCGATTTACCGCCGCCGGTGGGCATCAGCACCAGGGCGTCGTTACCCGCCTCGATGTGTTCGATGATGTCGGCCTGCGGGCCACGGAAACACGGGTAGCCGAAGACTGTCTTGAGAACGTGTAGCGCTGAGGTCGGTTGGGGCACGAAGTTGGGCGAAGCGTTGAATTGGCTCAATTATCGGTGTTGCAGACCAGCAACGGCCCTCACCCGTTCGCCCTGAACGCAGCAACAGCCCTCGCCCGTTCGCCCTGAGCACAGCGAAGGGTTTGACCACCCGACTTGATTTCAGACTATTCGCTGCAGACCAGCGACCGCCCTCACCCGTTCGCCCTGAGCACGGCGAAGGGTTTGACGAGCCGACTCGGTATCAGACCCTTCGCTGCGCTCCGGGTGAGCGGGGTCAGCGGGGTCAGCGTGGGCAGCGAGCGTGTTGCGAAGTGCTATAAACGCTCACAGCAAATTTCGATCACCCACAGCAAAGGAAACCATCATGTCTAAGGGTCAGATACGCAGCAACAAAGAGAAGAAGAAACCCAAGGCAGCGAAGACGCCTGCCACGGGCGCAACAACGACCAAAGGCGGCTTGCCGCCGATTAAGATTCCGGGCAGCAAATAGCGTTCTCCCCCCTCTTCCATGGTGCGCACGCGTCAACTGGCGTAACGGCGTGCCGCGGTGGGGGCTGCCGCGACGGCGTTGGCGAGCGGTTTTTCTACGTTTGAATAAAACGCACTCGATCAATTAATCGCTGTGCGCTGAACGGCAAAAGCACGCGGCAGACGCCTCACTCCTTTGCAGACTCAGCGCCTGCGCGCCGCTTAGCGCCCGTCTTTGCAGCAACAGCGGCAACGCCGCGATAGCAAACTCGCGATTGCGAGCCACCCTCCCCCTCGCAGAATCCGCATGGCCTTAAAATTAGGCTGTGCTTGCATTGAACGCCCCGCGCCTCCCTCCGTTCCTCCTTCCGCTGATTTTTATCAATCTGACTGGGCATATGGCTCTGTCGGGTGGACGCGTTACCGGCTCCCTCTACATACTGAAAACCACCGGGGCCGAGTATCTGGTCGGCGTGTTCATGGCGCTGTTCTCGATCATCCCGGTATTGACCTCGTTGTCCATTGGTCGCTGGGTAGACCGTGTGGGTGCGGCCCGGGTCATGCGCTTAGGCGTGGCGCTGATCGTTCTGGGCGCCTGGTTACCGGTGGCCTATCTGACCCTGCCAACGTTGCTGATGGCGGCAGTCACCATCGGCTGCGGCTTCAACATTCTCTCGGTCGCGGCACAACACACGGTGGGCCATTTGGTCGCAACCGCAAGCCCGTCCGAGCGGTTAGCTAACTTCGGCTGGTTCGCACTGGGTCATTCGGCGTCGAGCACGATTGGGCCCTTTATTGCTGGGTTGCTGATCGACGCGCTGAGTTTCCGCGCCGCGTTTGCCGCGCTGGCGTTGTTTGCATGCATTGCGGCTTGGCTCGTGTTGACCAAAGCACGAAACCTTCCGCGAGCGTATGCCGACCCGGAAGCCGAGGTCGCGATCAACGAAGAAAACGCGACCCGCGAAGTGCAGCAGAAGCCACACGTGCTTGACCTGCTATCCACACCCGAGATGCGGCGCATTTATTGGGTCAACATGATCATGTCCTCGTCGTGGGATTTGTTCATTGTGATGTTGCCAGTGCTGGGCACGCGATTGGGCTATTCGGCCTCCGTGATCGGCACCGTGTTTTCGCTATTTGCGTTGGGCACGTTTGCTGCGCGCGCGGCAATGCCGTGGTTGTCGCGACGCGCCAACGAGTGGCAGATTCTTCGCGTCTCGATGTGCGTAGTGGTGTTGGTGTTTTGCTTGCTGCCATGGGCCAGCGTCGCGCCGATTTTGATGGCGCTGGGGCTGCTGTTTGGTTGCTCGGTAGGCATGAGCCAGCCGAACATGTTGTCGCTGTTACACGCGGCATCCCCGCCCGGTCGCGGTGGCGAGGCGGTGGGCCTGCGCTCGGTGTTGAGCAACAGTTGCTCGGTGGTGGTGCCACTGGCGTTTGGTGCGGCGGTGGTGCCGTTTGGCATCTCGGCGTTGCTGGTCAGCGGTGGGCTGGTGTTTGCGTCAGGCATTCCGCCTGCGCACCAAGGTGCGGTGGCGCGTGCGGGTGCGCCTGCGCGTTGCTAGCATTGGCAATGAACACCTGCCTAGTTCGCCGTTGCGTGGGTGCGGTTTTCGTCGCGCAAAAAATTTGTGCGTTTTCAGGAGGCTTCACATGTCCTTTAAGTCCCGCTCTGCACATATCTCGATGGCGCTGACTGCCACTGCTCTTGGCACTGCGCTGCTGAACTCGGCAGCCGTCGCAGTCGATGCCGCACGCTACAAGACGCCGCCCGCGCCGCTACAGGCCGTAGTGGAGCAGCTCAGCGCGCCCTCACTCACGCTGAGCCCGCGGCGCGATCTGGCTGCGATGGTTAAGACCCCAACGCTGCCGAGCATTCGCGAGGTCGCACAGCCAGAACTCAAGCTTGCCGGGCTGCGTATCAATCCGCGCACTTACAGCCAAAGCCGATTTTCGTTTGGCGAAGACTTGTGGCTATTCGATATCGCAACACGCAAGGAGATTCGCCTCACCGGATTGCCGCAGAACCTGAGGCTCGCCGACATGGCGTGGTCGCCGGATCAGAGCGCTCTTGCGTTCACGCATGTAGCCGACGCCAGCGTTGAACTTTGGGTCGTTGATGTCGCAGCAAAATCAGCGCGAAAAATTTCCAGCTCACCGTTGCACAGCGTTTATGGACGCGGCTTTTCGTGGATGCCAGACAGCCGCTCGCTGTTGGTGCGCTTACGGCCTGCAGGTCAAGGCGTGGCACCGGTCGCAACCACGGTGCCCGTTGGGCCGAACAGTCAGGACGCGATCCCCAGCGGTAGTGCGCGACAAGTCGTGACGTTGCAGGATTTGCTGAAAAACGAAAATGACGCAGCTGTTTTTGATCACTACACGCTGATTCAAGCCGCGCACATTGAGCTGAACGGCAAGACCACGATGATCGGCAAGCCGGATCGATTTTTGGCGATTAGCGTCGCGCCCGATGGCAAGCATGTGTTGACCCAGGCCATCGAGCGTCCCTATTCCTACGCGGTGTCGTCGCGCTCTTTTCCGCGACGTATCGAAGTACGCAATTTATCCGGCGCGGTGACGCATACGGTGGCTAAATTGGCGCTTGAAGAAGGGTTGCCTCCAGGCAATGACGCTGTGCGCACCGGTGTGCGAGACATCAGCTGGCGCGCGGACCAACCTGCGACCCTGGTGTGGGCGGAGGCGCAGGACGGTGGCGACCCGGCAAAGGCGGTGCCGTTTCGTGACCTTGTGTTGACGCAGGCCGCCCCGTTTACCGACCAACCGCGCGAGTTGATCAAACTGGCAACGCGCTATCAAGGCGTCTTGTGGGCACGCGGAGATCTGGCGATAATTTCTGAATACTGGTGGAAAACAC
The DNA here is from genome assembly GCA_014378555.1 of Burkholderiales bacterium. Classification (GTDB taxonomy): domain Bacteria; phylum Pseudomonadota; class Gammaproteobacteria; order Burkholderiales; family Casimicrobiaceae; genus Casimicrobium. The sequence goes on along the minus strand of JACMNN010000129.1, from coordinate 20,588 downwards.
GCGCCGTTAAGCGCTGGCGAATTGCGCCGGACGCGGCGGCAACGCCCGCAGAGTTGCTTGCCAGTTTTTCCAGCGAAGATCGATACAACGATCCGGGTATGCCGAAAACGCGAGTCGACGAATCGGGTCACACGCGGCTGCTGGTCGCGGCGGATGGGGAGTCCATTTTTCTTGATGGTGTCGGCGCCTCGCCGGAAGGTGATCGTCCGTTTGTTGACCGACTCAATCTCGTGAGCAAAGACAAGGGACGCTTGTTTAGGTCGGAAACCCCGGTGTTTGAAAACGTGATGGAGTTGCTCGATAACGAAGGAAAGCGCATTCTCACCACGCGCGAATCACCGACCGAACCAAGCAACTTTTACGTGCGTGATTTGACGCAACCGAAAGCGTCGCAGCTCACTCAGTTGACACAGTTTTCCCATCCAACACCGCAGTTGATCAATGTGACCAAGGAGCAAATTCGCTACCAACGCGCTGATGGCGTTGACTTGACGGCGACGCTGTTTCTGCCGCCAAATTACGACGCCAAACGCGACGGCCCGCTGCCGATGTTGATGTGGGCCTATCCGCAGGAGTTCACCAGCGCCAGCGCGGCGAGCCAGGTCACCGGGTCGCCCTTCCGCTTCAACAGCATCAGTTATTGGCGACCGCAAGCGTTGCTGTCGATGGGCTACGCGGTGCTCGACAATCCGTCCATGCCGATCGTCGGTGAAGGCGGCAAAGAGGCCAACGACAGCTACCTGCCGCAGCTTATCGCCAATGCAGAAGCCGCCATCAACGAGGTCGTCAGGCGCGGAGTCGCTGACCGTGATCGCATCGCCATCGGGGGTCATTCGTATGGCGCGTTCATGACCGCGAATCTGCTCGCCCACACGCGCCTGTTTCGTGCCGGCATTGCTCGTTCCGGCGCGTACAACCGCACCCTGACGCCATTCGGATTTCAGTCGGAGGAGCGCAATTTTTGGACTGCGCAGAGCACGTACCACGCGATGTCGCCATTCAACTATGCCGACAAAATCAAGGACGCGATCCTCCTTATTCACGGCGAGCAGGACAACAATCCTGGCACCTACCCGGTACAAAGCGAACGCCTATTCCAGGCGATCAAGGGACTCGGCGGCACGGCGAGACTAGTTATGCTGCCAAACGAAAGCCATGCCTACCGCGCGCGCGAATCCATCTCGCACATGCTCTATGAAACCAATCTGTGGATGGAACAATATGTGAAAAATGCGAAGCCGCGTGCTGATGTGGCGAACCCGAAGGTTGCTGCGCCACGGTGATGCTGTAGCAGCGGTTTGCCGTGAGCCGACGTCGATTACAGTGGTTGCACAACGAATGGAGAATTATTTTGAACGTATCAGACGTCCCGCTGGCTTCAACGTTACCGGCGACTGCGTTGGTGACGGGGGCTGAGTTCGGCGTGGAAAGCCCGGAGCGGGCGTTGTTCAGTCGCCGCTTTCCCAACGCGGGCGGGCTAGGATGAGGCAGGAAGCCAAACCTCTGCTCTGCGTCGGCGCCTGCGCGTGGACGACGATCTTTCGTGTCGCTCACTTGCCGCAAGGTTCGGCCAAGATCATCCCCGATGCGGCCATGCAAATTGGCGATGGCATGAGCGCTTCGGCCGCCTGCGCCATTGTCAAACTCGGTGGCCATGCCGAGTTTTGGGCGCGTGTCGGCGATGACGCCAATGGACGCGCGGCGATTGCATCGCTCACTGAAGCCGGGCTCGATTGCTCGAACGTGCGCTACGTCGACGGCGTGAAGGGCTCGTTCTGCTCGGTGGTGATTGACAGCCAAGGCGAACGCATTGTGATCCCACGCCACGATCCTGCGCTGCCCATTGATGCCTCATGGATGCCGCTAGAACGCATCACACGCGGCGATTTCGCCGCAGTGCTCACGGAAGTGCGCTGGCCCGAGGGCGCCGCCGCAGCGCTTGATGCGGCACGCGAGGCGGGCATCCCGGCAATCCTCGATGCCGAAGTCGGCGCGCTTGGAGTGCTGGAAGATTTAGCGCAACGAGCTACCCATGTGCTGTACAGCGAAACCGGCCTTGCCGCGCACGTGGGTGACGCCGATGTGCGTACGCAGCTCGAACGCGCGCAAGCAGCGTTGCCCAACGCCTTCGTGGGTGTCACGCGCGGTGCGGAAGGCTTTTTCTGGCTCGCAAACGGCCAGCTACAACACGCAGCTGGCGTGGCAGTCACGGCGCTGGACACGCTTGGCGCAGGTGATGTCTTTCACGGCGCATACGCACTGGCGTTGACAGAAAACATGGCGCCGCACGACGCAGCCCGCTTCGCCTGCGTAGCCGCCAGCCTCAAGTGCGAAGTGTTCGGCGGACGCATCGGTGCGCCGGGCCGCGCCGCCGTGATGGCGTATTGTTAACGATCAGCTTTAGCGTAAAACCCTTATTAAAGCTGGGGTAAACGGCAAAATTGCTGCTAGTCGATAAAGCGAATTTATTGCCATTAGCCCATATTAAACGGGGCGTTCAGCCTAAAGCTGCTACACCCGTTCAAGCACCACGGCAATGCCCTGCCCGACTCCGATGCACATCGTGCACAGCGCATAACGGCCACCGGTTCTATGTAACTGATTGACTGCAGTGGTCGCTAAGCGCGCACCCGATGCGCCTAGTGGATGGCCAAGCGCAATCGCGCCACCATTCGGATTAACGCGAGCGTCGTCATCAGCAATGCCGAGCTCGCGCAACACGGCGAGCCCTTGCGCGGCGAACGCCTCGTTGAGTTCAATCACATCCAATTGATCGATGCTGAGCCCGGCAAGCGCCAGCACTTTCTTGGCCGCCGGTGCTGGGCCAATACCCATGATTCGCGGGGCCACCCCAGCGGTGGCCATGGCCACCACGCGCGCTCGCGGCGTGAGGTTGTGCGTCTTGAGCGCGGCCTCGGACACCAACAAAATCGCGCAAGAACCATCGTTCACGCCGCTGGCGTTACCGGCGGTGACGGTGCCATCGGGGCGCACGATGGGTTTTAATTTGGCCAATACTTCCATTGAGGTGTCGCGTGGATGTTCGTCCTTGCTCACGATAATCGCGTCGCCTTTTTTCTGCGCGATGGACACCGGCGTGATCTCGCCGTCGAAAAAGCCATTGTTCTGCGCAGCGACTGCTTTCAACTGTGAAGCCAGCGCCATTTTGTCCTGTGCTTCGCGGCCGATTTTGTAATCGGTGGCGACGTTCTCGGCCGTCTCCGGCATCGAGTCAACGCCGTACTTTTCTTTCATCAATTTGTTGATGAAACGCCAACCGATGGTGGTGTCGTACACCGCGTTGTTACGCGAGAAAGCAGATTCGGCTTTCGGCATCACAAACGGCGCACGACTCATGCTCTCAACGCCGCCAGCGATCATCATCTGCGCCTCGCCCGATTTGATGGCGCGCGCCGCAGTGCCCAGCGCATCAAGCCCCGACCCACACAAACGATTGATGGTTGCACCCGGCACCGCGTGTGGCAGCCCCGCCAACAGCGACGACATGCGTGCGACGTTGCGGTTGTCTTCGCCGGCCTGATTGGCGCAGCCGTAAATCACATCATCAATCGCCGCCCAGTCGAGATTGGGATACCGCGCCATCAGCGCGCGAATCGGAATTGCGCCGAGGTCATCGGTGCGCACTGAGGAAAGCGCACCTCCATAACGACCAAAAGGAGTGCGGAGGGCGTCAACGATGTAGGCGTTCATTTTCAGCGATCTGTGAGCAGTGGAGTAGCGGGCAGTTTATAGGGTGCGCTTTGCGCACCAAGCGCCAACGCCTCAACCTGTCCCAATTCCGTTCGCCCTGAGCAAAGCGAAGGGTCTGACCACGCTTCTCGCATCCGTTCGCCCTGAGCGAAGCGAAGGGTTTGACCACATACATCGAACCCTTCGCTTTGCTCAGGGCGAACGGAGTTGAGCGATCCGTGTCATCACGCGACCTGACTGCCCATGAGCCGTCGCTAAAACTTTGCGGCCCCCATCCATATCAAAGACGGCGGGATTGGCCATACATCCGTTAGCCCTGAGCGAAGTAAAGTGTCAGACCACGCTTCTCGCGCCCGTTCGCCGTGAGCGAAGCGAACGGTCTGACCACGCATCGAACCCTTCGCTTTGCTCAGGGCGAACGGAGTTGAGCGAACCGTGTTGCCACCAGTTGCATCTGCGCAGCACCAGCCCGCGAGTCGTCGCTAAAACTTTGCCGCCCGCATCCACGTCAAAAGCGGCGAGATTAGCCACACACCCGTTCACCCTGAGCGAAGCGAAGGGTCTGACCACGCATCGAACCCTTCGCTTTGCTCAGGGCGAACGGAGTTGAGCGAACCGTGTTGCCACCAGTTCCATCTGCGCAGCACCAGCCCGCGAGTCGTCGCTAAAACTTTGCCGCCCGCATCCACGTCAAAAGCGGCGCGATTGGCCACACACCCGTTCGCCCTGAGCAAAGCGAAGGGTCTGACCATACAGCGAACCGTATGGTCACCCGGCCTAGCTGCGCAGCATCAGCCCGTAAGTCGTCGCTAAAAATTTGCGGTGCCCATCTACGTCAAAACCTACCGCTTAACCAGCATCGGCAAGGTCGCCGTCACCACCTGCTTGCCGTCTTTGACCTCGACCAAAAAGCTCTCACGATCAATGTCGCCCTTGTCGTCAAAACATACATCGAGCAGGATACCCGGATAGTCTTTAGCTTTGAAGCACGAGCTTTTGATCGCGGCGGCAATCGCTTTACCGTCGGTGCTTTTCGCTTTTTCGATCGCGGCCTTCAACATGTACGCCGAAAAATAGCCCTTGATGCCGTTGTGATCGGACTTTGCTTTGTATTCTTTTTCGTACTTGGCAGCGAATTCCTTGAACATCGGCGCGTCAGCCGTGAGACCCACATGACCGCGAACACCGTTGGCAGCCGTGCCGGCCAGCTCGATGACCTTCGAGCCCATTAACGTGGTTTCGCCCACCAGCGGCTTGTCATAGCCCTGCTTGCGCAACTCTTTCAACAACCGAGCAGATTCTTCTTCATTCAAGTAAGCGAACAGTGCGTCAGCATTGGCCTGCTTGGCACGCAGCACGGTAGACGACATATCGATCTGACCAGGATCGGTCGAAATGTCAGCCGCTACTTTGACCCCGCGCGCGGTCAGTTCTTTGATGATGGCATCGCGACCGCCTTTGCCGAAATCGTTATTCACGAACAGCACGACTACTGACTTCGCCTTCAGATCGGTGGCCATGTAATTGGCGACTTTGGGCATGCCCATTGATTGATTGAACGACGAACGGAAGATGAACGGGTTGCCCTGAGCCGTCACATTCGATGCTTCACCGCCGGTGAAGTTTGGGATGCTCGCTTTCTGACTCTCGGTTTGGCTCACCAAAATCGAGCCCGAAAACACCGGTCCGAAAATTGCCGTAACTTTTTCATCGATGGCCTTGACCGTCATCGCTTTGGCAATGGCCGGCTGCGACTGCGTGTCCATTTCCATCACTTCAACTTTACGGCTCATGATGCCGCCGGATGCATTGATTTCGTTGAACGCGAGCTTTGCGCCGTTGCGATATTGGCTGCCCGCAGCGGTGCCGCCGCCGGAGAGTTCAAGCACCTGGGCAACTTTGATGGTTTGCGCGAAGGACGATGCGGCGACTAAGCCCAAGGTCAGGCAGATCGCTTGGGCGAGGGTGTTTGCGGTGTTGAGTTTGCGCGTCATAGTTTTCCTCATCAGGAGATTAAAAATAGCTAACGGATCAAGTCAAATCTGGATTACAGCAAACCGAGGTGCTGGTGCAGTAATCACTTTTTAGCGTGACCGCCCAAAAACAGGCGATTTAAATTTGGATCGTTGAGCAACTCGGCAGCAGGTTTATCCAGCGCCAGCGTGCCCATTTCAAGCGCTAGCGCCCGGTCTGAATATTTGAGCGCCGTGCGCACATTTTGCTCGACCATCAGCACGCTTTTTCCGGAATCAGCAAGACGTCGCAGCAGTTGCATCACGTCCTGCACGATGATCGGAGCAAGACCAATGGACGGCTCATCAATCAACAACACCTCGGGGCGCACCAGTAGCGCGCGACCAATTTCGAGCTGCTTTTGCTCGCCGCCCGACAACGACGCAGCACGCGAATTGATACGCTCGCGAAGTCGTGGAAATTGCACCATAACCTCCTCGATGCGGTCTTTCAGCACTTTTCTCGGCAATTGCAAGCCACCGAGTTCAAGGTTATGCAGCACCGACAACGAGCCAAACAAATTACGCCCCTGCGGAACAAAGGCCATACCTTCGCCAAGCAACTGCCGCGGCGTGCGTCCGTTGATCACCTTGCCCGCCATTCGCACCTCGCCGGAGCGCGGCGTGAGCATGCCGAACAGCGTTTTGAGAACCGTGGATTTGCCCGCGCCGTTTGGGCCAATCAACAGCGTAATTTCACCCTTGCGCACATCAAGCGTCAGTTCGTTGAGGATGGTCAGATGCGTATAGCCCGCCACGACCTGGTCGAATTCAATCAAAGAGCGGGCGGACGTTTTGCTGCCATTCAACTCAGTTTCCAAGATACGCCTCCAACACCGCACGATTGCCCTGAATTTCTTCTGGCGTGCCCACCGCAAGCACCTTGCCTTCGACCAAGCAAACGATGCGGTGACAAAGCTTCATCACGAAGTCCATGTTGTGCTCGATGACGACGAAACTGCCGCCCTGCTTTTTATTCAATTCCACCAACAGTTCACGAAGCCCGTCAACCAACGACGGATTGACCCCAGCGCAGGGCTCATCGAGCAATACCAGTCGCGGTTTCGGCATAAACGCCATTGCGATATCAACTAGCTTTTGCTGACCGTACGACAGGCTTCCGGCCGGCAAGTCGGCCACCTGCTGCAGGCGAAACATTTCAATCATTTCGTCGGCCCGTTGACCAAGCCCGTTGTCGGGAGGTGCCAACATGCGGCCCCAAAATGTGCCTGCAAATTCTTGGGCTGCGGCGATGAGATTGTCACGTAACGAGAGCTTGCCGAACACCTGCAAATTTTGAAATGTCCGACCGATGCCCAAACGCGACAATTCCAGCGGCGAGCGACCTGAAATATCTTTGCCTTCAAATTCGACGTGACCGCTGTCGGGTTTAATTTGGCCGAGGATCGCGTTGAATAGCGTGGTTTTGCCGCTGCCGTTGGGGCCGATCACGCCAAGAATTTCACCAGGCTTCACTTCGAAACTGATGCCGCCCACGGCTTGAATCGCGCCGTAGCTTTTTTTCATATCGCGAACCGACAGGATGCTCACACCAAGCCCTCCATCTTGAGTTTGGCATTGCGTTTTGCTTTCGCGAGCTTCAGCGTTTCACGCAGAGAAAGCAAGCCGCCCGGCAACCAGATCATCATCAAAACCACCACCAATCCAAACACCGCGAGATACCAATCTTTGAGATCTCGTAACAACTCTGGCAATAGCAACGCGATAGCTGCGCCCAACACTGGACCATAAAAACGACCCGAGCCGCCAACCACCACCATCATTAAAAACAGCAACGAGTTGGCAATGCCAAACGGGGCGGGTTCGATGAAGTTAACCAACGTCGCAAACAACGCCCCGGCAATGCCCGCATAGGCCGCACCGATGGCAAACGACATCAAGGTGTAGGCGGTAATGTTGATACCCGTACTTTCCGCGCGGATTGGGTTGTCGCGCAGCGCCGCGAAGGCTCGCCCCCACGGTGATCGCAATAAAAGGGCAAGCAATATGCCGGTGACCAGGGTCACAGCGAGCACCAGAAAATAGAACGCTAAGTTGCCCTCAAACGAAAAACCCAAAAACTCTGGACGCTTGATGTTTTGAATGCCGAAGGTGCCGCCGGTCAACCATTCTTCATTGCGAAAGAACAGCACCAGCAACAAGTTAAATCCAAGCGTCGCGAAGCCCAAGTAGTGCAACTGCACACGCAACGCCGGAAAGCCGATGACGAGCCCCAATGCGAAACAAATAACGATGGCCACCGGACTGGCCAGCCAGAACGAAAAGCCCGCCTTCATCATGATGGCAACGGTGTATGCACCCACGCCCATAAAGCCGGCATGACACAGCGATTTCAAACCCGCGTAACCCACGGTCAAATTAAGCCCGAGCGCGGCAATCACGTACACCAGCCACAACGTGAGCAAGTACAAGCCATAGGTTTTGAGCAGCAGCGGCGCGCACAGCAGCGCAGCCAATGAGACGCCCAGAAAAGCGAGATGTTGTTTAGAGATCATCTGGGCGCTCCTAAAAATTCGAATTTTCGGGATGAAGTTCTAGGCGCGCCGCGCGCAGCAACCGGACTGTACTTACAGGTACATGAGGATTGCGAGTACGGCGCAACGACGAAATTCGCCCGAGAAACGGATTTATGGGCGTGCCCATCACACTTTTCTTTCTTGTGGCGTACCCAGCAAACCATCGGGTTTGACCAAGATGACCGCCATGAACAGCACCAGTGCAACGCCGTCTTTGTAGGCCGGCGACAGGTAGGCGCCCGCCAAGTTTTCAAGCACACCCACCAGCACACCGCCGAGCAGTGCGCCGCGTGAGTTATTGAAGCCACCAATGATCGCGGCAAAAAAAGCTTTCAACCCGATGTTGTCGCCCATGTCGAACTTGGCCAAATAGGTCGGCGTGATGAGCAGCGCCGTCACCGCCACCAGAATCGCGTTGATGGCAAACGTATAAAAAATCATGCGCTTGACGTTAATGCCGAGCGCCTCCGCCGAGAAGGTGTTTTGCGCCACCGCTTGCATGGCACGGCCCGTAATGGTCTTATTCAAAAAAGTTTGCAGGCCCAACACCATCACGCCGGCAAACACCAGCGCACCAACATCGCTGTACGAAATAGTGAGGCCGAAAAGCTTGAACACCTCGTCGCCGAAGATGCTTGGAAAGGGATGCGGTTCCGCGCTGTAGGCAGCTTTAGTAAACGACTTCAGGCCGATCGACAAACCCAGCGTTGCCACCACTACGGCCACCACACCGCTGCCACGCATCGGGTCGACGATCCAGTTTTTAAACGCCGCGCCAAGCACCAAAATAGACAACGCGACGGCGACAATAAACGACGCCCACAACGGCAATCCGAACGACATGCCGATCAACATGGCGAACGCCGGCAGCATCACAAACTCGCCCTGCGCGAAGTTGATGGTGCCGGCGGCTTGCCACAAAAGCGTAAAGCCCAGCGCGGCCATCGCATAAATGGCCCCGGTGGCAACGCCACTCAGCAACAGCTGTAAAAAATCGGTCATCTTGTCCTTTTTATTGACCTGCTCTGTCAGGCGCACGCTGGCCACGCACCGTCCCGCTGAGTGTTTTTGGGCAGACCGCTTTCGTCGGTCTAGCTTAATTAAATGCTTATGTGTGGGTTTGACGCCGCAGCCGGAAGCTTACCCAATTTGTGCCGCGCCGCCGCCCGTGCCCGCGCTTTGTGAAACGGTCAAGCGGTTACCAGCGTGGCTGTAAGGCGCGCGTCAGTCTCAGACGCCGTCAATCTGCTTGCTAAGAAACGCCGTTAAGTTGGCGGACGTCTGCGAGCGATCCAGATAGGCTTCCCCCAGTCGTCTGAGAAGCACCAGGGTGATCACGCCGCCTTCGTTTTTCTTGTCACGCTGCATGTGCGCCACGAGTTTGGCGGCCGCAACTTTCGGCGCTTTCACTGGCAGATTGAACGCTGCGAACAGACGTGTGGTGCGCTCGACATCGGCCACGCTTAAATGCCCCAACTGGCATGACAGCTGGCTTGCGAGCACGCAACCCGCCGCTACCGCTTCGCCATGAACCCATGCGCCGTAGCCCATTTCGGTTTCGATGGCGTGACCGAAGGTGTGACCAAGATTGAGCAGCGCGCGAATACCCAATGTTTCGCGTTCGTCACGCTTCACTACATCGGCTTTGATGCGACAAGAGTGGGCGATGACACGAGCCAGCGTTTCATCGTCACGCGCTTGCAGCTTAGCCACATCGCGCTCTAATTCTGCCAGGTGATCCACATCACAAATCAGCGCATGTTTGATGATCTCCGCCATGCCCGCAGCGAATTCGCGCGGTGGCAGACTCTTGAGCACGGAGGTGTCTGACAGCACTGCCTGAGGTTGATAAAACGCGCCGATCATGTTTTTGCCGAGCGGATGATTGATCGCCGTTTTGCCGCCTACTGACGAGTCCACTTGCGCCAGCAGCGTGGTGGGCATTTGAATAAACGGAATGCCGCGCTGGTAGGTGGCCGCAGCATAGCCTGCAACGTCGCCGATCACGCCGCCACCGAGCGCGATGAGGGTGGTTTTGCGGTCACAATTTGCGCCGAGCATCGCGGCATAAATCTGGTCGAGTGACGCGGCGGTTTTGTACGCTTCGCCGTCGGGCAACACGATCTCGAGCACCCGCTTGCCCAACCTGATCGCTGCCTCTCGAACCGGCGCCAAAAATAGCGGTGCCAGCGTGGCGTTAGTCACGATCACCACCACCGAGCCATTGATGAACGGAGCGAGCGCATCGCTGCTGCCTAGCAACTCGGGGCCGATGTGGATTGGGTAAGGGCGATCTGCGAGAGAGACTTGGACTGTTTGCATTTAAGGAGTGGGTAATAGATCGATATCGAGGTAATTCAGCGTTTATCCCTAAAGACACGCGGATTTACTTGCTATTTTCGTCATTCCGCTCCGGCCTTCGCCGGGGTGACTGAAGGCCGGAATCCATGTTGCCCTACAAATCAATGAGCAGCGTAGGGTGTGGCTTCCGGCCTACGCCGGAATAACGAAAAAAGCGGATAAATCCGATTTTCGTATGCTCCCGATGAAGACCGGGGCGGAGTGGCGAATAAATCATGACTTCGCAGCGTGACAGCTTGTAGCCCTCCCGATGAAGACCGGGGCGGCGGTGACGAATAAATCTGCGTTTCCCTGACGCAATTGGGATTTCATCAAAAAGCTGATCGCCTTGCACCGTGACCTCAAGCATAGCGAGTCCTATCCGCAACCGCACCCTTGGCGGAGTCGGTGCCATCGCAAAACCGGGCCTTTGCTGGCAACGTCTGATTGTCAGGCGTGGCGATTCAGGGTAGCGTGTAATCTCCGCCGTCGTTCGAGAACCTTGACCATGCAACACAATCTGCACAACACCCTCCGCCCGCTTGTCACCCATTCAACCAGTCCTTTGAACTTCTACAGCCTGCCGGCGCTTGAGGCTGCCGGCGTCGGGCCGATCAGTCGGTTGCCGGTGTCGATTCGTTTGGTGCTTGAATCGGTGCTGCGCAACTGCGACGGCAAAAAAGTTGACGAGAGTCACATCGTTGAGCTCGCCAACTGGAAGCCCAGCGCGCCGCGCGTAGACGAAATTCCGTTCGTGGTGGCGCGTGTGGTGTTGCAGGATTTCACCGGGGTGCCGTTACTTGCCGACCTGGCCGCGATGCGAAATGTGGCCGCGGCAATGGGCAAAGACCCGAAACGCATCGAGCCTTTGGTGCCGGTAGATTTAGTGGTTGATCACTCGGTGATGATCGACCACTACGGCACTCACGACGCGCTGCGCCTCAACATGGAGCTGGAATTTCAGCGCAACGGCGAGCGCTATCAATTCTTGAAATGGGGCATGCAAGCATTCGACACGTTCAAGGTGGTGCCGCCGGGAATCGGCATCGTGCATCAAGTCAATCTTGAGTATCTGTTTCGCGGCGTGCAGATCAAAAACGGCGTGGTCTTCCCCGACACCTTGGTTGGCACTGACAGTCACACCACCATGATCAACGGCGTGGGTGTAGTCGGCTGGGGCGTGGGCGGCATCGAAGCTGAGGCCGCGATGCTCGGCCAGCCGGTGTACATGCTGACGCCGGATGTGGTGGGTGTGGAGCTGCGCGGCGCGTTGCGCGAGGGCATTACGGCAACCGACCTGGTGTTGACCGTCACCGAGCTGTTGCGCAAAGAAAAAGTAGTGGGCAAATTCGTTGAATTTTTTGGCGAGGGTGCTGCGAGCTTGAGCGTGGTGGATCGCGCGACGTTGGGCAACATGGCCCCGGAATACGGCGCGACGATGGGATTTTTTCCGGTGGATGAGAAGACCGTCGAATACCTCGTGGGCACTGGGCGCACTGAGGCCGAAATTGATGTGTTCACCGCCTACTTTAAAGCGCAGGGTTTGTTCGGCATGCCGCGCGCGGGCGAGATCGACTACAGCAGCACAGTGGTGCTCGACCTCACCAGCATCGTGCCAAGCCTCGCTGGGCCGAAGCGCCCACAAGACCGCATTGCCTTGCCGGATATGAAGACCAGTTTTGAGGCATTGTTCGTCGCGCCGGGCGCCGAGAACGGCTTCAATAAGCATGCAACGGACCTCGGCAAACGATACGCGGCTAATCGTCCTGCCGTCACCACTAAACCGCTGCTGCCGCCCAAGGTGGTCACCCGCAACGTGGTGGAGATGGCCGATCGACCCACCGTCGGCAGTGCTGACGCCATCGCTGCAGTCAGCGCGGAGGTGCCCGCTGTTGACTGCCACATCGGCCATGGCGACGTACTTATCGCGGCGATCACCAGTTGCACCAACACGTCAAACCCCGGCGTGATGCTGGCGGCCGGTTTAATCGCGCGCAACGCGGTGGCCAAGGGCTTGACCGTGAACCCGCGGGTGAAGACCAGCTTCGGTCCCGGCTCGCGCGTGGTCAGCGCGTATTTGCAGGAGACTGGCCTGCAGCAATGGCTCGACCAGTTGGGCTTCGATGTGGCCGCCTACGGTTGCACCAGCTGCATCGGCAACGCCGGCGACTTGGCGCCCGAGTTCAACGAGGCAATCATCAGCAACGATTTGATTTGCGCTGCGGTGCTCTCAGGCAACCGCAATTTCGAGGCGCGCATTCACCCCAATCTGCGCGCAAATTTTTTGGCCAGCCCGCCATTAGTGGTTGCTTTTGCATTAGCCGGACGGGTCAATATCAACATGGAAACCGAGCCGCTGGGGGTAGGCCATGACGGTGCATCGGTGTTTTTGCGTGATATCTGGCCGTCGAGTGATGAGGTGCAAAAACTGATGCATTTCGCGATGAATCCCGCCGTGTTTCGCGACCTATACGGGGACTTCACCCGCGACCATGATTTGTGGAACGCGATCCCCGCTCCGGTGGGCCAGGTCTACACCTGGCCAGAATCCACCTACATCGCAAAACCTCCGTTTTTTGAAAACTTCAACATGCACGCCGGGAGCATCGGCAACGTGATGGAGGCGCGCGCTTTGCTCATGGTCGGCGACTCGGTGACCACCGATCACATCAGCCCGGCCGGCTCGTTTAAAGAGGGCGTGCCCGCCGCCGCCTACCTCATAGAACACGGCGTGAAAAAGGCTGATTTCAACAGCTACGGCAGCCGTCGCGGCAATCACGACGTGATGATTCGCGGCACCTTCGCCAACGTGCGGGTAAAAAATTTGATGCTGCCACCGCGTGACGACGACAGTCGCGTTGAAGGTGGCTTCACGCTGCTCGACGGCGTTTGTGTGCCGGTTTACGACGCAGCGATGGAATACATCCGGCGCGGCACGCCGACGGTCATTTTTGCCGGCGAAGAATACGGCACCGGTTCAAGCCGCGACTGGGCGGCAAAGGGCACCATGCTGCTTGGCGTGAAGGCGGTAATCGCACGCAGCTTTGAGCGCATTCATCGCTCAAATTTAGTCGGCATGGGCGTGCTGCCGTTGCAATTTAAAGATGGCGACAGCCATCAGTTGCTCGGTTTACGCGGCGATGAAATATTCTCGATTTACGGCGTTGACGCGGCGCTGAAGCCGCAGCAAGACATGCGCCTGCACATTCAACGAGCCGACGGCACCACCCGCGACGTGACCGTACTCTGCCGCATCGACACGCCGATTGAAGTGGACTATTACAAACACGGCGGCATTCTGCCGTTTGTGTTGCGCGAGTTGATGGCCAAGGCTTAGCGGGCGCAGCGGGCTTGGCAAAAAGTAACTTCACCGCTTACCAAGCGCATTTTCTGGCTTGACTGGATTGGCGGTTTCGAATTATCGATACGCAACAGCCTGACCGGCTGTGGATCGGCATATGCTGAATTACGCGACTCACAAAAACACGTTTCAAAATGAAGTCGCGACTCATCGTCTATCCAAGGAGGTCACATGAAACAGGTTCGCTCGTGGGGGTTTTTTCTGAAAAGTTTGGGCATTGCGTCAGCCGCTGCGCTGGCGTTGGCAGGCTGCGGGTCAAGTGGCGACACCGGCAACCCGGTGGTGCTGGCCGCACCCGTGCAAGGCATCACTAAGATTGTCATTAATACGGTGACCAGCGAGGCGGTCACCTTTGGCGGAACCAGCTTCGGCAGCGTCGGCCAATATCAAAAAATTCGCGGCACGGTATTCGGGCAATTAGACCCCAATGATGCGCGCAACGCGGTGATCGCCGACATCGCCTTGGCGCAAAAAGATCCGGCCACCCGTGCCGTTCCCTACTCAATGGATTTTTTCATCCTGAAACCGGTGGACTCAAGCAAGGGCAACCACAAGATTTTTTATGAGGTGAATAATCGCGGCAGCAAGCTGTTTGGCGGCTTCAATCAATCAAGCGGCGGCAACAATCCGACCACCGCGGCCGATGCGGGCAGCAACGCATTTTTGATGAATCAGGGCTACACGCTGGTGTGGTCGGGATGGGACGGAGCCACTGCCAGCAACGCCAACGCCGACATCCTGCACATCAATCTGCCGCTAGCAAAAGCGGCTGATGGCAGCGTGTTGACTGCGCCGAGCTACGAATACATCGTTAACGATAACGCGACTACCAAGTCGTTTCAGACGTACTACAACACGGCCTCCACGGACACTGGCCAAGCGCAGCTGACCATGCGAAACTATCTGACCGACACCCCGACGGTTATCCCGTCGAGTGGCTGGTCATGGACCAGCGCCAACACCATTGCCTTAGCGGGTGGTGCGGCGTTTCAGCAAAGCTGGATCTATGAGTTGAAGTTTACCGCGGCGGATCCTTATGTGGCCGCGATCGGCTTGGCAGCCACGCGCGATTTTCTGTCGTTCTTGCGCAACGAGTCGAAGGACAGCGTGGGTACGGCCAACCCGCTGGCTGGGGATGTCAAGCGCGTGGTGGCGTGGTCGCTATCGCAACCCGCGCGCATGATGAACGACTATGTTTGGCTCGGCTTCAATCAGGATCTCTCGGGGCGCAAGGTGTTTGATGGCGTTTTCAACTGGATCGGTGGCGGCAATGGCTTAGGCATCAACTACCGTTTCGCCCAAACCGGGCGCACTGAACGGAACCGTCAGAACCATTTAAATGTGGAGGCCGTGTTCCCGTTTTCATACACCACCACCACCGATTCGATCACTGGCAAAACCGATGGCCGCAATGTTCGCTGTTCCGCGTCTGGCACCTGCCCGCTGATCATGAATATCTTTTCTGGAAACGAATATTGGGTGAAGGCCGGCTCGACGCTGACCACCGATCCGATAACCGGAAAAGATGTAGTCGAACCGGCCAACGTGCGCAATTATTCAGTAGCGGGCGCGCAACACGGCGGCGCCTCGGCCCCGAATACGGTGGTCGGCGCAACCTCGTTCGGCGCCTGCGCTCAGGTCGGCAGCGGCGTTGAGTCCAACCCGTTATTGCGCGCGCTGTGGGTAGGTCTCGATCAGTGGATTGGCGGCACCGCGCCACCCGCAAGTGCGGTGGCAAGCATCGACAACGGTACAGCGGTATTTGCTGTGCCGGGCGCGTTCTCGATGCTCGGCATAGGCGCCGTTCCGCAGGCCAGCTTGGGCTACCCAACGATTCCCAAGGTCACCTATTCGGGCCTGGTGACGGTGCGCAACGTTTGGGACTTTGGCCCGGCGTTTTCGGCCGGTGTGCTCAACACCTTTCCCGGCATGGTCACCAATAAGTTCTACCCAAACTCAGTGCCGAAGGTTGACATCGACGGCAACGATATTCCAGGCATCCGACTGCCTGAGGTGGTGGCGCCAATTGCGACCAACTCAGGCTGGGCGTTGCGCGCCGCAGCGTTTGGCGGCAAGGCTGACGGCACCGATGGCTGCGAGTCCGGCGGCCAGTCGATTGCTTTCGCCCCGACCAAAGCAGCACGGGATGCCATCGGCGACCCGCGACTGTCGCTTGACGAGCGCTATGGCAACCGCGCCGGCTTAGTGGCCGCGCGGACGGCCGCGGCCAACGCGCTGCTGGCTAGACGGCTGCTGTTGCCGGCTGATGTCAGCACCTACATCAGCAACGCCGCGTTGCCAATCACCATCGTGGCAAGCCCAACCTACGGCTCGTACATTTGGTAGATCGTAGCTGCGCGCACTGATCGGAACTAGCTAGTTTCGATCAGGCAACGCGGATCAGGGCACACTTCGGTGTGCCCTTATTTTTTGCGGTGCAGTTAGCTGTGTCAGGCACACATCAGGACAGCGATTTGGACCAGCTAATCTTTACGTAACTGATCGGCGGTCTTAACTTTAAAAAAGTCAGCATCGGCCTCAAACTTCGCCGAACCGTGTTTAAAGACGCCGCTCACTCGAGCGATGAGCGCGTTGTCAGCATGGATTAAGCCCTGCATGAACACCATATTGCGCGTCGTGCGCAATACCTCGGCCTCGCCGTGCACCCATGCGCCCATTGCGGCCGGCGCCAGATAGTCAATTTGCAAGCTGATGGTTGGCAAAAAGCGCCGCCCTGCGAACGCCTGATACATGGCGGCACACGGCAACAGGACGTCAGCAAAGGTGGCCAACATGCCGCCGTGCAGCACTCCGCCCAAGTTGCGGTGCTGGTCGCCGACACGAAACCCGAGCCGCAAACGCTCGTTGACCCATTGCCCATAAAAGGTGGCGTTGCGACTAGAAAAACCGCTGCCGGTCGCAATCTCAACGTACCCCGCTGGAATGTCGGGTGGCTCAAGTGGGGCGGTGCTGGACAGTTGCAAAACGTAACTCCGTAGGTATTGTTTTCGCCCGTTAATCGAGCTTGAAGGATCTGGATGGCGCGGCGCGAAACTTAATCAGCTTTTGTATTAAATTGCCATTCAGCAGCAATTCTGATGGCCGCAGCGCGTGTGGCTCACGCGTAAGTCACCCACTCCGAATCGGCTTTCGAACTGAGATGCGGCACCGTGTTGTAGCTCACCAGCACATGCCGCTTCGGGTTGAACGCAAATTCGCTGAGTGCGCTGTTTTTGATGCGCAAAT
Organism: Burkholderiales bacterium; assembly: GCA_014378555.1. Lineage (GTDB taxonomy): Bacteria > Pseudomonadota > Gammaproteobacteria > Burkholderiales > Casimicrobiaceae > Casimicrobium. Next base: position 3,381 of record JACMNN010000129.1, on the reverse strand, counting down.
TCAATTCGATCGTCGCCTCCGGGCTCGCGCCAAGCACATGGCCGACCGCCGTTGAAATTGGCCCACCGCTCGAAACGATCAACACGTTTTTGCCGAAGTGATTGGCGCGCACATGATCCAATGCGCTGGTCACACCGCCCAAAAAATCTGCGTATTTGGGCATGCCAATCGGCTCAGTTTTGCCCTGCATCCATGCCGCCAAGCCTGTGCGTAGCAAGCGAAAATGACTCTTCACCTGCTCCGGCGTAGTCGCCTTTTGCAACGGCTCGGGATGGATCGCGTGAATGATCGCAGCGGGGTCGTATTCGTTGAGGCCTGGCCACGCCAGCGCGTCGCCATCGTCACGTTGCATGCCCTGTGCGATGCCTTGCCAAGTTTGCACGTGGCGCTTAAGCGTGCCGGTGATCACCGCATCAAACGTCACGCCTGTGTCGCGAAAATGCTCGCCGAGTTTCACACTTTGCTTGTGACCCAACTCGCTCAAATTGTCGTAGTCGGCCGCGCCAAATGAGGCCTGCCCATGACGCACTAAATATAGATTTCCCATGCATTGATTGTCGCAAAAAGCGCTATCTGCAGCAGCGCCCGCGAATGCCCCCAAGCGCAAAAGGCATCACAACACAATTTTTCGGTACTCACAGCGGATATCTCGCTCAGAAGCGCCGCTGCAAATTACCGTAGCAAACGCAGATTAATGTAATCCTGAGCGCAGCGAAGGATCAGTTCGCATGCGACCACGGTGGTAATTCATAAAAACCATTGCATGTCGCATGGCCTTTGCTTTTCGCTCAGCATGACGAGCTGATAACTCCATGTTTCCCTGACTTAATCGCGCCGCGCAAAGTCAATAAACCCGCGCGGCACGTTGACGCCCAGCAATTCAACGCGCAGCTTGCGGCCCACTTTGCAGCCTTCAAAACCCTGCACCAATCGCCCCTCCACGGGCGGCGAAAACACCCGCACATAGGTGCCTTTGTCGGACGCGCCGGTGACAATGGCATCAAACCGATCGCCAACGCGCGAAGCCAACAACAGCGCAGCGGCAGCTTTGCGCACCTGACGCTCAACCTTGTTGGCGTCATCCTCCTGCTGGCTGCAATGGGTGGCCAACGCAAACAACTCGGCATCGCTGTACGGCGACTGTGCACCGATCAAGGCGGCTTTCATCAAACGCAGCGTCACAAGATCCGGAAAGCGCCGGTTCGGCGCGGTTGAATGGGCATAGTCATGCACCGCCAAGCCGAAGTGCCCAACGCCTTCGCTGCCCGGTTTGTCAATCACATATTCGCCCGCGCCCATCAGCTTGACGATGGTCAGCGACAGGTCGGGGAAGCGCGTCGGATCGGCGGCGCGACGACGCACCAGAAACTCCTCCAGGGCCTTTGAATCAGGCTCAGTCGGCAACGCCTCGCCGAGCGCTTTTGCCACGTCCACAATGCGTAACCAGCGCTCCGGCGAGCGCACCACGCGGTGCAGTGATGAAAAACCTTTTGCGGTCAAAAACAGCGCGCTCGCCTGATTGGTGGCGATCATGAATTCTTCGATCAACTGGCGGGCGCGGTTGTGCTCTTGCACCGCGAGGCTCACCACTTGGTCGCCTTCAAACACCGCTTTGGCCTGAATAGTGTCGAAGTCCAGCGCGCCGTGCGCGCGACGCTTCGCCCGCAACTTTTGCGCAATGCCATCCTGCGCCCGAAGTTGCGCCTCCATTCCCACCACAGCACGCGCGGCGGCAGGCAATTCGCCCTGCCCCTCAAGCCAAGCGGCCACCGAATCGTAAGCCAGCTTTGCGCGGTTCAACACCAGCGCTCGATAGGCCGTACTCGACTGCAATTCGCCCGCCGCATCGAACACCATCTCGGTGACCATCGTGAGCCGCTTTTGGTGCTCGTTGAGCGACGTTAAGTCGGTCGACAACCGCTCTGGCAACATCGGAAAAATTCGCGCCGCGGTATAGACCGAACAGGTGTTGTTGTGCGCGTGATCATCAATGGCTGTGCCCTTTTTAACCAGCGTATCCACGTCGGCAATCGCCACCAACACCTTGATTGCGCCATCGGCCAAAGACTCAGAGACCGAAAGCTGATCAAGATCACGCGAATCGTCGTTATCAATCGAACACCAAAGCAGCGCAGTCAGATCGCGAATACCGCCACCCGTTTCATGCGAGGGGCCGGCGATATCGCCCATCTCCCGCTCAACCGCCGTAGAAAACTCAGGCTCAAGCCCGCGATCGATCATCGCCTGCTTAGCAATCTGCGCCAAGACCGCGCGGTTGTTCGAGTAATGTGCTGTTGGTGTGTTCATGCACGAACTGTATCGCGAATGCGCCCGCTTTGCCGGGCCGCAAGCCAAGAGGCACCATTTGGGCGTGGCCCAAAACAAAAAAGCCTGCATCTCTGCAAGCTTTTTCTACATCAATTTCCAACAAAGTGTTGGCTCCTCGACCTGGGCTCGAACCAGGGACCTACGGATTAACAGTCTTCAGATCGAGGCGTATGCCGAGTTCTATCCGATTCTCAAAACTTCCTAAGTTGCTGATTTTCCAAAAAGTTTTTCCATTTAAGTGATTTTGGACATTCCATGCGGTTCCCTCATTTTGTGTAATTTTCTCTGCCTGATTACACGGGAATTACACAGGGATTTGGCTTGCTTGCTGGGAGATGTGGGCTTGAAGCGGCGGACAGGGTGCGGGGCTACCCTCCATTTTTGAATGCGTAGGCTATCAACATGCTATTTAACTAATAGCTGCTTTCGCCCGTTATACAGGGGCTATCGGCCTATTTGGCATATATAAGTGCTGCGCAAGCAGCTATCAAATAGATAGCAATTGAAGCTCGACGAATCAATAGCCCCCCAGATTCTCAATCCGGAAAATTTGATCTTCCTCGTTGCGCCCGGTGTTGGGGAAGTACTTCACTGTCATAAAGCGCCCGCCAGCATCCTGCACCAGCATCAACGGCACCCCGTACACCTTGTGTTCCGCCAGAATCTTGTCCAGCGTGTCGTCACCATTCAGGATGTGATTGCCCTTAGTTTCCACCAATAGCAAGCCACCGCCCGCAGTACGTCCGGCCACCTTGATGGCGAAGTCGGGGAAGTAGCGGTCACCGCTGGGCATCACGATACCAATAGACCACGGCTTGCGCGGTTCGTTACGGAGCCAGTACTCGACCGCGCCCGACGTGTCAGCATCCAGCATTTCGGCAAATGCCCGCTCCGGGCCGTTTAGGTCTTGTGGCATTACGCCGTAGATATTCAGGCGTGACTTCTTTACGCCGGTGGGCAACTCCACAAATTCAGGCAAGGGCACTGCGTCAAATATTTCCTTGAACTTCGCCGCGCAGGTGCGTGCAGCCATCCGAATCAAATGTGGGTAGG